>NZ_JAHGAD010000038.1:0-295973 GCF_030248375.1 Vibrio sp. B181a | reverse complement strand
TATCCGAACGGCATTACTCCGAGCGGAGGGCTTTAGTATACGTTGCTTCTAGGAAATTACTTAATCGCCAATTCCGCTAGCATTTCTTGTGATGGAGCGAAGAAGTACGCGCCTGTTACCGCCTTAGTGAAACGAAGCAGTTGGTCTGTCTTGCCATCCGTCACGCCGTACATGCTTTCAAGCATCACTTTGATGTTGTGGATAGTGTTGCAGTAAGAGATGAACAGAAGACCATGTGCACCAGTCGCTGTGCCGTATGGCAAGCTGTGGCGAACGATCTTAAGACCTTTACCTTCTTCTTTAATGTCTACGCGACCTACGTGAGAAGCAGCTGGAACGTCTTCTAGCTCGATAGAGTCTGGTTTAGTACGGCCAATGACTTTCTCTTGAGCAGAGACATTCAAACGGTTCCATGCAGGAAGGTTGTGCTCAAAGCGTTGAACCATCACGTAGCTACCACCAGCAAAAGCGCCGTCTTTGATCAATGCAACGTCAGCACGCGCATCACCTTTCGGGTTCTCTGTGCCATCTACGAAATCCGTCATGTCACGAGCATCTAGGTAACGGTAACCGTAAGTTTCGTCGACGACTGTTACATCTTCTGCTGTATCCACTAGGAATTTACGCAGTACATAGAAGTGCAAATCGTGACGAGTTGAGTGGCAGTGAATCAGTACATCAACATCAGATGCAGGCGCAATCACGTCGCCTTCACCTAGCTCAGGGAAGTCGATCAACTCTTCTGGCATTTGCATGTTTAGGTGCTGCCAGAAAGACTTAGTGAATGCGATAGAAATCGTTAGGTCTGCACCTGGTTGGCTCGCATTTAGCTCATTTACTAGCTCAGGTAGCGCTTTCAGTTTCGCCAGTACGTTTTCACGGTTTTGGTTCACCTTTAACTGAGTGTAAAGTGCAAATGGTCCTGCTTCAGGCACAATCGCCGTTTGAGCTTGTGACATTGAGATATCCTCTTTATTGCCCCGTACGGGAAATTTTTGTTCTTAATTTTTTGATGGCTGTTCTTCTCTGTGCTCAACTTGTGGCACGTTGAAGCAGTCTTTCACCCATCTTCCATTTAGAAGATAGATCATAAACCAAGTTAACAGGGTAATTGTGAGCGCGTTAGCCCAGTTGAATACGCCATGTTCGAGGTAGACATGATACATGGTCTGAGCCAATTGAATACCGCACAAGATCAAAGTCATAGCGCGACCATGTCGGGTAATTTGATTCACCCAGCCTCTGTCAGGATGACGCAAGCCCATCAACCACATCAGCAACAGGCTAGGAATACCCATCGATAGTCCGAGGTATAACGTATTAGAGTCAGGGTAAACAATCGATAGTATCTTGCTACCGCTGTCTCTGCTTACTCCTGCCATGGCAAACACCACCCAAGAGCGTGCTAGGAACATCCAACCTAGCCATAACATAATTGGCGCTTTCAAAAATCCATGAGCGTCGTACTGATCAAATGAGTAACGCACAATATCGTCTTCTTAGTTTCATAAAAACGCCACTTTAACCGATCGCTTAAGAGTTGCAACCCAGCAAAGATGAGAACTAAAGTTCATTTCGTCATCTTACGCAGGTAAACTAAGTTAAGATTTACAGTGACGTCGATAAAAAAGCATGAAAAAGAAAAACACAGCAGCACCCGCTCCTTCTCAAGAAACCCAAACTGAAGCAATGAAAATTGCCAAATCAACCCAAAAGCCTGGGCAAACCAAAGAGCAGACGAAACTGATCGCTCAGGGGATTGAAAAAGGCATCGCTCAGTACAAGAAACAGCAGAAGGAACGTAATCGACAAGCCGATAAAGCGAAGAAAAAACAACAGAGAGAAAAACAGCGTCAACGTGATGACGTCGTTGAACAAGAATCAACAAATATTGAAGCACCAACGAGCAAACCAGCTGTATTACCTTGGGCACTATTGGTTCTGAGTTGGATTGGTTTTGTGGCTTACATCGTGATGGGGAAATAATATGCAACGTTATTTGATGATAGGAAGCATCGCACTAGCTTTGATAGGCTGTTCGTCACCATCAACGCTACCAACAACATCAAGTGATGACGTTCAGATTCGCTTTGATAGCCAGTTCAATCCGGAGCAATGCGAGTATTTAGGTGAAGTCACGGGCAGCGAAGGTCACTGGTACAGTTACTTGTTCTACACCAACGATGCCATGATGCATGGTGCGATGGCCGATTTAAAAAACAACGCCGCTTTGCTCGAGGCCGACACCGTTTACATGGTCTCCCCACAAGACTTTGTGACTTCTTTCAGCGTGCTAGGTACTGCCTACCGCTGCCAATAAGCGTTTTCCAGACGTAAAAAAAGCCAGCAATTGCTGGCTTATGCACGAAATCCAAGACTGCTAGCGATATCTCCCTCTCGCTCAAGAACCCATTGACTGTCAAAAGGTCCCCAATCCGAAAGTTGGTAATAGCCGTCGTTATGACGTCGACCATCTTGAACGAAGATGAGTTCGATGCCGATCCCCGGTAATGCCTTGAGTACATCTTGAATAGTACGACGAGGCCACCCCGTTCTTTCGATCAATTTTGGTACATTTGGCCTTTCTAGGTTTTCCACCAACAAGGCCAAATATAGCCGCCTTGCAAAAACAGGACTCAATTCCATTGACACCTCCTAAAATTGTGCTGATTCATTATTTCTTTTTTGCTCAGCAAGATGTTGCGTTTGATCAATAACTCGACTTTTCCGTGCTATTTAGCCAAGTTTTTTATCATTCTTATCGCTGTTTGGTGGAGGAATGAGCGGCTGGGCACGGCTCAATAGAGCACTGACCTGTGAAATATTCGCCGCATGATTTTGTCACAGTGATTGCTTCTTGATAGGATGCTTGAACAGCCAAAAACAATGCAAAATCGGGCGTTCCATAGCGTAAACCGATAAGTAAAGCACAAAGAGAAAAGGAAATAATATGACGATCACCATGTTCGGCATCCCAAACTGCGAGACAATTTAGAGACATCCGTACATATAACAACGCCCATTCAACTCGTGATTTCCATCACACTTTAAATGAACAATGTTTACTCTATCTATTCTCTGCTTCAGCGAGCTTTTTTGAAGCTAATTCAACTCTTTGCTGTATCAAAGCCAACGCGCCCGTCCTTCTACTTGGGCCCCACTCTTCTTTTAGCCTTTCAATTAACGCTAACATCTCATCCATAGCAGCGAGTTCATCAGCAAAAAAATCGCCAAGATTAGAAAAATTATACCTACTAGATAACAGCCTTCCAAAATCGAATAATTCCTCAACCTTCCATTCTCGAAAAGCATGTTCGAAATTGCCAATTCCAATATGATTAAGTAATGGTCTGTGTGATTTATGTTCTGATATCTCTTGATATACACTGGCAAGCGACTGCTTGAACTTAACAATAAATTCCGAGCTATCTCTTACTACTGACAAACTTGAGTACTCTGAGTATTTAGACTCAAAGATATCTTGCAACTCAAGGTAATTCTCTACTTGCAAGAATCTATCGTAATCTCGGGGAAGTGGAAGGAAGTCTGTAACTTTTACTTTAGAAGCAATAGTCACTATTTGGGCTTCATCACCAAAAGTTGTATCAATTGCTTGGTCTCTCAATAGCGATATATAAGTGCTACAAACACCGAACCATTCAGCTATATTCATAGTTTGAGGATTATTGATTGCATTTTGCAAAGCTAATACGCCCTTATTGAAGGTATCATCATCTATACGAAACCTTGACCAATATGACGTCACCGCTTCAATTGGTTTCGCTACTACAGGCAGCTCGAAGTCTTGGGCTAAGTTTTCATAGCTAAGGACACCGTTACTACAGAATTCAATTAGAGGCTTTGGAATTGACGTATAAAGACTCGGAAAAATTTCATCGTGTTCTTTGTACTCACTTTCTACAGATTCATCCTCACCCCGAGATACCATTCTACGGAATACTTGGGTTTCAACAGCACAAACAATACTCTCTGAGTCTAAGCCACGCTCATAGATTGCGTAGCAAGTCCGAATAGTCTGGTCAAGTAACTTGGATAAGGCTAATTCAGTAGAAAGCGAATCATCTTTAGCAACGAGTTTATGTAGTTTTTTAAAGCGGTTTAGTCCCCTTTTCAGTACTCGAATGTTTCTAATTTTTAGTGTTGAGACCAATAGACTAAGTTCATTTGTTAAACTGCCAGAGAGAACATCCTGATAATCACCAACAACAAATGAAAACAACTCCTCATTCGTTAAGCTAAATTTAACCTTATCAACGAATACCTTTTCGATATCTTCCTTGCATCGAATTTTATCCTCATTCGCCACAACGACAATTTTAAAGCCCTTTGACTCTGCAAGATTTAAGCACTCGCCCAAAATATGTTTAATGGTCTCATCTTGGGAAACTCTCTCTAAATCATCAAGAATTAGTACATAGTCTCTAAGTTTAGAAAACAAAGCATGCTTGTAAGCTCCTGCTACGCCAGAGATTACAGCTCCGACCCCTCGCTCTCCCATATTTTGAGCTAAACCGTCAACAGCTTTAGACATAAACGTAGCTATCTTTGTTGAATCTCCATCGGATAACATTAATGAAATAAGCTTGTCTCTGAAGTCTCCAATACTCGATATGCCGTACAGTGAAAAGAACAGTACATCTTTTTTGAATTTATATTCTAACGCTCCTTTGAGTTCAGTATTTACAAAATGTGTTTTACCACTCCCCCAGGCACCGTCCAAGAGTAAAACAGAAGGAAATGCTTCATCACTCAACAAATCAATTATCTGCGTAACCCGACCCATTAGTCCCAATCCAAAATATGTCATCTATAAAATTAAGAATATGGTATCTGTTATGACACTAGTTTCCAATAGACTGGACCCTGTGAAAAAGGCTTCCCAAAATAGAAAAACGACCCTAGAGACATGGTCTCTAGGGTCGTTTCATGTTTGTCACTAGACTATAGTTATGTGACTACAACTCTTGTTGCAAAAACGTTCAGATACTCAGTGATCCTTTAAAATCACCAAACCAATTATCAAAGTCTTCATTGAACATATCCATGTCTTCTCTGAAAGAACTTATCGCATCTGTAATCTCTTGTCGGCGAGAAAGTCGATTATTTGTGGCAGGCATTAAACGAGTTGTCCTTTTAATTACTTGCTTCACGACACCAACCCATAGCTCAATTGCTTGTGCCCTCGTTATACTATCTCTGTAACTTAGAGCATAAGGGTTAGCTACTGGTCCACCTACAATCATTTCCATAATTGACGAAATAGCATGAATTATAATGAATGAAACGCCCGGTTTTCTCAGAAACTCATATTTGGATTCATCCGTGCTTATTAATTGTCCATGACGAAACTTAGTTGCATACTCAGACTTAACTTCATTTATAGCTTCATTTAGTGTGTACAAAAAAAGCAAATGGCGGGCAGTCACTGTGCTATCGAATGCTTTATTGTAAAGAGTGTCCGTTTCCCAGATATCTTTTTTATCATGATAACTACTATTCGGGTGGTCGTGATAAGCAATTAGAATTTGCGCTATGGTTTCTGGAGAAAGAGATATTTTCTTGATTGCTGGCGCTAAGTTTGACCTTAATCCACCAGTATAGTATGCATCTGGTATCGCAACGAATTCACGTCGCAATCTATCCTGCACAGCGTCCCCCGAACGAAAGTCAGATGCTAGTATCTTATTTTGAGAGTTGTTTGCTTTCGTAATCTTATCAATCTTACTGTCTTCAGATACCTTGATAAATCTTGCAGCAACTTTTACATTTTCGTCGACTTGACTTGTTAAGTTGGATAGGCAACCTGTTGTTTGAGCTCCATTGACAATAGATATCCCAGTTATATTGCTCAGTTTACCCAGTGATCGCTCTTCATCAAGGTAGTCAACCTGAAAGTCATGCACTAGCGCCGTGATACCATTATTACAAACAAAAAAGTCATTAGGCTCGTTAACGGCACTATGTTGAATCTGACCATTTATGTACTGGTCTTTTTTATTGCTCCCCATATATCCACGGACATTGGCACTAAACAACATTTCTTCTGTGTAGTCATCATATAGTTGCTTAAGAAAACTCCCTGAAACACTAGTACTAAATGACTGCCAGTTATCATCATCTTTTTCCAAGAAGCCCGGCGAGTTATTAATATCAATAGTGTCATTAATTAATGATTGAATTCTGTTGAGCTTCATAGAGTAAGTCCAACGTATCTAACCCAAACTCTTTAGCATCTATAGTCAGTTTTTGTTCTGGGTAGCGTGTGCGTGATGTAGATACCGCACTGCTACCAATACCGTTCATTATTCGCTGATTTTCACCAGTCTCTGGGCAATTGTTTAGGAACCAGATGTGTATGGTGTGAATTTTTCCTTCCGATATCGCTGCTCTCGCATTCGAGACCTGAGACCGAATTCGCTCAGGAATCTGATCTAACTCCATATCAAACAAAGCCGTAACGGCATAACTGCTATCACGTGCTTTGTTTGGGCGAGCTCCTTGTTGGCGCAAGTGTGGAGACTGAAAGGATTGAATCATATAGATTCGAGCATTGTCTTCGTCAGTAAATAGTATATCTATATTCTCGTCGTCCCCACCTTCAGTAATGATTTCGGAAGCAATAGAGCTCATATCACTATATTGCCCATGTAACTCAATAGCGTACATCGCTGCATTTAAGTTACCAAATGCCTCTAAATCATCCCTTTGTTGAAGAGCGACCCAAAATGTACTGTCAGATAAGTGTGTGTAAGCCATGTATGACCTAGCGTTATAAATGTATTTTCACATTCCATTATCGCATATAACTCACAACTATATAGAATGCTGATTTATTTTTGTTTTAGCTTTGAGATCTACGACTGTTTTGGTCTTGTCGTAATGATGGCAAATTATGATAAGCCTATCGACAAACGGGCTAAATAATCCATTAATACATATTATCCCCCCATCAGAGACCTTTATCTGAATTAATGCTTAACGTAGCACTCCCATGCTCTATTGAACCACCCGATATACACTTGAAAGGCTAATACTTAATTCATTTGCAACCTATCTCTTGCTCATACCATCAGCAAGTAACTTATGCACCTGCGCTTGTTTTATTCTAGCTGTGGGTTTACGCCCCTTGTACCGACCTTTCTTCTTAGCCAAAGCAATCCCTTCAGCCTGCCTTTCCAAAAGTAACTGCCGTTCAAAGCTAGCTATTGCACCTATCATCGTAAGCATTAGTCGACTTATCGGTGACTTAGTATCAATACCAAGATTTAAAGCCACCAGCGATACATCTTTCTACTCAATATAGTCGACGACCTCCAATAGGTGCTGATTCAGCATTTCTTTTTTGCTCGGCGAGATGTTGCGTTTGATCAATAACTCGACTTTTCCGTGCTATTTAGCCAAGTTTTTTATAATTCTTATCGCTGTTTGGTGGAGGAATGAGCGACTGGGCACGGCCCAATAGAGCACTGACCTGTGAAATATTCGCCGCATGATTTTGTCACAGTGGTTGCTTCTTGATAGGATGCTTGAACAGCCAAAAACAATGCAAAATCGGGCGTTCCATAGCGCAAACCGATAAGTAAAGCACAAAGAGAAAAGGAAATAATATGACGATCACCATGTTCGGCATCCCAAACTGCGACACGATTAAAAAAGCCAAGAAATGGCTAGAAGCGGAAAACGTTGCTTTTGATTTTCACGACTACCGCAAACAAGGTATCGATGCGGCAATGGTGACTGAATTTTGTAACGCACTAGGTTGGGAGCAGGTTCTGAACAAGCGTGGCACGACTTTCCGTCAGCTGACTCAAGAACAAAAAGACGCCCTTAACGAAGAAAACGCAATCGCGCTGTTAGTAGAAAACCCAGCGATGATTAAGCGCCCTATCTTGAAAGTTGAAGACCAACTTCATATTGGTTTCAAAGCAGACCAATACGCGACCATTTTTAACTCTTAATTAAAGGAACACTCAAGGATGACAGACAGTCCAGCACTGGCACTCGCTAAAGACCTGATCAGCCGCCAGTCCGTAACGCCTGAAGATGCAGGCTGTCAGGATGTAATGATCGAGCGATTAAAAGCGCTTGGTTTTGAAATCGAAGTGATGGTGTTTGAGGACACCACTAACTTCTGGGCTCGCCGTGGTACAGAAGCACCATTGTTTGCTTTTGCCGGTCACACCGATGTCGTACCAGCAGGCAAGCTAGAACAATGGGACACCCACCCATTTGAGCCGACTATTATCGATGGTTACCTTCACGGTCGTGGCGCCGCAGACATGAAGGGCTCGCTAGCGTGTATGGTCGTGGCGGTTGAGCGCTTTATTGCAGAAAACCCAGACCACAAAGGCTCGATCGGCTTTTTGATTACTTCAGACGAAGAAGGCCCTTTCATCAACGGTACGGTTCGCGTGGTTGAAACGCTAATGGATCGCGGCGAGAACATCGATATGTGTATCGTTGGCGAACCTTCAAGTACTGAAGTGGTTGGTGATGTCGTGAAGAATGGCCGCCGTGGCTCAATCACTGGCGATCTAACCGTGAAAGGCACTCAAGGCCACGTCGCTTACCCTCACCTAGCGAACAACCCAGTTCATCAGTCGCTTATGGCAATCCATGAATTAGCGACCACTGAGTGGGACCAAGGTAACGACTACTTCCCTCCGACTAGCTTCCAGATCCCGAATGTTTCGGCAGGTACTGGCGCGTCTAACGTGATTCCGGGTGAGTTTAACGTTCAATTTAACCTTCGTTTCAGTACTGAATTGAGCAATGAAGTGATTGTTCAACGCATCACTGAGACTCTGGATAAACACGAGCTAGACTACGATCTAAAGTGGACATTCAATGGCGACCCGTTCCTAACCGATACAGGTGCGCTACTTGATGCCGTCGTTGCGGCGGTTGATGAGGTGAACAGCACTAAGCCTGCACTTCTGACCACAGGTGGTACGTCTGATGGCCGCTTTATCGCACGCATGGGCGGCCAAGTGGTTGAGCTTGGTCCAGTGAACGCAACGATCCATAAAGTGAACGAGTGTGTGAAAGTCGATGACCTAGAGAAATTGACCGACATGTACGAGAACACGCTAAAGCACTTATTGGCAAAATAGCGCCTGCGAGTACAGCAAGTAGTATTTAACGAGAACACCATGACACCAGAGCAACTTACCGGAATCACCGATTCGCATCTTCAATCCACGTTAGTGGGTCAAAAGGCGTTTATGCTTCATCCAGAAGTCGTCGATGATTTGTTGAAGATGATTGAAGCCGCAATCGAAGCTGGCTTTAAGATGGAAATCGCCAGCGGCTTTCGCGATTTTCATCGCCAAAAAGCCATCTGGAACGGTAAGTTTGCTGGTGACTTAACGATCTTAGATTCCCACTCCCAACCTTTAGACAAAGCGAAGCTCAGTGATGAAGAAAAGCTGATGGCGATCCTGCGCTGGTCAGCCCTACCCGGCGGTAGCCGACATCATTGGGGTTGTGATTTTGATGTCTATGCGCGTAACTTGTTACCGCCAAGCACGCAATTACAATTGGAGCCGTGGGAATACTTAGAAGGTCATCAGCTGGCGTTCTACCAATGGTTGGAAGCCAACCTAGATAGCTTTGGTTTTTTCTTCCCTTACCGACAAGATTTGGGTGGCGTGGCGATTGAACCTTGGCACATCAGTCATAAATCGGTTGGGCAACAATGCTTAACTCATCTGACGCCCGAAGTGCTGAGAAATCAGTTAATTGAGCAAAATCAGATCGACAGCATTGCAGGGATCGACGTCATATTGAATAATTTGGATAAGGTCGTTACCAAATTCATTCACAATATCACGCCGCCGGAGGCTCTATGATCGAATTACTAACCAACCCTTGGGTCATTATCATCATAGTGCTCAGCATCGTGGTAGGTAATATCGCTGCTCTCAAGTACACCGCCAAAATGAAGTTCGGTCAGATGGATAAAGGTCGCAAGAACGATTTAGACAAACTGAACGAACTGGATAAAGAGCGCTACGATGAAAACGGAGAGAAGAAAGACGAATCTCGTTAACCTCTCTGTGAATTCAAGACAAGCTTGATACCACTTCAGGCGCTCTACCCCGTCGAGCATTCTCGTTGAAACAAACAGCAAAAAGGGACCATTGAGGTCCCTTTTGTTTGTCTGTATCTAACTACTTAGCTATAGAGAGTAATTAATCTTTCACAACAGCAGCAAGTACTGGCGCCAGTGACTTCAAGAACTCTTCTTCTACTGGCTTACCAGCAGAGTCAGTAATGTTGATAGAAGTACGGTTACCCAAGTCACCAAGTAGGAAGGTGTACTTACCAGGAGCTAGGTCGACTGGCTTCACGCCGATGTCATTCCAGAACGCGTCATCTGGTGATGCGTACTTCGCAGTCACAGTGCCTTGAGATTGGCTGCGTTCTTCAATCTTGAAGCCCATCTTAGGTAGCGTATCTGGTAGACGGTTCCAAACCACATTGTACTGAGCACGAGCAATGATCACTGGCAGACCGCTGCGGTCTTTACCCATCGTAATTGGGATGTGTTTCACGAGCTCTTGCGCTTTACGCTGGGCTTCTTCGCGGACATGTTGGTCGTAACGAGCCGTCACCAAGTTAGTCATAAACACGTTGTAACGCTCACGGTTAGTACGTGTTACTTCTTTCACTTGGTTGCCTTCACGCCAATCAATCAAGCTTACTTTAAAGCCATGGCGACCGTTCATCTCACCACGAGTAATTTCGTAGCGGCTACCGATTTCCATGTCTTCATCAGGTGAGTTCCAAGTGACCCAACCAGTCTCGATACGATTGTCCGTTTGGTTTTCTACCGGGATCTTGTTCTCTGAAACCATCTCTTGAACGGTTTGCCAAACTTTATCCAGTTCATCCTTGCGAAGCAGCCATAGTGTTACTTCACCGTCGTTGCTGCGGTCTAGGCGAGCACCAGGGATCAATTCCAATACTTGCTGAGGCGGACGAATATCAACTTCTTTACCGATACCACCCGCATAGTTTCCTTGAGGAATACGGTAGTTAGGGTAAAACTGAGGTTGAGCACCTGCCGGTACACTCCACTCTTCCAGAGCTGGTGTGTTCAAATACTCGAAGTCGTCCTTTGCTTGACGACGCTGGTTGGCACCACCTGAACAGGCAGTCAATACGAATACAGCTAGTGAACTTAACACTAACTGGCTTGAAAGCTTCATTTATACTCCTAAAACACTGAGGGCCTACTTGCCCCCAGCATGAACTTCAATCCTAGCAACTCAATCTTAATAAATACCGGCGTCTGTTAGCGCCTGTTCCACGACTGGCTGCGATTTTTCAGAAAGTGGGGTCAAAGGAAGACGCAATTCACCCTCTTCAATCAAACCAAGCTTATGTGCTGCCCATTTTACTGGGATTGGGCTTGATTCCACGAATAGGTTTTTATGCAGAGTCATCAAACGTTCGTTGATCGCTTCTGCTTCGTCGAATTTACCTTCACTTGCCAAATGGAACATGTCTGCCATGTCTTTCGCTGCGATATTGTTCGTTACCGAGATAACGCCGTGACCGCCAAGTTTAACAAATTCTAGGCCAGTCGCATCATCACCACTTAGTAAGATAAAATCTTCGCCACAAAGTTCACGGTGAAGTGCAATTCGGCTCAAATCGCCTGTCGCGTCTTTCAGTGCCACGATATTATCAAGCTTTGACAAGCGTGCCACTGTCTCAGGAGACATATCTACTGCAGTACGACCCGGTACATTGTACAAAATTAGAGGTACGTCACTCGCTTCTGCGATTGCTTTGTAGTGTAGGAACAAACCTTCTTGAGTTGGTTTGTTGTAGTAAGGTGTTACGCTCAGGAAGCCAGAGATACCAGAATCAGCCAATAATTTGCTGAATGTAACTGCTTCGTGGGTCGCATTTGCACCCGTACCAGCAATCACTGGGATACGACCATTTGCAAACTCAACGGTTTTATTTACGACCTTTACATGCTCTTCAATGGTTAGAGTCGCTGACTCACCTGTGGTGCCAACTGCGACAATACCGTCTGTACCTGCTTCAACATGGTACTCAACAAGCTTTTGTAAACTATCAAAGTCTACTTCACCATCTGCTTTTAGTGGTGTAATCAGCGCTACGATACTTCCTGAAAACATGTTTATCTCCCTCATTTTACTCTTTCTGCATGGTACTGTAATGCGATTGACAAACACAAGAGCGTAAACTCGCTTACAAAGTACAAATGAATGAATAATTATCAGTTGTTAGAGGTCTCGCAACTAAAATGTGAATTTTGTTCTCAATCCTAGCCATTCTGATAATTGTGTTTAATGGCGATACGCCGTGAGCAAGCTGAGCTCGCCACTTTAAATTAGGCGCGGAATATACTCTCTCGTCATGAGGCTCAAGTCAGCGTTGAGTGAATTAATAGAACGCCTCGCAAGCAAACTGTTCACTTAATCAACAAAGCGTTTTAACAAGTTTAAAAAAAGAACTGACTCGACATTTCTGTGCTGTATCTGTGCTACCATCTCTCTATTGAAAGAAAGGACAAGAAGCTCATTTATGAAGCAACATCTGGTACTTACAGCGGTTGGAAAGGATCGTCCGGGCATATGTAACCAAGTGGTTAAGCTCGTCACACAAGCTGGCTGTAACATTGTCGATAGCCGTATCGCTATCTTTGGTAACGAATTTACGCTTATCATGCTGCTTACTGGGAACGCCAGTAATGTCACTCGCGTCGAGACGCAATTGCCACTTCTTGGGCAAGAACACGACCTCATTACCATCATGAAACGCACGTCAGCACATGAGTTGCTCGACAACAGCTACACGATGGAAGTGTTCATTGAATCTGAAGATCGCATCGGCCTAACTGAAAAGTTCACACAGTTCTTCGCCGATAAACAGATTGGCCTACATTCTCTTAGTGCGCAAACCATCAGTAAATCAAAAATCCAATTGGATGCGGATCAGTTCCACATCGCGATCACCGCTTCAGTGAGCGCTGACTGCAATCTGATGCAACTACAAGAAGATTTCGATGAACTTTGTAACACGCTCAACGTACAAGGTTCTCTGAATTTCATTAAAAATAATCTATAAGTAAAGGACATAACCATGAATACGCTGACAGCAGGCTCGCCAGCGCCAGCCTTCTCTTTGCTCGACCAAGATGGCAACACCGTTTCTCTTGGTGACTTTAAAGGCAAGAAAGTTCTGTTTTACTTCTACCCGAAAGCAATGACGCCGGGTTGTACCACTCAGGCAAAAGGTCTGCGTGATGTAAAAGCAGAGCTAGACGCACACAACGTTGTGGTATTGGGCGTAAGCATCGACCCAGTAAAACGCCTAGGTAAATTCATCGAACGTGATGAGCTGAACTTCACACTACTTTCTGACGAAGACCATGCGGTTGCTGACCAGTTCGGCGTATGGGGCGAGAAAAAGTTCATGGGCAAGGTGTACGATGGTCTTCACCGTATCAGCTTCCTGATCAACGAGGAAGGCGTGATTGAACACGTGTTCAACAAGTTCAAAACCAAAGACCACCATGAAGTGGTTGTGAACTATTTAAAAGAAAACGCGTAAGCTTTAGTTTTCATCCGCATATCAAAAAGCCCAGCAATCGCTGGGCTTTTTATTGGAATTCATTTCTATTCTTGTATCGGCTCGTTTTCTTCGGTGCTTGGCAAGGCGTTCCATACCGCTTTCACTAGCGTTGCCAATGGAATCGCAAAGAACACGCCCCAGAAGCCCCACAATCCACCAAATACCAGCACAGCAACGATAATAGCAACAGGGTGAAGGTTTACCGCTTCTGAGAACAATACAGGTACTAATACGTTGCCATCCAATGCCTGAATAATGCCGTAAGCAACCAATAGCCAATAGAACTGTGGTGTAAGGCCCCATTGGAACAAACCGACAATCGCAACAGGCACAGTCACCGCAGCAGCTCCGATGTATGGGATCAGTACTGACAAACCCACCGCAACAGCAAGTAATGCAGAGTAGCGCAGGTCTAGAATCGCAAACGTAACGTAGCTCACACCACCTACGATAAGGATTTCTAAGACTTTACCGCGAATGTAGTTAGAGATTTGCTCGTTCATCTCATGCCACACTTTGTTCGCTAGCTTACGGTTTTTCGGCAGAATGCCACTCGCCATGCTCATCATCTCTTCTTTGTCTTTCAACAAGAAGAACACCAACAGCGGAACAAGGATCAGGTAAACCGCCAACGTAGCCAAACTAACCAAAGAAGCCAACGAGCCCTTCACAACACTCTCACCCAAGCCAATCGCTTGGTTCTTCGCATTAGTCACGACGGTTTCGACAATTTGTAAGTTTGCTAACTCAGGGTAGCGCTGTGGCAAAGTTGCAATAAACTTTTGCAGCCCCGCATACATGTTCGGGATGTCGTTGATTAAGTTTCCGACCTGAGTCCAAATGGTCGGTACTAAACCAAATACGGCAATCAGCATCAAACCAATAAAGATGAGAATGACGGTAATCACAGAGAAGGTACGAGGAATCCCCAAACGGCACATTTGTGTCACTGGCCATTCAAGTAGGTATGCAAGAACGATCGCCACCAACAATGGCGCAATCAAATGCCCGAAGAAGTAAATAGTGATAAAACCGAACAGCAAGATCGCCACTAGGCTCACTGCATGTGGGTCAGAAAAGCGTCGCTTATACCAACGACTTACCATTTCAAGCATCTTATGAAGGTTCCTTATTGAATACTGTCAAAGTGAAGTGTTCTGGCGAAGCTTGGCAATCCACCGTATAACCTTGGTGACGCAAATACTTCACGATGTCGTGTTTAGAGCTTTTGTCCACCACTTGAATGACAAGCTGATGATATTGCGGTGTTTCTCCCTGAAACACATCTGCAGCGTGACGCTTAGCAAGTAACAGCGCCATAGGGCAGCGTTGCTCACGCAAATCGAGTAACATGGATTCCATTGTATTGCTCTGCACTTGTGATAGGGTTGTATTGTAACGGCTTTTTGAGCTGGTGCTAGTGATTTAAGCGTAGACGACAATGACTTCTAAATTAACAATTTAAAGTTATGTGTATGACAATTTACGAAACCAATTCGTTTATCTTCGGTCTTATTGCTAGCATATTCATCCGACACGGATGACCATAAAGCCTGTGCTGACGTTGAAAGGAATTCATCTCTCAAGCACAGACTCGGTATTTTGGAGAATCTTTAAACCGTATGTTAAAACGCACTCGCTCGCTAGTTTGTTTATGCCTTGCTGCTGCATTGAGTACACCTGCGCCGATTTACGCCAATAGTCTCGACCTCCCTGATATTGGTACGGCAGCTGGGGGCACGCTAACAATCGATCAAGAGTTGATTTACGGCGACGCCTACATGCGTATGCTTCGATCAAGCAGCCCTATTGTTAGCGACCCTGTCATCAATGAATACATTGACACCCTCGGTCACCGTTTGGTCGCGAATGCGAATGACGTAAAAACTCCGTTTCATTTTTTCATGATTCGAGATCGCAACATCAACGCATTCGCCTTCTTTGGCGGTTATGTTGCTCTGCACTCGGGTCTGTTTTTACATGCTCGTACCGAAAGTGAACTGGCCTCTGTTGTCGCGCACGAAATCGCGCACGTCACACAGCGCCACCTCGCACGAAGCATGGAAGAGCAAGCACGTCGTTCTCCGGCAACGATGGCTGCATTAGCTGGCGCGCTGTTACTTGCCATTGCCGCCCCAGAAGCAGGCATGGCAGCCGTAACGGCAGCAACCGCGGGCAACATGCAAAGCCAAATCAACTACACCCGCTCAAACGAAAAAGAAGCCGACCGTTTTGGTATCGCGACACTGGCAAAAGCAGGCTTTGACGCACAAGCAATGCCACGTTTTTTTGGTCGCCTAGCGGATGAATATCGCTACGCCAGCAAGCCACCACCAATGCTGCTGACTCACCCATTACCAGAAGACCGTATTACCGATAGCCGAGCACGTGCCCGAGCTTATCCGCCAATGCGCATCATGCCTTCGATTGACTACCATTTGACGCGAGCTCGGATCGTTGCGCGTTACGCAGGTATCGATGGACAAGCTGCGATGGGATGGTTTAAGCGTACTCAGAAAAAAGCCTCACCAGAAATCATGCCATCGTTTGATTACGGGCGTGCGCTGGTTCACTTAGATAACAAACGCCTGAGCGAAGCAGAACCGCTGCTGAAAAAGCTGCTACAACAAGACCCTGGCAACCCATTCTACTTAGACGCAATGACAGATTTGTACATTGCGCAGAAAAAGCCACAAAAAGCGGTCGATATGCTGAGCAGCGCACTAAAACGTAATCCGCAAAACAACGTCTTAACCATCAACTATGCCAACGCATTACTTGAGGCGAAGAAAGACGAAGAAGCAGTACGTATTCTGCAGCGCTACACTCACGATAACCCGGAGGATACCAATGGTTGGCACCTGCTTTCAAAAGGCAACCACGCTCTGGGCAACAATGATGAAGAACTCGCCGCACGTGCCGAAATTTTGGCATTGCGAGCAAACTGGAACAAAGCGATCCAGTATTATAGTGAAGCAAGTAAAATTGCTGAGTTGGGCAGCTTGAAACAAGCTCGATATGATGCTCGTATCGACCAACTGATGATCCAAAGAGATCGATTCATGGCATTACAATAACGAAATGGAGAAAACCATGTCAGTCGTGATTTATCACAACCCTCGTTGCTCGAAGAGCCGTCAAACTCTAGAACTGCTTGAGCAAAATGGTGTAACACCGGAAGTGGTTAAATACCTAGATACACCGCTTAATGTTGAACAACTGAAAGCACTTTACGCTCAACTTGGTTTTTCTTCAGTACGCGAAATGATGCGTACCAAAGAAGACATTTACAAAGAGCTAGCACTTGGTGACACCTCAGTGACTGATGAGCAGCTTTTCGACGCAATGGCGCAAAACCCTAAACTGTTCGAGCGCCCTGTTGTGGTTGCAAACGGTAAAGCGAAGATCGGTCGTCCACCAGAGCAAGTGTTGGAAATTCTGTAAATGGATTGCCAGATCCTCATTTTGTATTTCAGCCGTCATGGCTCAACAAAACAGCTGGCAAGACAGATAGCAAGAGGGGTCGAATCGACTCCTCATTGCGAAGCGATTTTGCGTACAGTTGAAGAATTGTCACCTCACTCACATACCCCTTCTGATCCACTTGTTACTCTAGATGAATTGAAGAAGTGCGATGGTCTCGCGTTTGGCAGCCCAGTATGGTTTGGCAACATGGCAGCGCCGCTCAAGCACTTTTGGGATCAAACCACACCTTTGTGGGTGAATGGCGACCTTATCGATAAACCAGCCTGTGTGTTTACCTCATCGTCTTCAATGCACGGTGGTCAAGAGACGACGCTGCAGAGCATGATGACCCCACTTCTGCATCACGGCATGATGGTGTTGGGTATTCCTTACTCAGAGCCCGAACTGCACACCACAAAGTCTGGTGGTACGCCTTACGGGGCAAGCAGTGTAGGACACGAACCAAGCCTTACCGCAGAAGAGATTCGTCTCGCACAACAATTAGGAAAACGACTGGCAACCGCAGCGCAAAAGCTCAAAGGAAGTCAGTAAGCTCAAGGATAAGTAAATCGATGTCTGACATTATTGACCAACCACCTCTCAGCACACGCACCCAAACCTATCGCTATATGGCGCTATTTGGCAATTTGGCGTTATTGGCTTGGGTCGCGATTTGGCAATTAGCCCTTTCCCCTCACCCGCATCTAAGCAGCACTACGCTGGCGATTGCGTGGTGTATCCCTCTATTATTGCCGCTTCCGGGTATCCTTGCGGGCAAGCCTTACACGCACGCGTGGGCAAACTTCGTCTTAATGCTTTACTTCTTGCACGCCCTAACGATTCTGTATGTTGATGGCGGTGAGCGGTGGTTAGCCGTTGTGGAGTTAGCGCTTACCTCACTTGGCTTCGTCGGCAACATATTGTTTGCACGAGCACGAGGTAAAGAATTAGGTTTGAAGCTAAAACGCTTGTCTCAAGTTGAGAAAGAAGAGAAAGCTAAATTCAATAAGTGATAAGGAATAAGTAATAAGCTCAGAAACATCCAGCTTCAGTGTCTGCATGATATTCGTCAATGTAATGTTGGAAATGTAGCTACCTTATTTAGGACGGTACATACATAAAAAGAGTCGCACTAGGCGACTCTTTTTTGTTCGTTTTTTATTGAACACGAGTTAAGTCAGATGATCTTCAACCACGTCTGTTTCTAGCACTGGCGCGATTTCTGACTCTTCCTCTACTGGCTCAGCTTGAGTACGCACAGGCGCCTTCCACTTATAGATCAAGTCGTATTGCACTGGTGCTGGCTGAGCGATCAAAGGCTGCTCTGGCTGAGCCTGCTCGTTCGCGGCATCGAGTTCAACCACATTCGCCGTTTGACCTTCTTCTGACTCTGCTGGCAATTGTGCTGGTTGAGCAGGTTCTACCGGAAGCTGCACTGGTGTTGCTGGTTCCATACCCACCATCGGATCTTCAGTCACTTCTAACGGACGAATCGAAGACGCTTCTTGCTCAAACGCCTGCTGTGAGGCCAATAGATGAATCGTTAGCGTCACTTGGTTGCCTTGAATACGCTTGATTTCCGTACCCGCTACCGAGTTAAGCTTGGTTAGCGAATTCTCTAGCTCAAAGAAATCCATTGCTGATTCAACGTTCAGTACTTTCACATCTAAGGCTTTAGACGATTTGCTTGAAACCACCACCGCACTCTTCTTCGCGTAGTAATCAGCAATACCGCCCATCATCGCAGGAATCGCATTCGCACCTGATGCAGAACCACTGCGTGGAGACTGCTTTGATTCAGACAATTGTGCTGGTGATTGGTCGTACAGAGTCCAGCGAAGCTTATCGCCTTGAACGCGTACGATCAGTACCGCATCGACCGGGTAACGTTGGCTCGCTTGGCTAATTGGATCAACGAAATCACCCCAAAGGTCAGACACGTTCACACCCGTAACATCATCAAAATCACCCACAGGCATAGTGACCGGTAAACCACGCGCTTGTGCGGCTTCACGCAACGCAGCTGCACTTGCTGAATCTGAGTGCTCCCACGTAATCGTGCGATCGTAGCCCTGCTCTTCTACCATCCACACCAAAATGTTGGCACGGTTTGGTGACCACAATGGCAGCTGAGCTTGAGTCAGCAGTGAACGGATTTGGCCGCTGTTAAACAGCATCTTCAAGCTGTTTTGACCATCAATTTGGCCGTAACCAAGTTGAGAAATATAGCGAGAACTTGAACCCACTGCTTTCTTAATTACTGGGTTGCTAAGGGAAGATTGGCTACCTGTCGCACGCACAATCACATCTTGCATACCTTGTTGACGAGCGAGTTCTTCGCCGTCTTTTTGCTCACCGTCGATCGCCACTTCGGCACGATAGATATCCACCTGAGTTAATGCATAAACTGGCAGAGACAACCAACCTATCAATAAGAGAGCTAAATAGCGCATAGTTTTCATAATCCTCTGAACAAGAACACGCATGATAAGCAACTATCAAAACTTGAGCAAGAAGAGTACTGAGTGAATTGTCGGTATTCTGACCAAGTTAAAACCCACTATGAGAACAAACTATTCCTTTCAATTATCAATCCATCCAAAAATTTGATCTAAGTAACATTGCAATCGATTGCCGTAGTGATAATATTCCGCGAATTTGTCTGCGTATCTCTGAATAGGAAATAATTATGAAAAATGCGTTACAAGGCGCTCAGATGCTCTTTGTCGCTTTTGGTGCTCTCGTGCTGGTACCACTACTGACTGGCCTTGACCCAAACGTTGCGCTATTTGGTGCTGGTGTGGGTACCCTTCTTTTCCAACTGATTACTAAACGTTCTGTCCCAATCTTCCTTGCCTCTTCTTTTGCGTTTATTGCTCCTATTATGTTCGGTATCCAAACTTGGGGTATCGGTGCAACCATGGGTGGCTTAATGGCTGCAGGTTTGGTTTATGTGGCTCTGGGCGCAATGATCAAAGTGCGCGGTGTTGGCTTCATCCATAAGATTCTGCCACCCGTTGTGGTTGGCCCAGTTATCATGGTAATTGGCCTTGGTCTGGCACCTACGGCAGTAAACATGGCAGTAGGTAAAACTGGTGACGGCGCAGTGCAACTTATCAATGGCGATGCAGCAGTTATCATCTCAGCAGTATCACTGCTAACAACGATTGCACTGAGCGTGTTTGCGAAAGGTTTCCTAAAGCTGGTTCCTATCGTTGGCGGTATCTTGGCAGGTTACTCTGTTTCTCTATTCTACGGCGTAGTGGATTTCACTCCGGTAGCGCAAGCGGCTTGGCTAGCCATGCCAAACTTCACCACACCAGAGTTCAACATCAATGCGATCTTATTCATGATCCCAGTTGCTATCGCTCCAGCAGTAGAGCACGTGGGTGACATGCTAGCGATTTCAAACGTAACGGGTAAAAACTACCTGAAGAAACCGGGTCTGCACCGCACCATCGCAGGTGACGGGGTAGCAACAATTGCGGCTTCTATGGTTGGCGCGCCACCAAACACCACTTACAGCGAGGTAACCGGTGCGGTAATGCTAACGAAAGCATTCAACCCAGTGATCATGACATGGGCAGCTATTACAGCAATCGTCCTTGCTCTAGTCGGCAAGCTTGGCGCGATTCTTCAAACAATTCCAGTTCCAGTAATGGGCGGCATCATGATTCTACTGTTTGGCTCTATCGCAACCGTTGGTCTAAACACACTGATTAAGAACAACGTTGACCTGCACAAATCACGTAACCTAGTGATCGTAGCGGTAACGCTAGTATTTGGTATCGGCGGTATGGCTTTCGGCATTGGCGAGTTCAGCCTACAAGGTGTAAGCCTATGTGGTATCGTTGCAATCATTCTTAATCTAGTGCTACCACACGACCTTGGTGAAAACCACGTGGTAGATAATGCACAGATGGAAGAAGACAACGCGAAGTAAGTATGGTGCGGCTTGATTGATTTAAGTCGCCCTTCCTGATCTCGCATCTCGTAGCTAACTTTCAAATAGCAGAGACAAAAAAGGCTTGGTTTTCACCAAGCCTTTATTTTTGAATTCAGTAAAAACAATAATGCTTATTGAGTACCGAAGATCTTGTCACCTGCATCACCAAGACCAGGAACAATGTAACCTTTGTCGTTTAGCTTCTCATCGATTGCCGCTGTGTATAGCTCAACATCTGGGTGCGCTTTTTCTAGTGCTTCGATACCTTCAGGAGCCGCTACAAGAACAAGAATCTTGATAGCCTGACAACCTTTCTCCTTTAGAAGATCGATTGTTGCGATCATAGAACCACCCGTTGCAAGCATTGGGTCAACAACTAGAGCAATACGCTCATCGATGTTAGAAGCAAGCTTGTTGAAGTATGGTACTGGCTCAAGTGTTTCTTCATCACGGTAGATACCTACAACACTGATACGTGCGCTTGGCATGTGCTCAAGAACGCCATCCATCATACCTAGACCTGCACGCAGGATTGGCACTACTGTTACTTTCTTACCCTTGATTTGGTCAACTTCTACAGGACCATTCCAACCTTCAATGGTTACTTTCTCTGTTTCAAAGTCTGCAGTCGCTTCGTAAGTAAGTAGGCTACCGACTTCTGTCGCTAACTCACGAAAACGCTTCGTGCTGATGTCACCTTCTCGCATTAGACCGATTTTGTGTTTCACTAGAGGGTGTTTAACTTCAACAACTTTCATTTCCATCTCCGGCTTTATTGGCAATATTTAAACAAACCTTCAGATTATACATGATTTTTGCAGGGATATCAGGATAGATCACTAAAGAAAAAAACCGACGCAAACGTTTGCTATCTGTATTTAACCACTGGTAGAATAGCGCCGTTTTCATATCCAACTTAAAAACCGAGGACTTCCCTGTGAGTGGTAACAACTCTTCTCTTAGCTATAAAGACGCTGGTGTAGATATTGATGCAGGCAACGCGCTTGTAGATCGTATTAAAGGTGCGGTTAAGCGTACTCGTCGCCCTGAAGTGATGGGTGGTATCGGCGGTTTTGGCGCATTGTGTGAATTGCCGACAAAATACAAACAACCTGTACTGGTTTCTGGTACTGATGGTGTAGGTACAAAACTTCGCCTAGCGCTGGATATGAACAAGCACGACACTATCGGCGTTGACCTAGTGGCAATGTGTGTAAACGACCTAATCGTTCAAGGTGCTGAGCCTCTATTCTTCCTAGACTACTACGCAACAGGCAAACTAGACGTAGACACAGCGGCAGACGTGGTTTCTGGTATCGCTGATGGCTGTGTTCAAGCAGGCTGTGCACTTATCGGTGGCGAAACAGCTGAAATGCCGGGCATGTACGAAGGCGAAGACTACGACGTTGCTGGCTTCTGTGTTGGCGTAGTAGAAAAAGAAGACGTGATTGACGGCACGAAGGTAGCAGCAGGCGACGCACTAATCGCTGTTGGCTCAAGCGGTCCACACTCAAACGGTTACTCTCTTATCCGTAAGATCCTAGAGGTTTCTGGCGCAGATAAAAAAGAAGAGCTAGCAGGTCGCACTATCGGTGAGCACCTACTAGAACCAACGAAGATTTACATCAAATCAGCACTTAAGATGATTGAGAAGCACGACATCCACGCGATTTCTCACATTACAGGTGGTGGCTTCTGGGAAAACATCCCACGCGTACTGCCTGAAGGCACTAAAGCCGTGATCGACGGTAACAGCTGGGAATGGCCAATCATCTTCAAATGGCTACAAGAGAAAGGCAACGTTGAAACGCACGAAATGTACCGTACGTTCAACTGTGGTGTTGGTCTAATCGTAGCACTACCTAAAGACCAAGCTGAAGCGGCGGTTGCACTTCTTAAAGAAGAAGGCGAAAACGCATGGGTGATTGGTGAAATCGCTCAAGCAGAAGCCAATGAAGAGCAAGTTGAAATCCAATAACTTGCGAATCAAGCTCAAAAAATAAAAAGAATGAGGACGCGATGTCCTCATTCTGCTATCTGGAACATCGAAAACCATTCTAATAGTAGGTAATTTAGCGGATACGCACTTCAAACCTACAATAGCAAGGCAGTCTCAACATCATGAAAAACATAGTGGTCCTCATTTCGGGTAACGGCAGTAACCTTCAAGCCATCTTGGAAGCTTGCGAAGACAGTATGCCAAATGCACAAGTCGCGGCGGTGTTCTCCAACAAAGCTGATGCTTATGGTTTAGAGCGTGCAAAACAGTTTGATGTGAATGGGCATTTTGTCGATCCAAAAGCATTCGAATCACGTGAAGACTTTGATGCTGAACTGATGAAACAAATCGATGAATACCAACCGGACGTGATTGTGCTTGCAGGTTATATGCGTATTCTCAGTGGCGCGTTTGTTTCCCACTATTTGGGTAAGATGATCAACATCCACCCTTCTCTTCTACCTAAATACCCAGGGTTACACACCCACCAGCGCGCGATTGATGCGGGCGATAAAGAGCACGGCACTAGCGTACACTTTGTCACAGAAGAGTTAGACGGCGGTCCTGTGGTACTGCAAGCCAAAGTACCAGTATTTGAAGACGACGATGCCGATGCACTCGCTGCACGCGTTCAGACTCAAGAACACAAGATCTACCCAATGGTCACTAAATGGCTAGCAGATGAAAGGCTAACGATGAGAGATGGTAAAGCGTATCTTGATGGTTTTGAGCTTGGTGAACACGGCTACGCCGACGAGTAATTCTCAATTCCAAACGACAAAGACAAAAAAGGCAGCCATCACAGGCTGCCTTTTGTTTTATTCGAATGCTCTACTGCGAGAAAACCATCACTCCAACGGTTCTGTCGGTGCTTGGTTACCTGGCTTCGGCGCGGCAAACGGCACATCCGCTAACGCTTCAGCGTTATTCAGCACCAATTCACCAACATGGAACAAACCGTACTCGCCCGGCTTCATGCGATGCCATGTCTCATTACCCGTTAATGGCTGAGTCGCAATCACAGAAACCACATCGTTTGGCGTCGTCTCTTCTTGGAAGTTAATCTCAACATCTTCATCCAACAGAGCCGCCTTGCCAAATGGTGCACGACGCGTGATCCAGTACAAATGGTTGGTACAGTAAGCCATCACAAACTCACCGTCGCTAAGTAGCATGTTAAACACGCCCTTCTCTTTCAGCTTATCGCAACATTCAGCGACATAGATAAAGACCGCTTCCATATCTTGAGGAGGTTCAGGGTACTTATCTTCCATCTGTTTTAGCAGCCAGCAAAATGCCATTTCACTGTCCGTTTGCCCAACCGGACGATGACGTCCTGTGTGCAAATCCTGATAATCAGTCAGTTGACCATTGTGTGCAAACGTCCAGTAACGTCCCCAAAGCTCTCGCGTAAACGGATGGGTATTCTCGAGATTCACACCACCTCGGTTAGCTTGACGAATATGGCTCACTACAGCACGACTTTTGATCGGGTAGTTTTGCACCAATTCAGCAATCTGAGAGTCACAACTTGGGTTGGGATCTTTGAAAGTACGGAACCCCTTTCCTTCATAGAAAGTGATCCCCCAACCATCACGATGCGGGCCAGTGCGACCACCGCGCTGCATCAATCCTGTAAAGCTGAAACAAATATCTGTTGGAACATTTGCGCTCATGCCGAGCAATTCACACATGGTTTAACGAACTCCTTACCTTAAAACACAACTAAGCCAGCATTTGGCTTAGTTGTAAATCTTATTCCATCTCTTTTTCGATCAACTGAATAATGATGTGAATGATCTTAATGTGCACTTCTTGAATGCGGTCTGCGTAGCCAAAGTGTGGTACGCGGATCTCGATATCAGCAAGACCAGCCATCTTACCGCCATCTTTGCCCGTTAACGCGATCGTCTTCATGCCTTTCGCTTGTGCCGCTTCAATCGCTTTTAGGATGTTGCCTGAGTTGCCAGAAGTCGACAAACCAAACAGAACGTCACCTTTGCGGCCTACTGCTTCTACGTAACGAGAGAATACGAAATCGTAACCAAAGTCGTTACTCACACAAGAAAGGTGGCTTGGATCTGAAATAGCGATACCAGCGTAACCTGGGCGGTTTTCACGGTAACGGCCTGTTAGCTCTTCTGCAAAGTGCATAGAGTCACAGTGAGAACCACCGTTACCGCACGACAACACTTTACCATCTTGCTTGAATGAGTCAGCAATCATTTTCGCTGCCGCTTCGATTTGCGCGATGTTGTGGTCATCACTTAAAAACTTATTCAGAACTTCAGCAGCTTCGTTTAATTCACTTCTAATCAGATCTTGGTACATAAGACGTTCTCTTTATTATCTCGGCCACAGCAGTGAGGTTGAGCCTCTCGCTTGGCAAATTGTTCTGATGTGAAATTCACACCGGACAGTTCATTACTCTGAGTTTACCCACAAACGAGAATTAGTGTCGATAGCGAAGCAACAGATTTGGATTTATCACGGTAATAAACTTGTTAACTTGCTTACGAAATCATCACCCAACTCTCAACTTTAGAATTTTAACTCTACTTAGATCACTTTTTGCTCAATCTCAGAATTTACATTTATTTAATATTTTGATTACACTTACAGTACTGGTTAGACCTCTTACCAAAATACAGACGTACAACATAATTAAAGTCTGAAAAGGAAAAAACATATGGACATCTTGCTCTCAATCGTAGCGATGACAGTTGTATTAGGCATTACGCTTTACCACAGAATGTCACTCGTGAAATCCGTCAGCCTGCTAACAGCTGCCATGCTAGCACTGACAATCGCAGGCTCAGTTGGTTTTATTGGCTGGGCACTTTACGTTCTTGCCGTTGCAGTGTTTGCGGTTTCTGGCATTCGCCAATCCCTCATTAGCCGCAAAGCACTGGTGATGTTTAAGAAAGTCCTACCTGCTATGTCTCAAACCGAGAAAGAAGCACTGGACGCAGGTACAGTGTGGTGGGAAGCCGAGCTATTCAAAGGCAAACCTGAATGGCAAAAACTTCACGCAATTAAAGCGCCTAAGCTGAGCAAAGAAGAGCAAGCCTTCCTAGATGGCCCAGTAAACGAAGTGTGTGCCATGGTGAGTGATTTCCAAGTAACACACGAATTGGCCGATCTACCACCAGAAGTATGGCAATACCTGAAAGACAACAAATTCTTCGCCATGATCATCAAGAAGAAATACGGTGGCCTAGAATTCTCAGCGTACGCGCAATCTTTAGTACTGCAAAAACTGACTGGTGTTTCTGGCGTACTGTCGTCAACCGTTGGTGTACCTAACTCATTAGGCCCAGGTGAGCTACTGCAACACTACGGTACTGAAGAACAAAAAGATTACTACCTACCTCGCCTAGCAGAAGGTAAAGAGATCCCATGTTTCGCACTGACTAGCCCAGAAGCAGGTTCCGATGCGGGTTCTATCCCAGATTACGGCGTGGTATGTAAAGGCGAATGGCAAGGTGAAGAAGTCCTTGGTATGCGTCTAACTTGGAACAAGCGTTACATCACTCTAGCACCTGTCGCAACGGTACTTGGTCTTGCATTCAAACTGCGCGACCCAGAAGGCCTGCTTGGTGATCAAGAAGATCTTGGTATCACTTGTGCTCTGATCCCAACTGACCTTAAAGGCGTTGAGATTGGTAACCGTCACTTCCCGCTTAACGTACCATTCCAAAACGGTCCAACTCGCGGTAAAGACATCTTCGTACCGATGGACTTCATCATCGGTGGTGAAAAAATGGCAGGCCAAGGCTGGCGTATGCTGGTTGAGTGTCTATCGGTTGGTCGTGGTATCACGCTACCTTCAAACTCAACAGGCGGCATCAAAACAGCGGCTATGGCAACAGGCGCTTACTCACGCATTCGTCGTCAGTTCAAACAGCCTATCGGTCACATGGAAGGCGTGGAAGAGCCATTAGCGCGCCTAGGTGGTAACGCCTACGTGATGGATGCAGCGAGCAACTTAACCGTAGCGGGTATCGACCTAGGTGAAAAACCTTCAGTTATCTCAGCTATCGTGAAGTACCACTGTACGCATCGCGGTCAACAAAGCATCATCGACGCGATGGACATTGTAGGTGGTAAAGGTATCTGTATGGGTCCTTCTAACTTCCTAGCGCGTGGTTACCAAGGCGCACCAATCGCGGTAACCGTAGAAGGTGCGAACATTCTAACTCGTTCAATGATCATCTTCGGTCAGGGCGCGATTCGTTGTCACCCTTACGTTCTCGAAGAGATGAACGCAGCATATTCTGACGCGGGCGATGCGGTTGAAAAATTCGATAAAGCTCTAGCGGGTCACGTGAGCTTCACCATGAGTAACCTAGTGCGCAGTATTTGGTTTGGTCTAAGTGACGGTCTAGGTTCTTCATCACCAACCAAAGACGCGACCAAGCGTTACTACCAACAATTGAACCGCTACAGTGCAAACCTTGCTCTGTTATCGGATATCTCAATGGCGGTCCTGGGTGGTTCGTTGAAACGTAAAGAGCGTTTGTCAGCACGTCTTGGCGACATTCTAAGCCAACTATACCTTGGCTCTGCTACGCTAAAACGCTTCGAGCAAGATGGTCGTCCTGTTGAAGATTTGCCACTAGTACACTGGGGCTTGCAAGACAGCTTGAAGCAAACTGAAGCGGCAATTGATGAGTTCCTAGCGAACTTCCCGAACAAAGTGATTGGTCGTGCACTGCGCGTGTTAATCATGCCATTCGGTCGTGTACGCAAAGCGCCAAGTGATAAGCTAGACAGCAAAGTCGCTCGTATTCTACAAACGCCAAGTGCAACACGTTCACGTATTGGTCGAGGTCAGTACCTAGAGCCAACAGAACACAACGCAGCAGGTAAGATTGAGCTGGCACTGTCTGTGATTCTTCAAGCTGAGCCTGTGTTTGACAAGGTATGTAAAGCGCAAGGTAAACGCCGTCCATTCCTACGTCTGGATATGATTGCTCAAGAGGGTCTAGAGCAAGGCGTGATTACTCAAGAAGAAGCCGCTCTATTAAGAGAAGCAGAGCAGCACCGCCTAGACACCATCAACGTAGACGATTTTGAGCCAGAGCTATTGGCCGCAAAGCCGCTTTACCCTCAGATGGAAAACGTCGCTTGAGTGAATGATCGCTTAAACGATAAGTAGGAAAGCAAAACGGGAGCCGAGGCTCCCGTTTTTTATTGAATCTCTGCTAAGCACAACACGGTGTTAGCAAAGAAGCGTTTATTGTTCGTTATTGTCTTCAACGATAAACGACTGTTCAATTCTGCGCAGTTCTTCCTGCTCTTTCAGCTTAAGTTCTTCTTGAAGTGTCGCTTTGCGTTCGTTCAATGCTTTCTTCTCTGACTTGGTCAGGAACTTCACCGCTTTTTTGTTCGCCAATGCGTACGCAACGACATCTTCACCTTTTTCACGACGTTCATTCACACGTTGCGAGAAACGTTCGTTGTCACGTGCTTTACGTTCAGCTGAAGTTAATTTACTCATTTTTGTGCCTTTAATAAGAATACAGCAGCCCAATTGCTGCCCTCAGGTAAACAAATGAGAAGTCATTCATATAGCTGATGGCGTGAGTCTAGCATAGATATGTAAAGGAACAGCGAAGTGATTGTGTGTGCGTACTAGAACCTACTGCCGAGTACTCTGTAGAGGGTGAAGAAACAAACGCCCCAGCGCGCTAACAATAGATTCTTAGTCTCGCTGGAGCTCGCTAGAATGACGGTTTATTTTTAAGCATCGCGCGGCTTCTATTCGTGTGGCTTAAACTTCTTTGTCATACCCTGACTTTTTGGTGCCACTAAGCGGTATCCAAGTTTTTCATAGAAGACTGGCTCATCCGCAATCATAGAAACATAAGAACCTTCTAGCGCTGCTGACGACAGGTAGCCATCTATGTATTCCATCACTTTCCTTCCTAAGCCTTTTCCTTGATAGCTAGGATCGACCGCGACATCCACAATTTCAAAGTTACATGCGCCATCACCAACCACTCTACCCATCGCGATCAACAATTCGTCGTCTCGGATAGATACACCATAAAGCGAGTTTGGCAACCCAATCTCTGCGGCTTTTAAAGATTTTGGGGATAAGCCTGCTTTTACACGCATCTCACAATATTCTTGTGGGCTTGGGACATGTTCTTCGTATCTTAATGTCATTATGTACTACTCCTTTCGAAACACTCGAAGCATACAAAACAACACTGTATAAATGAACAGTTAATTTATAAAAAATACGTGTCAGGCAGATAAAAGATCCGGCTTAGAAAAACATCCGCCAAATACTTTAACTCCGTAATAGATGTATGTCGCTCTAAAATTCGACATGCCATGTTCAAGGCATATTTGACGAAGAAGCCTATCCGCTTGTTCTCGACTGCTTTGCGGCAATACTTCCTCCCTCATGAGCTGATACAACGCATCATGCACCAGAGAAGCCTTAAGGATGTTTTTAGTATCAATCGCTGGACCACTCGCCCCATCCCATGAATAGCCTTTCTTAATCGTCAGCAAACCTTGCTCAGATAGACTCAGAAACGGACTATCGAAAGGCTGCGCGAGGGTGATACCGGTTTCAATCTTTTCTTCGGAATGAAGGTTGTATTTGTATGCCTGACGTTTTTTGTACTTCATCAGAGACCTCCTAGTCACCTAGCCTCTTTGAGATATAGAGCTTAAAGCTTTCACACACTCAAATCGGCTTTAACCCACTTAGTGAATATCACGAATGATTTTGCAAATCGAACCGATATTAATAACCTTCACCAAGAGTGTCACAAAATTAGATGTGCCATAAAAAAGTAAAACGGAGCCAAGCGGCTCCGTTTTCAATTTAAATTCTTGCGCCCTACTTCTTAGGCACTTCCAACTGCATCTCTGGCATGGCTTGGCGTTTGGCTTTGAGCTTGCTCCAGATGATCCAGAATAGAATCACCAGAATCAGTGCGATGACGTTGCCGATTGCGATGATGATCATGCTGCGCTTACGTTCGGCTTCGCGCTCGGCGATGATGCGTTTTTCCATTTCGATGCGGTGTTGCTCGGCGATCTCTGCTTCTTTCGCTAAGCGTGCAGCTTCTAGATCCACTTCATCAACGACGCTGAATGACTGCTCTTTGATTGGGAAGACTAATGAGCGCTTGGTTGCTAGGTCTGTGGCAAAGACTTCACCATGCCATGAGTACTTACCTAACTCTGGATCGTTATCCATCTTAAGCGTGGTTTTGGTACCGTCAGCAGACACTTGACCTTGGCTGTAACTAATAAAGCCATCTGGTGCTTCTTGCTCGACGTTCACGGCAATGGATCCCGGCGTGATCATGCCTTGCTCACCACTAACCACCAGCTGGTGTGGTTGGTCTGCATGACGTGATTGAATAAAGGTGCGCGTGATTGGCGATGGGTAAACCAGTACCACTTGCTCTTGTGCTCGAAGGAATACGCCGTTGCCAGAGGTAATGCGCGCGCGGTATTTGCCCGGCTCAACGTCAATCGGCAATTGAACAGTGAAGACGCCATCCCCTGCTTTTTCATCCAAACCACGGCCATCATCGGCAAACTCACCAATCACCATAGGCACTGGGCGAGCTTCTTTGATCAGTTCGTCCTCATTCTCCACAAACTTAGTGAAGGTGACTCGCAAATTGACGCGGTCTAGGAAGTCACGCAGTACAAGCGGCTTATCGTCTGAGGTCAGACGCGCGGTGAACTTGAGTGCTTCGTTGTGGTAAAGGCGATTCGGGAACACATCGGTGCTAAGTTTGAGGTGTGAGATCAGACGGATGTTGTTTTTCGGGGTCACTTTACCTACGGCTTGCCAAGGGCCCGCCATAGGCTTGTCTACAGAGATAATGTCGAGGGAAGGTTCTTGATACCAACGCACGTTGTCGTAAGTACCCCATGCGTAATATTTTTTACCATCAGGGCGGACAAGGACGACAGGTTGAGAACTTTGTTCACGATAAACCAGAAAGGTGATTTGCTCGATGGTCGGGTCGACACGAAAGCGGTTATCTAACAAAGACATGGCGGACTCGCTCGCGGAAAACGCGAAACAACTCCAGAACGCTAAAATAGCGACTGACAAAGCCCTCAACATAGTCTCTCCTATTTACTACCAAATACTGTCGTTCACCAGTTCGAGTCTTTTCTGGTGTGCTTCTACTTCATCGGCAGTTGCACGCAAAACCTTTAGCGCTTTTCTTCCTTCAACACGACGAATGCCTTCGGCTTCGCCATCTTTTTTATTGGCATTAAATTCTAGACTTGTTTGACCACCCGTCATTAGGAGGTAAACGTCGGCTAGAATCTCCGCATCGAGCAATGCCCCGTGGAGAGTACGGTGTGAGTTATCAATACCGTAACGTTCACACAATACGTCGAGGTTGTTTCGCTTGCCCGGGAAGATTTTCTTCGCCATGGCAAGGGTATCGGTCACCTTACAGTAATCATCCGTCTTACCGATGCTTGGATTGAGCATTTCAAACTCGTAATCCATGAAGCCGGTATCGAAGGGCGCGTTGTGGGCAACCAGCTCGGCGCCTTTAATGAAGTCTAGAAACTCTTGGTGTACGGCAGAGTATTCTGGCTTATCGACCAAGAATTCATCCGTAATACCGTGGACTCCAATCGCGTCTGGTTGGATTTCACGGTCAGGCTTTAAGTAAACGTGAAAGTGACGACCAGTCAGCTTACGGTTAATGATCTCCACGGCACCAATTTCGATGATGCGGTGACCCATATAGTGCGGGCCGCCTTCTAGGTTCATACCCGTGGTTTCGGTATCGAGAACGACAATACGATTATGTTCAGAATTGCTGCTGGTATTCATAAGGTTATGTGTGTCAGACTATGCTTTATTAAATGTTTCGGCTAATAGTACCAAAAATATGACCAAACACGTTGAGATTTTCACTGACGGATCTTGTTTAGGCAATCCGGGCCCGGGTGGTTACGGCATTGTGCTGCGTTACAAGCAAACGGAAAAGACCCTAGCGAAAGGCTACACGCTGACGACCAATAACCGCATGGAAATGTTGGCTGCAGTGGTGGCATTGCAAACGCTAAAAGAGCCATGCCAAGTGACGTTAACAACGGATAGCCAGTACGTGCGCCAAGGCATTACGCAATGGATTCATAACTGGAAAAAACGTGGCTGGAAAACGGCAGATAAGAAGCCAGTGAAAAATGCCGATTTATGGCAAGCATTGGATAAAGAAACCGCTCGCCATAAAGTAGATTGGCATTGGGTTAAGGGCCACGCAGGCCATCGTGAGAATGAAATCTGTGATGAGCTAGCGCGCACAGCCGCTGAGAACCCAACCGAAGACGATACGGGTTACCAAGCATCTTAGTTTTTACTGCTTGAGACCTTTTTCACTGCACTGCCCTCTCTGTTCATCACACCCAGTGGTGTTAACTTTCTCTTCAAGCGCCAATGTGGCTTGATAGGTTTGAGAGGGTACGTTCGTTTACGAGCCACGATATAGTACAAACTCCCTGCCGGTGATGCCCAATCACCCAAACTGTTCTCTAACCACGTCCACATGGTTTTGTAGCGCGTCATCGGAAATAACGCGTAACGATCACAATGAATCACTTGATAGTTGAGTACGCCCAGCCAATCTTTGATGCGGTTGGCGGTGAACATGCGCCCACTCCAAGGCAAATTGTTTCTACGCCAAGGTAATAAACTTGCTAAGCCAGTGAAACTAATCGGGTTAAAGCCCGTAATAATAAGATAGCCATCATCCATCATGACGCGATCAACTTCGCGCAGCAGTCGATGGGGATCACTTGCATAGTCAAGCTGATGAGCAAGCACGACAACATCAAAGCTTTTTTCTAAAAAGGGTAATTCGTAACCATCTGCGATGACATTATGCAACGGGTTCTGGATATCTACGTTGACTTGGTGTTGAATGTTACAACTACAGCTGGTTAGCTCACAGCTCAAGCCGCCCAATTTCAGCATGTGGTAACCGAACAACTTCGGACACCATTCATCGAGTCGGGTTTGGATTGACTCAAGTACCCACGGCCCATTGTTCATCTCTGACCAAGTCGACGGGTGCTGTAAAGTTTTGTTGCTGAGTGCTGGTTTCATTAACCACCTGACTATTAAAAGGGTGACGGAGAACGAATCGTGTTAGAGATCAAAAGCATACCCGCATTTAATGATAATTACATCTGGCTGATACAAAATAGCGACAAGCGATGTGCCGTGGTCGATCCGGGCGATGCTAAGCCAGTGTTAGAATATTTGCAGGCTAACGAGTTAACTTTAGAAGCGATCTTAATTACACACCACCACAACGATCACATTGGCGGCGTTTCAGATTTAGTTCGTGCTTTTCCTCATGTTTCTGTCGTAGGTCCGAAAGCAGAACCTATCCCAACATTAACCAATGCCATGGAAGAAGGCGACAAACTTGAGCTTTTCGGTGAAATTTTCATGGTGCTCGGTTTACCAGGTCATACACTGGGCCACATTGGCTATGTAGGTGACGGTAAATTGTTCTGTGGCGACGTACTGTTCTCGGCTGGCTGCGGCCGTATTTTTGAAGGCACACCAGAGCAGATGTTCGAGTCACTGAGCAAAATCATGAAGCTGCCTGAAGAGACGGAGGTGTTCTGTGCACATGAATACACCGCAAGTAACGTAGCCTTTGCCCTAGCGGTTGAGCCAGACAATGAGCACTTGCGCCAGTACCGTGACGATGTAAACCGCCTGCGCGGATTAAACATTCCAACCATTCCTACCACACTACGCAAAGAAAAGTTAATCAACCCGTTCTTGCGCGCAACCAACGCAGAAGTGATTCAATCTGTCACGAACCGTATTGAAAATAGCGATCCGTGCTCGGTTTTTACAGCTCTACGTGAGTGGAAGAACGAATTTTAACCAATTTCTGCTTGTAAACTTGCACGACGCAAGTATTATCGTGAGCTGATTTTCATAGAAGCGCCTCTGGCGCTTCTATTGCGTTTGGGGCTGATATAAATCTGTTTGAATTTCACCCAAACGCATAAAGTAGCGGCAAACCCGCCTCTACCCTTAGTTAGTGTTACAAGATGTCTATTATCTTGCGACTGCCACGCACACTGTTGCGCGACAGGCAGGAGAAGATAAACAGGCCCTAGATAGGCTGAATCCATGCGTTTAAAGTACAGTTGGGCGTTGGCGTTACTACTTTCTGGCTGTCAATTGACACAGTCAGATTCAACAAACACTCCAACACCAGAAACCAATAAGTCCGAGCAAGCGGTAAAACAAGACGCGGCTCAAGCGGACTCCAAGAAAAAGCAATCGATAGCAAAGAAACCTGCTAAAGAGACGCCGAAAGCCCTTTCTCCTCAGGAACAAGAAGATGTATGGCGTCGTATCGGCATGCAACTTGAAATGGACATCCCAGACAACAAGAAAGTGGCTTACTACCGTACATGGTATCTAAAGCACCCTAATCACCTGCGCACCGTTTCTGAGCGTGCACAACCGTTTTTGTACATGATTACAAAACGCATTGAAGAACGTGGTCTTCCAATGGAGTTAGCGCTTCTACCTATCGTAGAGAGCTCATTTGACCCATTCGCATACTCACACGGCAGTGCGGCAGGTCTTTGGCAGTTCGTTCCTGGCACCGGCAAGATGATGGGCCTAGAGCAAAACTACTGGTACGACGGTCGTCGTGATGTGTACGCAGCGACAGATGCAGCACTTGATTACCTAGAGCAACAAAGCAAGCGCTTTGACGGCAACTGGGATCAAGCGATTGCCGCTTACAACAGTGGTGGCGGTCGTGTATCAAGCGCGATTCGTAAGAACAAAAAGCTAGGTAAACCAACAGACTTCTTCTCTTTGGACCTTCCAAAAGAGACCAGCAGTTACGTTCCTAAGCTACTTGCGCTTGCAGACATCATTGCGAACCAAGACAAATACGGCATCGACATTCCACCAATCCCGAACAAACCGGTTCTGGTTCAGGTTGATCCAAAAGAACAATTGGACCTAGCGATTGCTGCTGATTACGCAGGCATTGGTGTTAAAGAGCTGCAAGGTTACAACCCGGCTTACAACCAATGGTCTACAGCACCTGACGGCCCGCACCAGCTTCTTATTCCTATCGAGAAAAAGGATCAGTTCCTTGCTCAGGTGAAAAAGAACCGTGGTAAAGGCATGAAGGTCGCACGCTACAAAGTGAAGTCTGGTGACTCGCTCAGCGTATTGGCTCAGAAGTACGGTACGACAACCAAAGTTATCCAACGTGCTAACGGCCTAACCAACAACAACATTCGCGTTGGTCAGTACCTAATGATCCCAACGTCAACTAAAGACGATGCTAAGTACGCACTCACTGCGGAAAATCGCCTAAACAAAACGCAATCTAAATCTCGCGGTCAATTCAAACTGACTCACGTTGTCCAATCTGGCGAGAGTTTGTGGTCTATTGCAAAAGAGAACAAGGTTTCTCATAAGTCTCTGGCGAAATGGAACGGCATGGGACCAAAAGACACCTTGCGCATTGGCCAAAAGCTGGTGATTTGGAAGAACTCAGACAAGGGCGCCGTCATTCGCACCGTTTTCTATAACGTGCGTTCTGGCGATACCATCAGTGGCATTGCGAGCAAGTTTAAGGTGAAGAGCAACGACATCGTGAAATGGAATTCTCTTCAAAAGCAGAAGTACCTGAAACCAGGTCAGAAGCTTAAGTTGTATGTTGACGTAACTAAGGTAAGTGTATGAACCCATCGAGTAACCCGCTTGTAATGTTGTTGGATATTTTCCGTTCTCCAACATCGTGCTTCCTAGCGCTGTATCAGCGTGGAGGCTGGGGGTGGCAACCGTTCATCTTTTTGATGCTCAGCCCATTCCTATTCTGGGGTGCCTATTTCTCGAATGTGGATTTCACTTGGCTAAGTGAACAATTAACGGCTCAATTCCAACAGGTCGATCCTAAGCAGATTGAACTGTTGGAACCAAACACGCTGATGGCAAGTGCGATCATTAATGACGTGTTCAACCGCTTTGCGACTCTGCTGCTTTTGGCGTTGTGGTTCTTCCTAGCGACTAAAGCAAGCAAACAACAATACGGCTATTGGAAATGGTTTGCAGCGGCTTCTGCAATCCTGTTCCCTGCGGTTTTAGGCGACATCGCAAGCTATGCGAGCCTGTTACTGAAACACGGTCAGGTAATGACATACGCGGCGGATTTAAACAGCCTAAATGGTTTGTTGAAACTGCCTTTAACCAACGAGTGGTCGCACTTTGCTAGCTCACTACCGCTACTGCTGCCTTGGTACATTGTATTGGGCTATGGTGTGGTTCTGACTTGGACAGAGTTTGAACGCGGACAGGCTCTTGTGATTTCGAGCCTGCCTTGGATTGCGTTCTACGTAATTTGGGCGTTGTACATCGTTATTGCTTGAGCCATCTAAGCGAACTCATAAGAGCCCTTACTGGTCGTTAAGCGTAAACGACACCAATAATGGATTATGATCGGAAGCGTCGCTCTGCGGCGCTTTCGCGTTTTTGAGGGTCAGACCTCGATAAAAAACGTGATCGAGTGGCAAGCCGGTAATGAACTGAGTGCGGTTGTCTTGGCTAAACGTCACTTCCTGCAAATTGGCTTTTTGCAGTGCTTTCTTCATCGCCGTTAAGCGTTCTTCGCTCCAGCTATTAAAATCTCCTGCAAACAGAATCGGGCCTTTATGCTCCTTCAGCACCTTCTCTAATACAGACAACTGTGACGTGTATTCCTCGGTGCCCACGGTAAAGTTGATTGCATGAATGTTCACCACCGCTAAGGTTTCACCGTTACTGAGCTGATACTTACTGTACAGCGCGGATTTAGGCAAACGCAGCCACGGTTCTTTAGACGTATACGCGCAAGCTCGAATGGGTTCTTTCTGCGCAATGCTGATCACCCCCGCCCCACTGCCAAGCGCTTTGAACGCACTGACTTGGTTACTGACCCAGTGCCCATCCACCAGCCAGTTTTTGAATTCATCGGTTAAGCTTGCTTCTTGTAGTAAAAGCAGTTGTTTATTGGCAGAGAATGCATCGAGAGCTTGCTGCCAGTTGTCTCGGTTTTGTTTGTAGATGTTCCACACCAAAACATTTAACTCACCATCCTTGTCGAGCACCTGTGGCTGTTTAAACTCCATACAGCGAATATCTTGAGTAATGTTCGTTCCTGTTTGAGTAATGATTTGTGGTTGCTCTGGCACCGTGAAGATCACCTGAAAGCTGACAAATCCGGCGATAATAAGAAAAACTAACGCAAAAGCTAAACGCTGATACATAGGCCTACCTAACGACAAAAATGGCACGCATAAAATGCGCATAATAAAAAAGGAGCCATTTGCGGCTCCCTTTTAGCTTACTCAAATTTTCACCACATAATGAAGTGAAATCTTAAATCGCGTCTTCGTCTTCTTCACCAGTACGGATACGTACTACGCGCTCGATATCCGTAACAAAGATCTTACCGTCACCAATCTTACCGGTTTGTGCCGTTTCAATGATGGTTTCAACACACTTGTCTGCAACGTCTTCCGTCACTACGATTTCTAGCTTCACTTTAGGCAGGAAATCCACCATGTACTCTGCACCACGGTACAATTCTGTGTGACCTTTCTGACGACCGAAGCCTTTCACTTCAGAGACTGTCATCCCTGTAATGCCTACTTCAGCCAACGCTTCTCGAACATCATCCAATTTGAATGGCTTGATAATCGCTTCAATCTTTTTCATGTTCATCCCTTAAGCTTCAATCGTTTGCGCATATTATCGGTTAGCACCTCACAACATTCAATCCTTGTTATCATCAAGCACCTGAAAATCCTGACACTGGTGGAATTTATTTGCGGATGAATGTAACAAAGTCGCGAAGTCAGCAATCCCAAGTGCACCAAACGAAAAAGCCAGAGCGTTTGGCTCTGGCTTGATTTGAATCTTTATCTGGCTTGTACCCGGGCTTATTACTTCAAGCTTGCGTAGTACGCTGCCAAGTTTGCGATATCTTCGTCAGACAACAGATTTGCTTGTGCTTGCATCACTGGCGCTAGACCGCCCGTGCGTTGGCCCGCTTTGTAAGCCTTGATTGAACTCGCGATGTATTGCTCGTTTTGCCCTTTCAGGTTTGGGTAACCAGGAATCACCGCGATACCATCCGCGCCATGACAAGCAGCACATACGCCTGCTTTTGCTTGCCCTGCTGCAACATCACCTGCCGCCAGAGCTTGCCCACTTAACATGGTTAGCGCCACCATTGCGCCCATGATTGCTTTCTTCATTGCTTCACCTAATCGATTCTTATTTAAGGATTTTTATATTTTATAATCGACATTGTGGCATGAATTACAACGACTTGCGCCAGATAAGTTCACAATCTTGACCACTGAAGGCTTGATCAACAAACAAATTGCCGACCGCCACCACCTGATCTTGGTACATCAGAATCGGTATTTGGCGACGCAGCCAACTCGGCACATTGTATTCTTGAAACAACTTTTTCAGCTTACGACTGTGATTACGCGTAGTTGGGTGCGCAGAGAGCCCTTCTGGATTAAACGTCACTCGTAATAGCTCTGGATGAGGCGGCATAGCAATGGTGGCTTGCTCTGAGTTGGTACTCAAGGTGAGCTCTCCCAACTGCTCGGGCAACAGCAAAGCCGTATCGGTTTGAATAGCACTTTGCCACGTCGTGACATCAACCGTTTCGGTTACCCAATACAGGCGATTCTGAAAACGGCGAACTTCACCCTGCTTGAGCTGAAGCTTTGGATTGGCATCTTGCTGCGCCAGCGCGACCTCATTCCAAATCAAATTGAGCTGCACTTGCGTTGGCATATTGGCATTTAGCTTAGCCAACCACATACGAACCAATCGCGCACGAGCCAGTTCACTGTGCGTCACTAATTCTTCAATACTCAGACTCAAATCACTTTGTAGAGCACGTTCAAACACTGCGCTAAGCAACTCGTCCAGCAACTCTTCTTGCTGCGCGCACAAACTCGCACTCCGCTGCACCGCTTGATGGATGCTCGGCCAACGTTCAGAAAGTTCTGGTACGATACGGTGGCGGAGGAAATTGCGATCGTAACGTATGTCTTGGTTGCTTTCGTCTTCTACCCAATCCAGTTTTTGCTCTCTCGCTTCCGCTTCGATTTGCTCTCGCTTAACGGCCAGTAATGGACGAACTAATGTGCCACCAGCAAACGGCATGCTTTCTGCCATTGAAGATAGACCTTTCGGGCCGCTGCCGCGCTTCAACGCTAACAAGAAGGTTTCCACCTGGTCATCGGCATGTTGACCTGTCAGCAATAAATCACCGGACTGGATGTGCTTCGCCAACGCCTGATAACGCGCTTCTCGAGCCAACAGCTCGATACTTTCGCCGCTGTTAGTGTCTAGACTCACACGCTCAACAGAATAGGTAATTCCCGCTTGCTCAGCCCACACTAAACATTTATCCGCCCATTCGTCCGCGTTGGAGCTTAAACCATGATGCACGTATACGGCGTGACACTTGAATGAGTGAGAATCTGTTGATTGATTGTCTACCGAATACGCTTGCTGATAACGACTAAGCAGTTCGAGTAATAAACGCGAATCTACCCCACCACTAAACGCTAAAACAATCTTAGTGTTTGGTTGATGATAGCGTTCGAGAACTTGAACAAATTGCGAGTAAAGCGATTCCATAAATCATCCGATAGAAACAAAAAAGGGTTGGACGCATGCCCAACCCTTTCTATTTTATCTGTTATCTTGCGAGAATTCAGCTAGTGCCTAGCGGCAGCTGTAATTAGCAGTAACCGTAGTTCATTAGACGCTGGTAACGACGCTCTAGTAGCGTTTCGTGGTCTAGTTGCTCAAGGTCTTCTAGCTGGCGAAGCAGGTTTGCTTTCATGTTTGCAGCCATTTGAGCGTGGTCGCGGTGCGCACCACCTAGTGGCTCTTCGATGATTTCATCGATAAGCTCAAGCTCTTTCAGACGTGGAGCGGTTAGACCCATCGCGTCTGCTGCTTGTGGTGCTTTGTCTGAATCACGCCATAGGATTGAAGCACAACCTTCTGGAGAGATTACTGAGTACGTTGAGTACTGAAGCATGTTCACGTAGTCACCTACACCGATTGCAAGTGCACCGCCTGAACCGCCTTCACCAACAACGTTACAGATGACTGGCACTTTAAGACCAGACATCACTTTAAGGTTAGTCGCGATAGCTTCAGATTGGCCACGCTCTTCCGCGCCAACACCTGGATATGCACCTGCCGTGTCGATGAAAGTGATGATAGGCATGTTGAAACGCTCTGCCATTTCCATCAAACGTAGCGCTTTACGGTAACCTTCTGGTTTAGGCATACCAAAGTTACGTTTTACTTTTTCTTTGGTCTCACGACCTTTTTGGTGACCAATGATCATCACTGGGCGACCTTCAAGACGTGCGATACCACCAACGATCGCTTTGTCGTCAGCAAACGCGCGGTCACCCGCTAGTTCGTCAAATTCATCAAAAGCGTGCTTGATGTAATCTAGTGTGTACGGACGTAAAGGGTGACGAGCCAGTTGAGCTGTTTCCCATGCACCTAGATTGCTGAAGGTTTTCTTCTTAAGTTCTAGGCTCTTTTTCTCAAGCTGTTCGATTTCTTTATCAAGGTCAACCGCAGAATCACCGCCGTGACGAGATACGTCGCGTAGCGCTTCAATTTTTGCTTCTAGTTCTGCAATTGGCTTTTCAAATTCAAGAAAGTTTAGGCTCATCTATGAATCCTTTTTGACTCAGCGTCTTACGTATTGCGCTGAATTTTTTAGTTAAATTCGAGTTCTACTTGGCCTTTACCAAGTAACTGTTTTAAATCGTCTAGTAATGTATCTGTTGGCGTTACTCGCCATTCGGTGCCCAATGTTAACCGCGCTCTGGCGTCGGCACGCTGGTAGTATACATTGACAGGTACGGTTCCGGCTTTGTGCGGTTCTAAAATACGCGTAAATTGTTCAAAGAATTTATCGTTGATCTGGTTAGCATCAATAGATACCGACAAACCACGTGCGTATTTTTCACGTGCAGTACCCAGATCCATAACTTCACGCGCCGACATTTTAAGGCCACCGTTGAAGTCATCAAAGCTGACCTGTCCAGAAACCACCAGAATTTTATCTTTTTCGAGAAGTTCTGCATACCTATCAAGCGCATCCGAGAACAACATCACCTCCATTCGACCACTTCGATCGTCCAGAGTCATGATGCCGATTCGTGTACCGCGCTTGGTTGTCATCACCCGAGCCGCAATAACCAGACCCGCCACTGTCACGGATTGATCACGACGAGTTGGGGTTGCGTCTTTTAGTCGACAACTAACGTACTTATTTAGTTCCTTTATGTATGCGTTAACTGGGTGGCCGGTCAAATATAAACCGAGCGTCTCACGTTCACCCTCTAACCATACTTTCTCTGGCCATGCAGGCACTTGAGTATATTTGTGTTCCACCTCTTCTGGCGCATCAGTCAAAACACCGAACATATCGGTTTGACCAAAGGCTTCCGCTTGGTGGTGTTGGCTTGCTGCTTTCACCGCATCGTTGAGCGATGCCATCAATGCCGCACGGTGTGGACCGAGCCTGTCGAGTGCGCCCGCGTAAATCAGTTTTTCGATAACACGCTTGTTGACCTTTTTCAGGTCAATTCGCGCACAGAAGTCAAATAGGTCAATGAAGTGACCACCTTTGTTGCGCGCTTCTAAGATCGCATCGATTGGACCTTCACCCACACCTTTAATCGCGCCGATGCCGTAAACAATCGCGCCATTCTCATCGACGTTAAAGCGGTACAAGCCGGCATTGATGTCTGGCGGAAGCACGGTGAGCTTCATGCGGAAACATTCGTCAACTAGGCCAACCACTTTCTCAGTGTTATCCATATCGGCGGTCATTACCGCTGCCATGAATTCTGCCGGATAGTGCATCTTCAGCCATAGCGTTTGGTACGAAACCAGTGCGTAGGCTGCCGAGTGAGATTTGTTAAAGCCGTAACCCGCGAACTTCTCTACCAAGTCGAAGATCTTCATCGCCAACTCGCCATCGACGCCGTTGGCAATTGCCCCCTCTTCGAAGGTAGCACGCTGTTTCGCCATCTCTTCCGGTTTTTTCTTACCCATCGCACGACGAAGCATGTCCGCACCACCAAGGGTGTAGCCAGACAGTACCTGTGCGATCTGCATTACCTGTTCTTGATACAGGATGATGCCGTAAGTCGGATCCAGAATCTCTTTAAGCGATTCGTGTTGCCACTTTTCATCAGGATAAGAGATCGCCTCACGACCGTGCTTACGGTCGATAAAGTTATCTACCATGCCCGACTGCAACGGACCCGGACGGAACAGTGCCACCAATGCGATGATGTCTTCAAAACAGTCCGGTTGCAGACGTTTAATCAGCTCTTTCATACCGCGCGATTCAAGCTGGAATACCGCAGTGGTTTCTGAGTTTTGCAGCAAACGGAATGACGCCGCATCATCCAGTGGAATCGATTCGATGCGAACAGGATCTTTGCCTTCGCGTTCTAGACGCGGGTTAATCAGACCCAACGCCCAGTCGATGATGGTTAGGGTACGCAGACCCAAGAAGTCAAACTTAACCAGACCGGCCGTTTCAACGTCGTTCTTATCGAACTGAGTAACTGGGAAGTGACCTTCCGAGTCAGCATAAATCGGCGCGAAGTCTGTAATGGTGGTTGGTGAGATTACAACACCACCCGCGTGCTTACCGGCATTACGTGTACAACCTTCAAGGAGGCGACACATGTCGATCAGTTCTTTAACTTCTTCGTCAGCATCATACAACTCTGGCAGTGCTGGCTCAGCTTTGAACGCTTTTTCCAGCGTCATGCCCGGATCAGGCGGAACCAGTTTTGAAATACGATCAACGAAGCCAAACGGGTGGCCAAGTACACGGCCTACATCGCGGATTACCGCTTTCGCCGCCATGGTACCGAAGGTGATGATCTGAGATACCGCATCACGGCCATACATTTCCGCTACGTGATCAATTACTTGGTCACGCTTATCCATACAGAAGTCGACGTCGAAATCGGGCATGGATACACGTTCTGGGTTCAAGAAACGTTCGAATAGAAGGTCGTATTCCAATGGATCAAGGTCGGTGATCTTCAGTGCGTATGCCACCAAAGAACCAGCACCCGAACCACGACCCGGACCTACCGGAATCGCGTTGTCTTTCGACCACTGGATGAACTCCATTACGATCAAGAAGTAACCGGGGAAGCCCATTTGGTTGATTACGTCGAGTTCGATTTGCAGACGATCATCGTATTCAGGACGACGCTGCTTGCGCTCTTCCTCATCTGGAAACAGGAACTCTAGACGCTCTTCCAGACCTTCGCGAGACTTCATGACCAAGAAGTCGGTCTCTTCCATACCTTCAGTTGGGAAGGCTGGTAGGAAGTATTCACCCAAACGTACTGTCACGTTACAACGCTTGGCAATTTCAACACTGTTTTCTAACGCTTCCGGAATGTCGGCAAACAGCTCGCACATTTCCTCTTCAGTACGCAGGTATTGTTCTGGGCTGTAGTTCTTTGGACGACGCGGATCTTCTAGGGTGTAACCATCGTGGATTGCAACGCGGATTTCATGGGCGTCAAATAAGTCTTCACTGATGAAAACAACTTCGTTGGTTGCAACGACTGGCAATTCAAGCTCTTCTGCCAATTCAATCGCAAAGTGCAGGTAAGTTTCTTCATCCGGACGACCAGTACGAACCAATTCTAGATAGAAGCGATCTGGGAAATATTGGTTGTAGAACTCGACACAACTGTCGACAACTTTACGGTTGCCTTTTAGCAATGCTTTACCGATTTCACCGTTTTTCGCGCCTGATAGAACGATCAAACCTTCTGATAGTTCAGCCAACCAAGCTTTGTCGAGCACCGGTTGGTGTTGTACGTGACCACGAAGGTAAGCTTTTGAGATCAGCAACGTGAGGTTTTTATAACCTTCGTTGTTTGCCGCAAGTAACGTTAATTGCGTCAGCTCCTCGCCAAACTCATCCGATTGCATTTTGAAGTCTGCACCGATGATTGGCTTCACACCACTGCCGTGCGCAGTGCCGTAGTACTTCACCAAACCACACAGGTTAGTGAAATCGGTCAATGCCATTGCAGGCATGCCGAGTTCGGCGACTTTCTTAACGAGCGGTGGAACTTTGTTGATACCATCCACCATAGAGAAATCACTGTGAACTCTTAGGTGAATGAACTTGGGATCTGACATTAACAGGTACCGTAAAACTATATCTTATTTGAGATTCTAACCTAAAGCGGGCGTGGTTTATAACACCGATACGCCCATTCTATTACTTTGCTTTATTCTTCGATGCCAAGCGCTTTCTTCACGGGCTTGAAGCTCTTACGGTGTTCACTGATCACACCGTGTTGCTCAATCGCTTCGAAGTGCGCTTTGGTTGGGTAACCTTTGTGCTTAGCAAAGCCAAACTGTGGGTATTGTTTATCCAACTCTTCCATTTCTTGGTCGCGAACCACTTTGGCAATGATCGACGCCGCGCTGATTTCCGCCACGCGCAAGTCGCCTTTCACCACCGCTTGAGAATCCATTGGCAACTGCGGACAACGATTACCATCGATAAGCGCAAGGTCTGGCTGTACTTTTAAACCCGCAATCGCACGTTGCATGGCAACCATGGTCGCTTGCAGGATGTTGAGCTCATCAATCTCTTCAGGAGAACAGCGGCCTACCGCCCATGCCAATGCTTTCTCTTTGATTTCTGGCAGCAGTGCAAGGCGTTTTTTCTCACTCAGTTTTTTCGAATCGTTTAAGCCTTCAATTGGGTTATTTGGATCCAAAATAACCGCTGCGGTAACAACATCACCCACCAAAGGACCACGCCCTACCTCATCAACACCCGCAACCAACTGGTAGCCTTGCGGGTATTCAAACGGTGGTAGTTCAACTTTTGCTTTGGTCATTTTTGGTTTTACAGCCATGGTCAATCTCTATTTTTCAATCAGTTTTAGAACCGCGTTTGCGGCTTGTTGATCCGCATCTTTGCGAATCCAATGATGCATTTCAGTGAACTTATCCAACATTTCTCGGTTATCGCTCTCTAGTAAGCGAGACACTTCGTCGAATAAGTTGTCTGGCGTGCAATCATCTTGCAGATATTCTTTAACCAGCTCGGTATCAGCCAGAATGTTTGGCAGCGAAACATATTTCGTTTTCAGCAGGCGCTTAGCAAGGAAAGCCGTCACCGCGTTGACGCGGTAACCGACCACCATTGGGCGTTTGAGCAACATACACTCTAACGCCACGGTGCCAGACGCTAACATCACGGCATCTGAAGCGGTAATCACGTTACGCGCCGTGTCGTCCACCAGCTTGAACTCCAACTCTGGCGCATGCTCTTTCCACGCTTGCTCGAATTGTTCGCGACGTTTCTGGTTTACTAGAGCTACGACGAAGCCAAGATCGGGGAATTTCTGGTGCAATTTCTTACACGTTTCGATAAATGGCTGAGAGAGCATTTTCAACTCGCTGCCACGGCTACCCGGAAGTACCGCTAACCATTGCTTATCTTGCTCTAAACCGAGTAGCTCACGTGCAGGCGCTTTGTCTGATAGCAGTGGAATGGCATCAGCCAATGTGTGACCAATGAATTCACAAGGCACGTTGAATTTATCGTAGAACGCTTTTTCAAACGGTAAGAATGCCAGTACTAGGTTAGTCGCTGCTTCAATTTTAAAGATGCGCTTTTGACGCCACGCCCAAACCGACGGGCTTACGTAATGCACGGTTTTGATGCCAGCATTTTTCAGGTCTAGCTCAACACGTAAGTTAAAATCTGGTGCATCGATACCAACAAAGACATCCGGCGGGTTATCAGTGAAGTATTTCACGAGCTCAGCTTTGACTTTCAGCAGTCTTGGCAAGCGGCCCAGCACTTCAACCAAGCCCATTACGGCGAGCTCTTCCATGTCGAACAGAGACTCGCAGCCTTGCGCGATCATTTTAGGGCCACCAATACCAACAAACTCTGCGTCTGGGTATTGCTGTTTTACCGCTTTGATAAAGCCTTCACCTAGCGTGTCGCCAGACAGTTCTCCGGCAATGATGCCGATACGTAATGGTCTTTCCATATCTACTTCGCTATTTTTCCTGTGCGCTATGGGTAACGATTTAAGCTAAACGATTTAAACTATGTATCCACATAAATCGCGGTAGCTGCACAATCTCCAGCGTACAAACCGTTATCCATAAAACACAAAAAGACCGCAGCCCAATTTGGGCGCGATCTTTTCAATTTAACCGCTCATTCGTTAATTAACGAATAATGCCACGTTCCGTTGTTTCCAGAATATCTGAGAAACGTTTCACTGCTGGCCACTCTTGTGCCATTTCAGCTAGGATTGGTTTCACTTCTTCCAGAGTCTTACCTGAACGGTAGATTTCTTTGTACGCTTTTTGCAGCGCACGAATTTCTGGTTTTTCGAAACCGTTACGCTTCAAGCCAACCAAGTTCAAACCAAATGGTGTTGCGTGGTTACCTTGAGCCAATACGTAAGCTGGTACGTCTTGAACAACCGCAGAACAGCCGCCAACGTAAGCATAAGCACCAACCGTACAGAATGGATGAATCGCAGAAAGCGCCATCACACCTGCGTGATCATCTACCGTTACGTGACCACCAAGGATCGCATTGTTGCCAATGTGAGTATGGTTACCAACGACTACGTCATGTGCGATGTGTGCGTTTACACAAAGCAGGTTGTCGTCACCAATCACTGTTGTTGCTTTGTCTTGAACCGTACCACGGTGAACCTGAACCGCTTCACGAATCACATTACGGTCACCGATAACCACAGTTGTATCTTCGCCACCGTACTTCTTGTCTTGGTTTTCTTCACCAATCACAGCATGTGGGAAAATGCGGTTATCTTTACCAATTTTGGTGTGGCCTTTGATCACTACGTGAGACATCACTTCTGTGCCTTCACCAATCTCCACCGTAGAGGTGATGTAAGTGAAAGGACCAACGGTCACGTTAGCGCCAATTTTCGCGCCTTCTTCTACCACCGCAGCTGGGTGGATTTTAGCGGTTTCATGAATCATATTAAAACTCTCGACGAGCACACTTCAGCTCAGCTGAACATACCACTTCGCCGTCAACTTTTGCCACACCGCTGAATGCAGCAATGCCACGACGCTCTTTCAGAAATTCTACTTCAATAATCATTTGATCGCCTGGTACTACTGGTTTACGGAACTTTGCACCGTCAACACTTGCGAAGTAGTACAGTTCGTTTTCCGTCGGTGCACCAAATGATTTAAATGCAAGTAGGCCTGTCGCCTGAGCCATCGCTTCCAGGATCAATACGCCTGGGAATACTGGTAGCTGTGGAAAGTGACCTGTGAACTGAGGTTCGTTAACCGACACATTTTTAATTGCGTGAAGGTACTTCTCTTCTTGGAAGTCAATCACACGGTCGATCAATAAGAATGGGTAGCGATGAGGTAGTAGCTCTTGAATTTCAGAGATGTTCATCGTTTTCTTTTCAGTAGTCAAAGTCGTCTTCCTATATCAATTCTCAACAACCAAGATGGCAAGGCAGCGGCAAATGCCACTTATGCAGTAATCGCCTGCAAAGTGTATACCAGCTTGGTGATAAATCTACTTATAGCGCGTCATTATAGAAGAAAAAGACCCGCATTTCGCGAGTCTTTGTTCAGAATGTGGAACTAAGATTCTTCTTTCGTTTCCAGCTGTTTCTCAACAGCTTTCAGACGTTTGTTCATCTCGTCAATGCGGTGAACTCGAGTCGCCGTCTTGCGCCACTCTCGGTTGGTTTGCAGTGGAATGCCTGATGAGTACAGACCTTTCTCTTCGATACTGCGCATAACCATGCCCATACCGGTGATAGCTACGCCATCTGCAATCGTGATGTGGCCATTCAGAACCGACGCGCCGCCGATCTGACAGTACTTACCAATTTTCGTACTGCCCGCAACAATAGTACCACCTGGCATCACGGTACCATATCCGATCTGCACGTTATGAGCGATTTGAAGTTGGTTATCAAGAATTACGTTGTCTTCAATGATGGTATCTTCAAGTGCACCACGGTCAATCGTCGTACACGCACCAATCTCAACGCGGTTACCGATACGCACTGAACCCAACTGAGGGATTTTGATCCACTCACCTTTGTCATTTGCGTATCCGAAACCATCAGAGCCAATGACTGTGCCAGATTGCACTAGACAGTCATCGCCCATTGATACTTCATGATAGATAGTCACATTAGCCCAAAGCTTGGTGTTGTTACCTAGCTTTGCGTTTTTACCGATAAAGCAACCTGCGCCAATACTTACGTTGTCGCCCAGCTCTACACCCGTTTCAATCACTGCGTTTGCACCGATAGTTACGTTAGTACCCATCTTCACGTCTGCTGCGATAACGGCACTTGGTGCGATCTCGTCAGCTGGCTTCGGAGTGGTGTCCATTGCTTGTACTACTCGAGCAAAAGCAATGTAAGGGTCAGCCACAACCAATGCGTTACCCACACATTGATCTTTGTGATCGGCTTTCACCATCACAACTGTCGCTTTGCACTCAGAAAGGTGTTTTGCGTATTTTGGGTTAGACAAGAAGGTCACATCACCTTCTTGTGCTTTATCCATTGGAGCTACGCGGCTTACAACGAGAGACTCGTCACCAAATAGCTCACCCCCGGTAATTGTCGCCAACTCGGCTAATGTCAATGTCTTCATAACTTCTTATTTTAGAGCTTTAATTACGTCTTCAGAGATGTTGTATTCTGGCTTACCGTACTGAAGAGAAGAAATGTCGATTACCATGTCGTAACCTTTCTTCGTTGCTACTTTCTTCACTGCGTCTTGGATAGTCTTGAATAGCTTCGCTTTCTCTTCAGCTTCGCGACGTGCACTTGCTTTCTCTAGAGCTTGTGCTTTCACTTTGTATTCGCTGTCTAGTTTAGCGATGTCGATACGTAGTTTTTCAACTTCGTCTTGACCTAGAAGCTCGCCATCACGCTGTAGCTTTTCAATTTTAGTCTTAGCACGTGCTTGGATAGATTTCAGCTCGTCTGCTTTGCTCTTAAAGTCTTTCTGCATTTTTTGTAGAACTACTTCGCGTTGAGGAAGCGCTTGGAAAACTTGAGCAGTATTTACATAAGCAATTTTCTGAGCAGCTTCAGCCGCGTTAGCAAACATTGAAGAGCTAAGTACTAGAAGGCCTAGGCCAGCTGCTTTGATCATTTTATTCAAAATATTTTCCTCTTTAGAAGGTTCTACCGATAGTGAACGTGAAGAACTCTTCATCGTCGCCATCATATTTCTTAATTGGTTTCGCTAGCGAGAATACTAGAGGCCCCATTGGAGACATCCATTGCAACGCCGCACCGTAAGATGAGCGGTAGTTGGTTGGATCTGAGTAATCGTAGTAGTAACGGTCGCCGTATTCCGCACCTGAGCTGCGGTAGTCGAACTCTGTATCCCAAACACTTGCCATATCAAAGAAGATACTGGTACGGATTTGGTTACGAACTTCGTCCGAAGCAAATGGTGTTGGAACAATTAACTCAAGGCTTGCAAGTGCAACAGCGTTACCACCAACAGCATCATCTGTTGCTGTATCTGCACCGTTGTTCGAGCCAGAGTAATCACGATAAACCGCTTTCGGACCTACTGTGTTCGAGCCGAAACCACGTAGTGTTGTAAAACCACCCGCGTAGTAGTTTTCGTAGAATGGGAACAAGTTATCGTTGCCATCCGTTTGACCATAACCGTTACCATAACCTAGACGACCACGGAACAAGAGTGTGAACTCGTGTTTCTTAGTCAATGGCACGTATTGACGAACATCATACTGCATCTTGAAGTATTGAACGTCAGAGCCAGGTACGGTCATCTTATAGAATGCACGTTGGTGGTTACCCGCTGTTGGGAAGTAGCCACGGTTTAGGTTGTTACGTGTCCATGAGATGTTGAAGTCAAAGTCATTTGTGTTCAACGCGCCGCTAGAATCAATGTTGTCTTCTTGCGCTTGTAGGAACTGTTCTACCTGTAGGTAAGGTGACAAGTTACCGATCTTGTTGTGAGTGTAACCAACACCAAACTCAAAGCGGTTCAGTTCGTCGAATGGGAAACCCCATGTCAAACTTGCGCCGTAACTTTGGTTGGTATAGTCAACGATACCCGCTTCAGATGCTTCAAACTCGTCGTAGAAGATCTTACCACCCAAACTTACACCATCTAGGTTCCAGTAAGGGTCACGGTAGTCCAAGCTCACGTTTTTCTGGTAGTCGTTCATCATCGCGTTAATGCCAACGCGGTTACCACTACCAATAAAGTTGTCTTGTTGTAGGCCAACCTGGAAGCTCACGCCCGATTCAGTACCATAGCCGACACCAAAGTTCACGCTGCCTGAGTTTGCCTCTTTCACAGAGTAAACTAGGTCTACTTGGTCATCGCTGCCAGGAACACGTACCGTTTGTACTTCTACGTTCTCGAAGTAACCAAGACGGTTTAGACGCGTTTTACCGGTTTCGATTGATTTCGAGTTTAGCCAGCTGCCTTCCATCTGACGCATTTCACGACGTAGTACTTCGTCTTTGGTCGAGTTGTTACCCGTAAAGCGAATATCACGTACGTAAATACGGTTACCCGGCTCAACGTTTACAACAAGCGATACTTGTTTGTTTTCATCGTCGAACTCAGGGATGGTATTTACTTGTGGGTAAGCGTAACCAGATTCACCAAGCACACGCTTGATGCCTTCTTCCATCGAAGTAACACGAGAGCCGTTATACGTCTCGTTGTCTTCGAAAGGAACTAGCTTTTCGAACGTTGCTTCTTCACCGATCAAATTACCGCGGAATTTCACGTCTTTAACGGTGTACACGTCGCCTTCTTCAAGACCAAGGGTAATGTATACGCCTTTTTTGTCAGGAGAAATCGCCACTTGTGTCGAATCAACGTTAAATTTCAGGTAACCACGGTCTAGGTAGTAAGACTTCAGCGCTTCGATATCACCAGCAAGCACTTGCTTCTGATATTTTTCGTCCGCTAGGAAGTTCCACCAAGGCACGTCAACGTTCAGGTTGAAACGAGAAAGAAGGTCTTCATCAGAAAAGACTTCATTGCCGATAAAGTTGATTTGCTGAATTTTCGCCGATACACCTTCGGTGAAGACAAATTTCAAGTCAGAACGGTTACGAGGCAATGGAGTAACAACCGCTTTTACGGTCGCGTTGTATTTACCAACACTGTAGTAAAAGTCTTCCAAACCTTTTTCGATGTTGCTCAGCGTTGTGCGGTCAAGCGCTTCACCTTCACGAACGCCAGAAGCATTCAGGTTTTCTTGTAGCTGCTCGTCCTTGATTGCTTTGTTGCCTGAGAAAGAGATGCTGGCAATAGTTGGACGCTCTTTTACTTGAACAACCAGAACATCACCATTACGCAGTACTTTCACATCTTCGAAGTTACCCGATGCGTACAATGCGCGAATGATCTCTGCAACATCGCCTTGGTCAACGGTATCACCGACACGTACAGGCATTTTCAGCAACGCTGCACCCAGTGCCACACGCTGCAATCCATCGATTTCAATATCTTGAACTACAAAGTTCTCTGCTCCGTTTGCAGATACACTGGTCGCCAGTAAACTTGCAAACAGAATTCGCTTAATCGCCATACTTGTTCTAATTATTCCTTGCTACTGCTTTTGTCTCTGAACTATCACAGACGAGTAAAATCATTAAATAGCGCTAACGCCATGAGCGAGAAGATAATCGCACCACCAATTCGATAGCCCATTTCCTGTACTTTCTCAGGCACTGGGCGTCGGATGACTGCTTCGATTGCGAAAAACAGTAGATGCCCACCATCCAACATTGGTAAAGGAACGAGGTTAATAATACCTAGGTTAACACTAATTAGTGCCAGAAAACCTAAAAAGTAGACCAGACCGTAGTCTGCGGTCGCCCCTGCTCCTTTGGCAATAGATATTGGTCCGCTCAAATTGTTCAGACCAACGTCACCTACAATCAGTTTCTTAAGCATACTGATTGTAAGTCCAATAACTTGACCAGTCTTGTCAATCGCTTTGCCAATAGACTCGAATACACCAAACTGTAGTTCGAAGCGATAACTTTCTGGCCATTCTGCGACTTCGGGTGCGATACCCGCGAAGCCAACGGTTTCTTTGTTAGCTAGCTCACGACTACCTGGAATCAAGGTAAATGACTGCTCATCACCTTGACGCAACACGATCACATCAATTGGTGTTTCTGGGTTAGAACGAATGGCTTGAACCACGTCATCCCATTTAGAAATCTTTTCACCTTCAATCTCGATGATTTTGTCACCAGCTTGTAGGCCTGCTTTCTCAGCGGCACCACCTTCACTCACCTGCGCTAGCTCCGTGTAGATCTCAGGAGTGTACGGTTTGAAGCCTAGTGACTGCATCGCAGATTGTGTTTCAGGATCAAATTTCCAATCACGGATATCAAGTGTCTTCGTGACTTCTGAGCCAACTTCATTTGCTGAAGATAGCGTCACTGTCATCGAATCATCACCGATATGAGAAACTAATCCCATGTTGACTGATTCCCAGTCCGGAGTTTTGATACCTGAGATGGATTTTAGTTCCATCCCTGATTCAATTCCTGCTTCTGCAATGATTGAATTGGGCGTAACTTCACCAATTACCGGCTTCACTGCTGGCACACCAATCAAAAAGACCAGCCAGTACGCCACAATGGCGAAGAGAAAATTGAAAATCGGACCCGCCGCCACAATCGATGTGCGCTTCCAAAGTGGCTTTTGGTCAAACGCCAAATGCTTTTCGTGCTCAGGTACTTCATCAACACGGCTGTCCACCATCTTGACGTAGCCGCCCAGCGGAATCATCGAAATGCTGTACTCAGTTCCGTCTTTGCCTACTTTACTCCAAATAGACTTACCGAAACCGATAGAAAACTTTTCAACTTTTACACCGCAACGACGCGCAACCCAAAAGTGACCATACTCGTGCACGGCCACCAAGATGCCCAGTGCAACGATAAAAGAAACCAAATTCCACAAAATACCAGTCATTAGCTACGCTCGCGTAAAAATTCTAAGGCGATAGTTCGTGACATTCTATCTAGCTCTATCAAGCTTTCCAAGCTATTCACATTCTCACTTTTATGGCTTGCAGTGATTTTGTTCAAAACTGATTCATTGATGCGAGCGATATCAGTGAAACCTAAGCGGTTATTTAAGAAAGCATCCACTGCGACTTCGTTCGCTGCATTCAGAGCGGTCGTAGCATGTTGGCCTTCGTAACACGCATCAATCGCCAACTTCAAACATGGGTAGCGTGCAAAATCGGGTTGAAGGAACGTCAACTCGCCCACTTGAGTAAAATCGAGTGGTTTCACACCAGCATCCACACGAGATGGGTAAGACATAGTCAACGCAATCGGAGTTGCCATATCGGGTTCACCCATTTGTGCTAAGACGGAACCGTCTCGGTATTGCACCATTGAGTGAATCACCGACTGAGGGTGAATAATCACCTTCAACTGCTCGCGAGCCGCATTAAACAGCCATTTCGCTTCAATGTACTCAAGACCTTTGTTCATCATGGTTGCTGAATCAACCGAGATCTTAGGACCCATTGACCAGTTCGGGTGAGCAATCGCTTGTGCTGGGGTTACTTTCTCTAGCTCTGCGATGTCGGTATAACGGAATGGACCGCCAGAACCAGTTAGCAGAATTGATGAAATACCATGCTCTTCTAAGTTACAACGACCTAGGCTGGTTTGAACTTGCTGAGGTAAACACTGGAAGATAGCGTTGTGCTCGCTGTCTACAGGAAGTAGCTCTGCGCCATGTTCTTCTACTGCGTCAATGAACAGTTGACCGGACATCACCAGTGCTTCTTTGTTTGCCAATAGCACACGCTTGCCGGCTTTCACTGCCGCCATCGTTGGTAGCAAACCAGCCGCACCAACGATAGCCGCCATCACGCTGTCGACTTCTTCTAAGGCAGACACATGACAAAGCGCATCAACACCACCTAGCACCTCAGTGCTTGGCGAGACAGAAGCCAGTTCTGATTGCAGAGCCAATGCCGCCGCTTTATCCGCCATCACAGCGTATTTTGGTTGCCATTTACGGCAGAGCGCGACCATCTTTTCAACGTTAGTGCTTGCCGCTAATGCGACGATAGAAAACAGCTCAGGGTTTTGTTCAACCACTTTAAGTGTGCTTGCACCGATTGAGCCTGTTGCACCAAGAATCGTTAACTTTTGCATGATGTAAGACCGTTAGAAAAATTCAGGAGCGACGAAGCCGCTCCCGATAAATTAGAATACGTAGTAAAGAAGAGCAAATACTGGGAAGGCAGCGGTCAGGCTGTCGATACGATCAAGAATACCGCCGTGCCCTGGAATAATATTGCTGCTGTCTTTGATGCCTGAAACACGTTTGAACATGCTTTCTACTAGGTCACCAAGTACGGAAATCACAACCGTAATCAATGTAATGATCACCATGTGAACTGGGCTGGTGAATTGGATATCAAACCAACCTGCGAACAACCAACCAACAATCAATGCTGCGATGATGCCGCCAATCAAACCTTCGATAGTCTTGTTTGGACTCACATGCGGTGCCATTTTACGTTTACCCATGCTTTTACCAGCAAAGTAAGCGCCACTGTCTGCAGCCCATACCAAGAAGCAAACATACAGCACAAGTTTTGCGCCGTGGTATGGATCTACTGAAATATCGGAAGCTCTAAGAATGATCACGCTCCAAAGGAAAGGGATCAAAGTCAGAAAACCAAACAAATGACGAAGCGCTTTGCTGCCTTGCCATAGGTTGGTGGTTTTAGGGTAAGTAATGGCCATTGTGCTGGCGATAATCCACCAAACAAAACCGAGCGCTAAAACTGTGTAATGCGGTGCTGCCAGTTGATTAAGGCTTACTGCATCAGGCGAAATGAATAGAAAACTGAGTCCGGTTACGACAACGGCTGGTACGAGGGCAGCGATGCGTGATTTGCTTTCTGTAAACTGGGTCCACTCCCAAAAACCTAATAGCGTAATCGCCGTCAAAGCGGTGATGAAGCCGATTAGGGGTAATTTAAAAATACCTAAAATTACAAGGGGAGCTAAAATTAGTGCTGTTATTATTCTCTGTTTCAAACTAACTAGTCCTTATTGAGCAGCCATCAATGCCTTTACTTGCTCGCCAGTACAACCAAAGCGACGCTCTCGGTTAATAAACCAAGTTACAGCTTCTACTAAGCTGTCTTCGCCAAACTCTGGCCAGTACTCCGGAGTAAAGTACATTTCAGCATACGCCATTTGCCACAGCATGAAGTTACTAATGCGACACTCTCCACTTGTACGGATCAAAAGATCCACTTCTGGAAGGTCTGCCATTGTTAGATGCTGGGTAATCAGCTGCTCATTGATATCCTCTACACGGATCTCACCGTTACGCGCTTTCAACGCCAACGTTTTTGCCGCCTCTGTGATATCCCATTTGCCGCCATAGTTAGCCGCAATGTTAATCACCATACCCGTGTTGTTTGCCGTCAGTGCTTCTGCTTCCGCAATTTTACCTTGCAGTCGCTCACTAAAGCGGCTGGTATCACCAATGACACGCAGGCGTAAGTTGTTTTTATGCAGCTTTTTCACTTCGCTAGAAAGTACCGAAATGAACAGCTCCATCAACAGACCCACTTCTTCCTCAGGACGACGCCAGTTTTCACTACTAAAAGCGAACAACGTCATGGCTTTAATACCGAGTTTAGAAGCTGCAGCAACGGTCTTGCGAACGGCGTTAACGCCTTTTTTATGACCGAATACGCGAGGTTTTCCTTTGGACTTAGCCCAACGGCCATTACCGTCCATAATGATGGCAATATGCTTAGGGAGGGAATCAGAGAAGGCTTGAGAATTTTGCATAGGGAGTTAATTGAGTTCCATCAGTTGGATAGACTAACACAAAAAAACGCTGCACTGTGAGCACAGCGTTTTCCAACAGTGATGTGGGTGGGAGTATTAAACTTCCATCAACTCTTTTTCTTTAGCAGCAAGAACTTCGTCGATCTTCTTAACTGCTACGTCAGTCAGTTTTTGAATTTCGTCTTGTGCTTTACGATCTTCGTCTTCAGAGATTTCTTTATCTTTTAGAAGACCTTTTAGGTCGCTGTTTGCGTCACGACGGATGTTACGAACAGCAACACGTGCGCCTTCAGCTTCACCACGAACAATCTTAACTAGGTCTTTACGACGCTCTTCTGTTAGCGGTGGAAGTGGAACGCGGATGATTGTGCCAGCAGACATTGGGTTTAGGCCAAGGTCAGACATCATGATCGCTTTTTCAACTTTTTGAGTTAGTTCTTTGTCGAAAACTGTGATTGCTAGAGTACGAGCGTCTTCTGCAACAACGTTTGCTACTTGGTTAAGAGGAGTAGGAGCACCGTAGTACTCTACAGAGATACCAGATAGTAGGCTTGGGTGCGCGCGGCCAGTACGAACTTTAGAAAGGTTGTTCTTTAGCGCTTCAACGCTTTTGTCCATGCGCTCTTGCGCGTCTTTATTGATTTCGTTAATCACGGTTTCACCTTAAAAATGTCATCTTTCCTGAAGAAAGCCTAAAAGGGTTGAGCAAAGCGAAACACCATCCAACCTAGCGTGGATGGCGTTTAGGATTATGCGTCAGCGTTGATCAGCGTGCCTTCAGCTTCACCCATAACCACGCGACGTAGTGCGCCTGGTTTGTTCATGTTAAATACACGGATTGGCATTTTGTGGTCACGAGCAAGTGTGAACGCAGCCAAGTCCATTACTTTCAGTTCTTTATCCAGAACTTCATTGTAAGATAGCTTATCATACAGCTCTGCGTCTGGGTTTGCTACTGGGTCAGCAGTAAATACGCCATCAACTTTCGTTGCTTTTAGCACTACGTCAGCTTCGATTTCGATACCGCGTAGACACGCTGCTGAATCTGTAGTGAAGAATGGGTTACCAGTACCTGCAGAGAAGATTACTACACGGCCTTGGCGAAGTTCGCGGATAGCGTCTGCCCAATTGTAGTCGTCACACACGCCTTTTAGAGGAATTGCAGACATTACACGAGCGTTAACGTAAGCACGGTGAAGTGCATCACGCATTGCTAGACCGTTCATTACTGTTGCAAGCATACCCATGTGGTCGCCTACTACACGGTTCATACCCGCTTCCGCAAGACCAGCACCACGGAACAGGTTACCACCGCCGATTACCACACCAACTTGAACACCCAGTTCAACCAGCTCTTTCACTTCTTGAGCCATACGGTCAAGAACCGCTGGGTCAATACCAAAACCTTCTTCGCCTTGAAGAGCTTCACCACTCAGTTTTAATAGAATACGTTGATACGCTGGTTTAGGGTTCGTAGTCATGGAGTTTACCTTCCAAAAGAGAGTTGTCGATTAACAGTCATGAATAGACACAAGGTGACTTATAGCTATTCATCACGGCTAAGTTTTTGCCGCTCTTTTCGTAAAAAGACCGCAGCCTTGGCTACGGTCTAATATTTACACAAGTCTCTAAGGATTAACCTTTTTGAGCTAGTGCTACTTCTTCTGCGAAGCTCATTTCAGCTGCTTTCTCGATACCTTCACCTACTTCTAGGCGAACGAATGTAGCAACAGAAGCACCTTTCTCTTTTAGCATTTCGCCAACAGATTTCTTAGGTTCCATGATGAAAGCTTGACCAGTTAGAGAGATTTCGCCAGTGAATTTCTTCATGCGGCCGATAACCATCTTCTCAGCGATCTCTTGTGGCTTGCCTTCGTTCATAGCGATTTCAACTTGAACTTCTTTCTCTTTAGCAACTACGTCAGCTGGTACGTCTTCTGGGTTAACGAACTCAGGCTTAGAAGCAGCAACGTGCATTGCAACGTGCTTAAGAGTTTCTGCGTCGCCTTCACCAGCAACAACAACACCGATTTTCTCACCGTGACGGTAAGAAGCGATTGCAGTACCTTCAACGTAAGCAACGCGACGGATGTTGATGTTCTCGCCGATTTTAGCAACTAGAGCTACGCGCTCTTCTTCGAACTTAGCAACTAGCTCTTCAGCAGTAGCTTTAGTCGCTAGAGCGTCAAGTGCTACTTTGTCTGCGAATGCAGTGAAGTTACCGTCTTTAGCAACGAAGTCAGTTTGGCAGTTAACTTCAAGAAGAACAGCAACGCCGTTTTCTTCTTTGATGATGATTGCGCCTTCAGCTGCAACGTTACCAGCTTTTTTAGCTGCTTTCGCTGCGCCTGATTTACGCATGTTTTCAATTGCTAGTTCGATGTCAGCGTTTGCTTCTACAAGCGCTTTCTTACATTCCATCATGCCAGCGCCAGTGCGCTCGCGAAGTTCTTTAACTAGAGCAGCAGTTACAGTTGCCATTCTCTATTCCTCGTTTGATTCGAAATAAGGTAAAAAACAGGGGCCTACATTGTCGGCCCCCATTGCTAACTATAACTCAGTCTGTGCTACAACAAGGTTTCACATAGACTAAGTGTGACACAGAGCCGTTATTATTCAGCTTCTACGAAACCGTCTTTTTCAGCAACTGCTGCAACGTCTTTGTTGCGACCTTCAGACACTGCAGATGCTGCAGCGTTTAGGTATAGTTGAACTGCGCGGATCGCGTCGTCGTTACCTGGGATGATGTAGTCAACGCCGTCTGGGTTAGAGTTAGTATCTACCACAGCGTATACTGGAATACCTAGGTTGTTAGCTTCTTTAATTGCAATGTGCTCGTGATCAGCGTCGATTACGAATAGAGCGTCTGGTAGGCCGCCCATATCTTTGATACCACCAAGAGATTTCTCTAGCTTCTCCATTTCACGAGTACGCATTAGAGCTTCTTTCTTAGTTAGTTTTTCGAAAGTACCGTCTTGTGCTTGTGCTTCGAAATCTTTTAGACGCTTGATTGACTGACGAACTGTTTTGTAGTTCGTTAGCATGCCGCCCAACCAACGGTTGTTCACGTAGAACTGGTTGCTTGCGATTGCAGCTTCTTTAACAGCTTCAGATGCAGCGCGCTTAGTACCTACGAATAGAACTTTACCTTTCTTCTCGCCAACTTTAGCTAGTTCAGCTAGAGCTTCGTTGAACATTGGTACAGTTTTTTCTAGGTTGATGATGTGAACGCGGTTACGAGCACCAAAGATGAATGGCTTCATTTTTGGGTTCCAGTAACGAGTTTGGTGACCGAAGTGTACACCAGCTTTCAGCATATCGCGCATTGATACAGTTGCCATTTTAAAATCCTCTATGGGGTTAGGCCTCCACATCCCCCATAATTCCGACCAAGCTTCTGCTCAGCACCCCGGAACATGTGACGGAATGTGTGTGATTTAAAGATAAAAGTTAATCGGAAGAAGCCTGCTTCGCCACTTCTCTAACGAAAAGTAAAGAGAACAGTCCTCGATTCCGGCGCGCTTTATACCATATTTTAGCCCAACATGGCTAGTAAAAATTGTTTCTTACAATTCTAATTTACCTATCACACTCCCCCCTACTCTCTCTTAAATTCCATGACTAGACTACAAGTAAGAATGACTCATATTCTTAACTGGCTTGGGTTAACTGCAAGATGTCTGATAGAATGCGCGCATTCGCACGTTTGCGTGCTTACGAATAAATAGAGAAAGCCAATGTCAATCAAGATTAAAACTGCTGAAGAAATCGAACGCATGCGTATTGCGGGCAAGCTAGCCGCAGATACTCTAGAAATGATCGAACCCCATATTAAAGCGGGTGTGACGACAGACGAATTAAACCAAATCTGTCACGATTACGCTCTAGAGCGAGGCGCTTACTCTGCACCGCTTGATTACCATGGATTCCCTAAATCAATCTGTACGTCAATCAACCACATCGTTTGCCACGGTATTCCTGCGGCGCAAGACGAAAAAGGTGCAAACGGCCAAATGAAGCCAGCTGTACTTAAAGATGGCGACATCATCAACGTTGATATCACGGTTATCGTTCCTAACGATGAAAACGCAGATCTAAGCGTTCGTCCACAAGGCTACCACGGTGACACTTCTAAGATGTTCCTAGTTGGTGATGTATCACCTGCAAACAAACGTCTGTGCATGGTGGCTCAAGAGTCTCTGTACATCGGTATGCGTCAAGTGAAGCCTGGAGCAACGGTTGGTGACATCGGTACCGCTATCGAGAAGTACATCAAAGAAAACAATAAGAACAACCCTCGTAACAAGTTCTCTATTGTGAAAGACTTCTGTGGTCACGGTATCGGCGATGAGTTCCACGAAGAGCCACAAGTGGTTCACTACAAGAACAAAGACCGCCGCGTACTGAAAGAAGGCATGTGCTTTACTATCGAGCCAATGATCAACGCAGGTAAGTTCGGTTGTACTGTTGACGCTCAAGACGATTGGACGGTTTACACTGGCGACGGTAAAAACTCAGCACAGTGGGAACACACTATCGTGGTAACCAAAGAAGGTTGTGAAGTACTAACGCTTCGTAGCGACGATACCATTCCACGAATGATGAAAAACGTTTAATCGCCCATCACTTTCCATATCCCCGCCCATGCGGGGATATTTTTTATCTGCAGCAAATTTGTTAGATTGCTAATAGTTTTAGCTTGCACGGATAGCAAATATGACCCTTCAGTCTCCTCTTACGTTTACCGATGAACAGATCAACATCGGCGAACTTAAGCAAGAACTCGAAAAATTCAGTTCATACCAAAAAGAAGAATTTCTTCAACATCACCCAGTGACGAACCTCGTTTTGTCACGTGCGGAGTACATGGATTTACTCCTCAATCGTTTATGGCAACACTTTGGATTCAAAGACATCCATAATATTTCATTAGTTGCCGTAGGTGGTTACGGGCGTGGTGAGTTACACCCACTGTCTGATATCGACATTTTGATTCTGTCGAATAACAAACTGCCAAACGCGCTAGAAGCCAAAATCAGTGAGTTCATTACCCTGTTGTGGGATTTACGCCTCGAAGTGGGCCACGCTGTGCGTACTGTGGATGAATGTGCAGAAATAGGCCGAGCAGATTTAACCGTTGCAACAAACCTACAAGAAGCGCGTTTGTTGTGTGGCAGTGAAGACACTTTCCAAGCTTTGAAGAAAGTGGTGCTATCCGACTCTTTCTGGCCGAGCGAAACCTTCTACCGCGCGAAGATTCAAGAGCAGCGTGAACGCCACGCGCGCTACCATGACACCACTTACAACCTCGAACCCGACATCAAGTCCACGCCGGGTGGCTTGCGTGATATTCACACTTTAAGCTGGGTGGCACGTCGTCACTTTGGCGCAACCTCGTTACTAGAAATGAGCCGCTATGGCTTCCTGACCGATGCGGAATACCGAGAGTTGGTTGAATGTCAGGATTTCCTATGGCGTGTACGTTTTGCCCTGCATATCGAGCTGCGTCGTTATGACAACCGACTGACCTTCGCTCATCAGGCACAAGTCGCGGAGCACCTTGGCTACGTTGGAGAAGGTAACCGAGGCGTCGAGATGATGATGAAGGAGTTCTACCGTACCCTTCGTCGTGTGGCAGAGTTGAATAAGATGCTACTCAAGCTGTTCGATCAAGCGATCATCAATGGTGGCGCTTCCGAAGACGCAGAAATCATCGATGAAGATTTCCAACGTCGTGGCGCACTGATCGAAGCACGCAAACCAGCACTATTCCAAGCACGCCCAGAAACGATTTTAGATATGTTCCTGCATATCGCCAACGATTCAAGCATTGAAGGCGTCAGCCCACCGACTTTGCGTCAGTTACGTACCGCACGTCGTCGTTTGAACAAGTTCTTGCACACCATTCCAGAAGCACGTGAAAAGTTTATGGCGCTGTGTCGTCATCCAAATGCGCTGCATAAAGCGTTCAGCCTAATGCACAAACTTGGTGTACTCGCAGCGTATCTACCGCAGTGGAGCCAGATTGTCGGTCAGATGCAATTCGACCTTTTCCATGTGTATACCGTAGATGAGCACAGTATTCGCCTGCTCAAACACATCAATACTTTCAGCTACGCAGAGAACCACAGCAAACATCCAATTTGCTGCGAAGTTTATCCTCGAATCCAGAAAAAAGAACTACTGATTCTGGCGGCGATTTTCCACGACATCGGTAAAGGCCGCGGCGGTGACCATTCGGTGATTGGCGAAGGCGAAGCGTATGACTTTTGTATCGAACACGGCTTGTCTAAGCCAGAAGCGAAACTGGTTAGCTGGCTAGTAAGGCACCATCTGTTGATGTCTGTGACGGCACAACGTCGTGATATTTACGATCCAGACGTGATTACCGAGTTCGCTAAGCAAGTTCGTGATGAAGAATACCTTGAGTACCTTGTGTGTCTGACCGTTGCAGATATCTGCGCGACCAACCCAGAGCTTTGGAACAGCTGGAAACGTACCCTGCTCGCCGAATTATTTTATTCAACCCAACGTGCGCTTCGTCGTGGCTTAGAGAACCCAGTGGATGTACGCGAACGTATTCGCCACAACCAACAAATGGCCTCTGCCCTGCTGCGCAAAGAGGGCTTCTCTGCGCGCGAAATTGAAGTTCTGTGGCAGCGCTTTAAAGCCGATTACTTTTTGCGTCACACCCATAAGCAAATCGCTTGGCACTGCGAGAACCTACTGCGCATGGAAGACACGAGCAAACCTCTGGTGCTTATCAGCAAAAAAGCCACGCGTGGTGGTACTGAAGTGTTCGTCTATAGCCCAGACCAACCGGCATTGTTTGCTACCGTCGTAGCGGAGCTTGACCGCCGCAACTTCAACGTACACGACGCGCAAATCATGACAAGCAAAGATGGCTATGTGCTCGATACTTTTATGGTACTGGATCAACACGGTAAAGCGATTGAAGAGGGCCGCCATAGTGCCGTGACTAAGCACATTACCCACGTATTGGAAGACGGTCGTCCGACAAAAATTAAAACGCGTCGTACACCAAATAAGCTCCAGCACTTTAATGTAAAAACCAAAGTTGACTTCCTGCCTACTAAGAGCAAAAAGCGTACTTTGATGGAGTTTGTCGCTCTCGATACGCCGGGACTGTTGGCAAAAGTTGGACGTACCTTCGCAGACTTGGGCATTAACCTCCATGCAGCAAAAATCACCACCATCGGTGAGCGTGCAGAAGACTTGTTTATCCTAACCAGTGAAGCAGGCGGCAGGCTGAGTGAAGAGCAGCAAACAGAACTGCGTGAGAAGCTGATAGAGAAATTGTCTGACTCAGTTTCAGCCTAAGTAAAAACATAAGTTTCATCAACAACTAAGGTGGGCAAGAGTGATAGCGATCTTGCCCACAAGTTGAGCAATTTGATGAAATATCAGCTATCTAGCTCATAAATGGGCTGCTACAGTTGTATTGACTCCAATTCAATACACAGAGGTAGCCTATGTATCCCCACCTCACTGGTTTGGGCATCCACGATCCAAAACAGATTGAACGTTATTCCCTGCGCCAAGAAGCACACAAAGACGTCCTAAAGATCTACTTCCACAAGCAGAAAGGCGAATTTTTTGCTAAGAGTGTAAAGTTCAAATACCCTCGCCAAGTCAAAAGCGTGCTGGTAGACAGCGGCAGTCACAAATACAAAGAAGTCACGGAGATCAACCGCAACCTCACGCTGGTTATCGATGAACTGAATAAGATCACCAAGCCAGCGAAAACGACTGAAGTGGATGTAAAAGAGAAAATTCTCTCTGATCTTCGCCATCTGGAAAAAGTCGTTTCTAGCAAGATCGCAGAGATCGAGGCAGATCTGGAAAAACTAAAATAGTCCGTTTCATTCCTCAATAATTAAAAAAGGGGTTGGCATACATACCAACCCCTTTCTCGTCTTATCTTTCGCCGACACAGCTCAATCCAAGCGCATTATTTTACCAACGATTCATCCCACTCAAATCGAGTAAACAACTGCTGCCAAGTCTCATCGATATTGGCTTTCATCACGATTTCTTCATCCGTAAATGGATGTACAAAACGTAGCTCTGACGCATGCAACAACAGTCGGTGAGAGTCGAATTCCGTGCGATACAACTTGTTGTGCTTACCATCACCATGTGTTGTATCACCAACAATAGGATGACGCAGGTGAGCCATGTGACGACGCAACTGGTGCTTACGTCCTGTCTTCGGCTTCATTTCCATCAAACAGTAGCGCGTGGTTGGGAACTTACCTGTTGAATAAGGTACTTCCACTTTTGCTAGCGGTTTGTATGCCGTTACTGCTTCTTGTGCTTCTTTCTCTTGCGAAGCAAACTTATCGGCAATTTTATCGAGTTCAACTTTCAGAGCGTAATCCAATACGCCTTCTTCCTCGATCCAGCCACGAACGATCGCGTGATAGGTCTTCTCCATCTTGTGCTCTGCAAACATTGGCATGACTTGCGATGCCACTTCACTGGATAAAGCAAACACAAGCACACCCGAAGTAGGGCGATCTAAACGGTGCAATGGGAAAACATGCTGACCAATTTGATCGCGTAGCGTTTGCATCACGAATTGAGTCTCATGCTTATCCAACCAACTGCGATGGACTAACATACCTGCAGGTTTGTTCACCGCAACAAAGTACTCGTCCTGATAAACGATCTCTAATACAACGGGTTCAACAGATGGTGATGTTTCTTGTTCTGACATTGAGGTTACTTACATAGTTCGTCGATGGTTCGGATAGTCACTAATAGCTCGGCATAATGCAGCTCTTGCTTCCACGCTTCTGCGAAATACGGCTCAATAGAAAAGCCACGTGGCAAAGGTTGGTTACTTTCCACCAACGCACGCATACGTGCAATAAAAATCCACTGTAGCCACTCATGAGGATGCAGCGTATCAATCGCGAAAGGTTCCGTGCTCTGAAGCGCTTCTGCCGAGGGCATGGTTTGTTGCCACAGCTCATGGTGCTGCAATTGCGCTTCAAGTTGTTGAAGTAAGTCGACCAATTGGATGTTTGTTGCCATTAATTCTGTCTCGAACCTTGAATTAGCCGAGAATGATACCATTTCTTGTGAAAAGAACATTAGGATGTCGTATTTAATGGAAAACATTCAAACCCTCACTCAGCTGTTAAACAACAGTCAGTGTGAGTATCAAATCTTCGACCTTGGTCGTCGTATCAAGACCATCGAGCCACAAGTCTTTGCGGATGTGGAAAAAGGTCAATGCCCTTACCCATTCCCAATGCAACGCAAAGCGCATTTGGCTATTGCCTACTGGAATGAGCAAAAGCAGCCTTGGATTTGGTTCTTGAAGTTCGAGTTGGATGAACGTGGCCTGCTCAAGCAAGCGGATATTGGTAACTTCATTAAATACGTCGTAGAAGCCATGGGTACTCGTTTAAGCGAGGAAATGTCGGAAGAGCAACAACAAAAGCTTTCTAACAACCCATACACTTTCAAACCTGCGGAAGAAAAGATGGCCGTCTTCCACAGCCAAGTTCGCGCTAACTTGGACTTACCCACCAGCCAATATTACGAGCACACCCAGCATTACTTTACCGGTGGTTTAGGTTGGGAAAACTGGCAAACTGTAGGCCTACAAGGCATCACAGATATGGCTGCACGCCTAGGCAAAGAACAAAATGCCGTCACCTTACGTAAAGCCCTGAATCATTTACCTAATGAACCGCTTTATGCTCTACTTGGTGCGCTTGAACATGTCGACCTACAAGAACGTTTGGCGGGGCGCATTGCCGAGAAAGCGCAGCAAGAAATCGAAAGCAACGAACCTGACTTGTTCCTACTTTCCGCTCTGATTCGAGCTCTGGCGGGTGCACCGATCGAGGTGTCACAGCCCATCTTAATAATGATTTTGCAAAGCCCGCGCTTGAGCCACCAAGAAGTGTTGATCGGTATCGCTGGCCGTACTTGGCACTTATTAGCCAACGCAGATATCGCTGAACAATTTTTGCTGCGCCTCGCACAAACGGGTAACCAAGCCCTATTTAATCAGTTGTTTGCCGATTTAGTTATGCTTCCAGAGCTAAGAATGGTATTGCTTCCTTTGCTGCACTCTAGCCCATCGGAAGAGCTAGCGACTGCATTGGTAAAACTGCAGCAAGCAACAAAAGGATAATAAAGGATTAGGGATGATCGGTGACCTATTAGCCATTTTAGGACTGTGCTTCTTCTGTTTTTTGTTTTGGCAGCAACGACGTCAATCAGAGTTGGCAAAAGCGGCCATTACACGTAAATGTGAGCAGTTAGATCTGCAATTGGTGAGCATTGCATTTGGTGCGCATAAATTGAAAACGCCAGACGGAATCTGGCGTTGGCATACAGTGTATCAATTTGAGTTTTCATCCCTTGGTGATGACTGCTACCAAGGTGAGTTAACGATGATCGGGTTTAGGCCGCTGAACTTTCACCTACCGCCACATCGCTTGTGAATTCCATTTCAAAGTAAGGGCCGTAAAGGTCCTTGCTTTCTCTTTTCTTCGTAAATCCCAGTTTTTCCAGTACTGCCATGGATGCTTCGTGGTGGCTATTCACACTTGCTTTGACTTTGTGCAGCCCAAGCTCACGGCACGCTTTCGGAAAAAACGCCTTTAGCGCTTCTGTCGCTAACCCTTTGCCCCAATAAGCCTTATCAAAGATAAAACCTAGCTCTGGTTCATGATCTAGGTTTGAAATGAACACGTGTCCCATGTAATCACGGCTTGTACTCTCAAGCACCGCCATACTGTGGACATTCTCATCATCCAAGATCTTCTCAAACAACTGTTTGGCAGAAGATACGGTATGAGGTCCATTCATCTCTGCGCGGTTTTTAGCGCAGCAATTTAACATCACGAACTCTAGTTGCAACGACTCATTGTAGGGTAGAAGAAGCATTCTTCTGGTTACTATGGTCACATCTGTTCCTTGATTACAGCAAACTTAATTTATCCACATAGCAAAATTCAATAACGATAAGTTTTGTTACGCTATGACATTGTTATGCGGCACATAACGCCTTTTGAGAAGCCGAAAGTTAAACCAACTGATTGGAAAGGATATTGATCTGGATTGTTTTTTATTCAGTGTTATGAGGAATTTATAAACTTTGTGATATTGATACTTTTAATTATTGTAAGTTGTGCAAGTACAAAATAAGAAAGACCCCGATACTAGCGTATCGGGGTCATAGTCTTACTCGCAGCAGTCCGGCTACTAATTAGTGCTCCATGCATCATCCATAATAGTGGCTGATTCCGTCAGCTTAGTCCTTACGTCGCCGTCCTAGCGGTGTCCTTATCATCCTGATAGCTAACATTCCTCGTTAGCGCGCTTCACTTGTTCCTTGAGCGGTGTCCTTTGCATCGTCCTGATGCTGTCCTTACCTCAATCCTATGAGGGGTCCATTGTCTTTCCTTAGTCATCAACATCCTATTGATGATTGTGTCCTTACAATGTCCTACGCTCCTTGCTTGATCACTCATCCTGAATAATCAAATCGTCGTCCTGACGATGACCAAATCCTTGGTGCTTTCCTGTTCCATGTCTGCTTCCTGCCGACAAGGTTTAATTTACGCTTTTCCCTTTAAATCACAATCTACCCTAGGAAATCTTTTGCTGAAAAACTTAGTTAACAGTATGTTAAAATTATATTTTTCATAGACTTAAAGATAAAAATTTCTGTTTGGCTGATGACGAAATCGTTTTCTCTCACAACCCGTGTGAGAGATCTCGCACAAGGCACTGCCGAAATTGCTATTCGCTAAAATGTGCAGCGCAAAGTATGATGATATAAGTCATTTTAGTAGGGACAAATTATGTTAACTCAAGACGTCACTAAAGAGCTGGAAGCCGTGATGGAACAGTTGCAACAGCAAGGTAAAGAGCCGACCGTTGCTCTCGTTAAAGCTCGAATGAAAACACCAGTGCCAATGCCTGCATTAATCGCAACCATCAAAAGTTGGAAGAGCGCCAACCGCATTCCTAAAGTCGAGGTTGCGGTTCAAACGCCGAAAGAAGAAGATCGCATTGTTGCGCTGGAGAATACGGTGGCGAAGTTGGTTGCTCGAGTAGAAGAACTAGAAGCAAAGCTGAGTGAGAAAACATCATGAAACTGTGGGTAGATGCGGATGCTTGTCCGAAAGTAATCAGAGAGACGATTGTACGTGCCGCTGAGCGAACCGGTGTTGAATGTACATTTGTAGCGAACCATGTGGTCCCTGTACCCAAGCGTACCAATATTCACTCTCTGCAAGTACCCGCTGGCTTTGATATTGCCGATAACGAAATCGTCCGTCGCGTGGAAGCTAATGACTTAGTGATCACGTCTGATATTCCATTGGCAGACGAAGTGATCAGCAAAGGTGCTCAAGCACTAAGCTCACGAGGCGAGTTATATACCAAAGACACCATCAAAGCGCGTTTGAACATTCGTGACTTTATGGACACCATGCGCTCAAGTGGCATTCAGACTGGCGGCCCTGCTGCTTTGTCTCAAACGGAACGCAGAGAGTTCGCTAACCACCTCGATAGAATCCTTGCCAAGCGTTGATGACATCCCCCCCTTCCTCTCTCACATCAGCGGATTAATAGGCTAGACCATGAAACAAAAAGCCTGCGATAGACGCAGGCTTTGATTGAGCTGAGTGAGGTTGCCAATTAAGGCGTGTAATACGTTGCCGCACCAGGACCTACTGGTAAACCAAATACGAATACCCATAGGTAGAACAGTACGCTCCAACCAACAATGAAGACGATTGAGTAAGGCAGCATGGTCGCGATCAGCGTACCGATACCTAGGTTCTTCATGTAGCGTGTTGCTACCGCAAGGATAAGACCGAAGTAGCTCATCATCGGTGTGATGATGTTCGTCGTTGAGTCACCGATACGGTAAGCTGCCTGAATCGTTTCTGGCGCGTAACCAACAAGCATTAGCATAGGAACGAAGATTGGTGCTGTCACAGCCCACTGCGCCGATGCCGAGCCAATCATCAAGTTGATGAAGCCACACATTAGGATGAAGGCGAAGAACAGCATTGGACCCGTTAGACCGATTTCTTGCAGGAAGCTTGCCCCCGCTACCGCGAAGACTTGACCAAAGTTTGTCCACTTGAAGAAGGCAACAAATTGAGCCGCAAAGAATACCAAAACAATGTACATGCCCATTGAAGACATTGACTTCGACATTGCATCAATCACATCGCGATCATTTTTCATCGTGCCAACAACGCGACCGTAAACAAAGCCCGGTACTGCGAAGAAAACAAAGATGAACGCAACAATACTCTTCAGGAATGGAGAGCCTGCAACCGTGCCTGCATCAGAGCGCAGAACACCGTCAGCTGGAACGATAGTCCAAGCTAGTAGCGCAGAAACCGCCAGTACCGCAATACCTGCTAGTTTTAGACCTTTCTTCTCTACGTCAGTCAGACCACCCATCTTATCTTGAGATAGGTCTTCTGCCGCTTCTTCATCATTGTATTTGCCAAGTTTTGGCTCAACGATCTTCTCAGTAACAAATGCACCGGTAATCGCGATGAAGAAAGTAGAAACAAACATGAAGTACCAGTTTACTTCTGGGCCTACTGTGTAAGTTGGGTCAATCATCTGTGCAGCTGTTTCAGTGATACCTGAAAGCAGTGGGTCAACCGTACCAATCAGTAGGTTTGCAGAGTAACCACCAGATACACCAGCAAACGCCGCTGCTAGACCAGCAAGTGGGTGACGACCTAGAGAGTGGAACAGCATTGCCGCCAGTGGGATCAACACCACATAGCCAAGCTCAGAAGCCGTGTTTGAAATGATACCAGCGAAAACTACCGTTACCGTAACCATGCGCTGAGAAGCGCCCATTACTAGGCCACGCATTGCAGCAGAAAGTAGTCCAGAATGTTCTGCAATGGCAACACCAAGCATCGCAACCAGTACAGTACCTAACGGTGCGAAGCCTACGAAGTTTTTCACTAGGTTAGTAACAATCAGTTGTAAGCCTTCAGCGTTTAACAGGCTAACGACTTGAATCATGCCGTCGGCAGCGCGACCAGGTGCACCTTCAGGGCGAGGGTCAACAACGGAAACTTCGAAGTAACCAGCAATGCCGGACATGACTAGGATTGCAAGACAGAAAATAGCGAAAAGTGTGATTGGGTGGGGTAATAGGTTCCCCAAATATTCAACTGTATCTAAGAAGCGCGTGAACATTGGCTTCTTTGGCGAGTTTTGTTTCATTGAAGCAGATGAACTCATCTGTTCCCTCCTTGTATGTATTCCTGCGCATATGTAACAAAAATGTCACTAAGCATGCGCAGGGTACTCGACACAAGGGTTAAGTGAAAGTTCAAAACGTTACAGAATGTAAACAACAGTCGAACTTATGACCTATAATCGATAAATATATAGTTATATCACCCACATATAGATCATAAATTAGAATTATAGGTAACTACATTCCATAAATTCTTGCGATGTTTAAGGTTATTTCTGAACGGCCTTAAAACGCGGGTTTGTCTTGCAGATAACGTACAAACGCCCTCTTCGCTTAACGATTTGGCAATCTGGGTGACGGCTTTTTGCGCTCTTCAATGATTTAACCACTTTCATGTCTTAATCCTTATCTTTGCTAAATTGCCCAAAACGGCGATTAAAGTTCGCGATACGGCCTTCTGCTTGAACGACACGTTGCTTACCTGTGTAGAACGGATGGGACTCAGACGAAACGTCTAAAGTGAAGTACGGGTAAGTTTTTCCGTCTTTCCACTCGATAGTTCGGTCGGTTTGCAGCGTTGAACCAACCACAAAATATTCGTCTACGCTGGTGTCGTGAAATACCACAGGTCGGTATTCGGGGTGGATACCTGGCTTCATAAAAATTGTCCTTTTGATTAATTGTTATGTTATAACATTATAATTAATAATCATTCTCAAAAAGAAAAGCAAGCGAAATTTGTGATACTTTTCTTCTCAAACCTTTCATCAAGACACAAACCATGTATTCCATAGAGCCAGTTGGCATTATTGAAAGCCCGTATAAAGAGAAGTTCGCTGTTCCTCGCCAGCCACGTTTAGTGCCCGCAGCGCGATCTCGCGTCAAACTTCAAGGCGCAGCAAATAGCCCTGAAGCCGTGCGCGGATTGGAGCAGTTTTCTCATGTGTGGTTACTGTTTTTGTTTGATCAGAACTTAGAAGCGGGATGGAAGCCAACCGTGCGCCCACCCCGCCTGGGCGGCAACGAACGTATTGGCGTATTTGCTTCACGTTCTACCTTCAGACCCAACGGTATCGGCATGTCCGCAGTAGAGGTCAAAGGCATCAGCAAGAAAGGAGATCAGATCTATTTGGAGCTGGGTAACGTAGACTTGGTCGATGGCACGCCGATTGTCGATATCAAACCATATATCCCCTACTCGGATTCAATTGTAGAAGCGCAAGGTGGTTATGCCGAAGACGAGCCTGAAACTTCGCAGGTAGACTTCTCTGATATTGCACTGGCAACACTCAAAAAGCGTAGCGATACTGAGTATGTCAAAGCGGTAATCGAACAAGTTCTGGCGCAAGATCCCCGTCCGGCTTACAAGAAAAACAAGCCTGATAGTAAGGAATATGCGGTAAATTTGTTCGATCTGAACGTCAAGTTCACAGTAAGCGATAACTTAATAACAGTTACTGCGATTGAAAGCTTTTGACAAAGGCATTTGGCTGATATTATAAGCGGCTAACAATTTTCCCTTCGTGGGACCTCCATACTCTTGTCCATTCCGGCTTGAGTATCTAACTTTAATAAACGGATAAATTTAATGCGTACCAGTAATTATCTTCTTTCTACTCTGAAGGAGACTCCAAACGACGCAGAAGTAGTGAGCCACCAGCTCATGCTACGCGCGGGTATGATCCGTAAGCTGGCTTCAGGTCTATACACCTGGCTGCCTACTGGTCTACGTGTGCTGCGTAAAGTCGAAAACATCGTTCGTCAAGAAATCGACAATGCAGGTGCAGTCGAAACTTTGATGCCCGTTGTTCAGCCGTTTGAACTATGGGAAGAGACAGGTCGTTCTGAGAAGATGGGTCCTGAGCTACTTCGCTTTACTGACCGTCATACTCGTCCGTTTGTTCTTAGCCCTACAGCCGAAGAAGTGATCACTAGCCTTGTGCGTAACGAAGTGAGCTCTTACAAACAGCTTCCGCTAAACCTGTACCAAATCCAGACTAAATTCCGTGATGAGCGTCGCCCACGTTTCGGTGTAATGCGTGCACGTGAATTCTGCATGATGGATGCATACAGCTTCGACATCGACAAAGAAGGTCTAGAGAAATCTTACCAAGCGATGCACGATGCTTACTGTAAAGCATTCGATCGCATGGGTCTTGAGTACCGTCCAGTACTTGCTGACTCTGGCGCTATCGGTGGTAGCGGCTCTCAAGAGTTCCACGTACTTGCTGAAAGCGGCGAAGACCTAATCGCATTCTCTACTGAGTCTGATTACGCAGCGAACATCGAAAAAGCAGAAGCAGCAGCGCCTGCAGGTGAGCGTGCTGAGCCAACTCAAGAGATGACGCTGGTTGATACGCCAAACGCGAAAACAATCGCTGAGCTTGTTGAACAGTTCGACATGCCTATCGAGAAGACAGTTAAGACGCTTTTCGTTAAAGCATCTGATGAAGTAGACGCGGACATCATCGCTCTTATCGTTCGTGGTGACCACGAACTAAACGAAGTGAAAGCAGAAAACCTACCTCAAGTTGCTTCTCCACTAGAGATGGCTACAGAAGAAGAAATTCGTGCACTGATTGGCGCAGGTCCTGGCTCTCTAGGCCCAGTAAACCTTGAACTGCCATTCATTGTTGACCGCACAGTAGCTGTAATGAGCGACTTCGGCGCAGGCGCTAACATTGATGACAAACACTACTTCGGTATCAACTGGGGCCGTGACGTTGAGCTAGGCCAAGTTGAAGATCTACGTAACGTAGTTGAAGGCGATCCAAGCCCATGTGGTCAAGGTACGCTAATGCTTAAGCGTGGTATCGAAGTTGGTCACATCTTCCAGCTAGGTAATGTTTACTCTCAAGCGATGAACTGTGGTGTTCTTGGTCCTGACGGTAAAAACGTAATCCTAGAAATGGGTTGTTACGGTATCGGTGTTTCACGTGTTGTTGCTTCTGCAATCGAGCAGAACCACGACAAATACGGCATCATCTGGCCAGACGCACTAGCGCCTTTCAAAGTGGCTATCGTTCCTATGAACATGCACAAGTCTGAAGAAGTGAAAGAAGCGGCTGAGAAGCTGTACGCTGAACTGACGGCTATGGGTATCGAAGTACTATTCGATGACCGTAAAGAGCGCCCAGGCGTAATGTTCTCTGATATGGAACTTATCGGTATTCCTCACACTATCGTGATCGGTGATCGTTCAATGAAAGAAGGTAACTTCGAGTACAAGAACCGCCGCTCTGGTGAGAAGACAGCCGTTGCGATGGCAGACATCGTTGAGCACGTTAAAGCTCAGCTACAATAAGCTGCACTAAGCACACTGTGCTGAATATATAGCGATGAAAAGGGTTGGCTTCGGTCAGCCCTTTTTTACATCTGTTTTTTTAAATCTGCTGACTCCCTCTAATATTTGCGTTGTTAATCTTTGGTTCAGATTCATCACCTTACACTGAATTCAATCTAGTAAGGAGGTCACTCATGGATCTAAAAAGTCTTCTTAACCAAGCTCTCAAATCAGACCTGATCAAGCAAGGTGCCGATGCGCTTGGTAAACAATCGAGCAATATCAAATCTTCATCTAACTCTAGCCAACTAAAAACCCTTGGCGCAGGTGCGATCGGCGGCGGCCTTATCGGCATGCTGATGGGCTCGAAGAAAAGTAAAAAGATGGCGAAGAAGATGGGCTCTGGCGCACTTAAAGTCGGTGGCGCGGCAGCATTAGGTGCTTTGGCTTACAAAGTCTATAACGATTGGCAAGCGAAGCAGGATACACAAGGCGTTAGCGAAACCTTTGACCCAGATGACAATAAGCACGCGAAGTTGATCCTTAAAGCCATGATTGGTGCAGCTAAAGCCGACGGCCATGTCGATCAACAAGAAATGGCTCGTATCGAGCAAGCACTGACAGAAATGGGCGCAGATGATCATGTAAGACAGTTGGTTCATCAAGAGCTGCATAAACCTCTCGATCCAGCAGAAATCGCCCGCTTAGCAACGTCGCCACAACAGGCTTCAGAAATATATCTGGCATCACTGATTGTGGCCGATGAGCAAAATTTTATGGAAAAAGCTTACTTACAAGAGCTTGCGAAACAGCTCAACCTTTCTCCAGAGGTCACGCATCAATTGGAAGCACAGTTGCAGTGATGAATGTTTGCTCAAGTTGCTTGTTAACTTGAGCCAAAACAATTCTCTGCTTTGAGTTTCAAAACGGCTATGTGTATATTTGAGAGCAGTTATCATTTATTAAGGATTTAGCCATGCAAGTATACGGCTGTTGTGAATTAGTTCGTGAGCTTTACGCTCAAATCGGTAGTGGCGATCAAGCTTACGTGCCTCAAGCAATCTCGTGTGCCGTAAGAGCACTGAATGACGTTGCGGCAGACGAGTCTCTACCAAAAGACGTTCGTGAAAAAGCGGCATTTGCTGCGGCAAACCTACTGATCTCTGATTTCGAGGATAAGTAATGAATTTAGCGAACTTCGAATCCATGGATCCAATCATGCTGATGAGCATCGTCAACATGAAGCTACGTGACGACTTCGGTGGTGATCTGGATAAGCTGGTTGCATTCTTTGATATCGACCGCGCAGCACTTGAAGCAAAACTGGCAACGGCGGGTTTTGACTTTCTGCCTGACGCAGGTCAGTTCCGTTAACAGCCCATCGCGACGGACAACGTAAACAACGAATAGAAAAAAGGGCTTGATGCACTCATCAAGCCCTTTTCTTTTGTACTTTGCGTAAGCCGATTAGCCGAACGAAGCCCAAATAACGGTCGCTACCAGAATCGGACAAACAAACTTCACGTATGCCGGCCACAGCTTACCAAACCAACCTTGAGTGAACTCAGGACAACCTTGCTCAAGCTCTTTGATTTTTGAGTGACGGTTCCATACCCAACCACCAAATAGACAGAACAATAACGCCGCCATAGGCTGTAGGTATTGCGTTGCGATGGTTGCAACCATGCCAAACAGTGCACCGAAGTTAAATACGATAACCACACTGAACAGCGCAATCAGGCCACCCAATACCCAGCTTGTCGTGCTGCGTTTAGTATTGAATCGTTCACTTACTAGAGCAACCGGACATTCAAGCATCGAGATAGAAGACGTCAATGCTGCAATCGTCAGTAGTAAGAAGAACACGATTGAGAACAGTTGCCCAAGCAAACCTAAGCTATCAAACATCAGCGGTAGAACAGTAAATACCAGCGTATCAGAACTCAATAGCGAGCCATCTTCTGCGTAGATTTGAACGCCTTTTTGCATCGCAACGAACATCGCAGGCATCACCACGAGACCCGCAATAAAGGCAACCGCGGTGTCTACCATGGTTACGTTCATTGCCATCTTCGGTAGGTTCTCTTTCTTGCTTAAGTAAGAGCCGTAAATAAGCATCGAACAGCCACCAATGGTCAGAGAGAAGAAGCCCTGTCCCATTGCTGCAAGAATAAGCTTGCGATCCCATACTTTCTCGAAATCAGGCACTAGGTAGTGCTTCAAACCTTCCATCGCACCGTTTTGCGTCATGATGTAGATGAACAGCAAACCGAACAGAACAAACAGTGCTGGCATTAGACGTGTCGACCACTTCTCGATGCCCTGCTTCACGCCGCCTTGTACGATCAAAATGGTTAATACATAAAATGTAATCGTACCAAACAAGTTGCGTTCAACGCTGAAACCTTTCAACCATTGTGTCGCTGCTTCCATGCCCATGATGTCAGTAACTGCGCCCAACATAAAGCAGATCAACCAGCCGCCTACAATCGAGTAAAACGCCAAAACCGCACTTGGTACACTCAGGCCAATCCAACCAACTAGGCCGCCAAGCTTCTTGCCCACAGGGTTGTCTGTTAGAGAACGCATACTGTCTACTGGGTTTGCTTGACCATGACGACCGATCGCCATTTCAACCACCAGCATTGGGAATGCAACGATAAGAATCATCACCAAGTACACCAACAAGAAGGCGCCACCGCCGTTACTTGCTGCTTGGGTAGGAAAGCCCCAAATATTACCTAGACCCACTGCAGCACCTGCTGCCGCTAAGATGAATCCAAGGCGTGAGCCGAAATGCTCACGCGGCTGAGAAGAAGTTTGTTGTGTCATACCACTCACACAAAATATCAATGAACTAGCTGACTAGTACACTATAGTAATATCTTCTACTCAACAAGAGTGATTAGGTTAATTACTCGACAATCAGATCAATTAGCAGACATTCAGTTTGTAAATTTCCACGTACATCTCATATTCACCAAGTCTCCCATTCGCCCCTTTTGATGGATTTATAAATCAGCGTGAAGTGAGCCGAAAAATAATGAGCCGCGTTGTAAAGCACGAATAGTTCAGCGTGATTTCGTGTTGAAAAGTAAAACAAATTGCTTCGATTTTTCCTCATCAGGTCTATTTATCAACTAGTTATCTAACTATACCCATGTCATCTTGATGATACTTGGGGATGTATTTGTTCATGTTCTTTCGAACATCGAGTAACTCAAGGAGAGAAAAATGAAGGTCACGCTACTGCATGGTGCGGTCGTTGCAGCACTCAGTGTCAGCTACCAAGCTCAAGCCTACAATTGCCAAGATTTATCGGTCTGGGATAGTTCCACCGTTTATAATTCTGGCGATCAAGTACAAACTAAAGGCGCTGCGTATGAGGCAGCTTATTGGACGCAAGGCAATGATCCGGTCAATAACTCGGGGCCATGGGAAGCATGGAAAGGTCTTGGACAATGTGATAGTAGTGGTACAAACCTACCTCCGACGGTGTCCTTCTCTTCTCCTGCAGATAATGCGCAAATTCCAGAAGGCAGCGTGATCACTTTATTGGCGAACGCAGCTGACGAAGATGGTCAGGTCGCTCAAGTAGAATTCCTTGCTGGTAACCAGACCGTTGCTGTTGTTACCCAATTCCCTTTCCAAGCGGAATGGACAGCGGTAGAAGGTGTCTCTCAGTTAACAGCTATCGCCACCGACAATGAAGGTGCGATCACCACAACCAACGTGTCTATCTTCGTTCAACCGCAAACCGAATTACCACCTCCAACCGTTTCTCTCACGAGCCCTACGGGTACAGAAACACCAAATGTGGGTGACATCATCGCGGTAACAGCCGATGCAGCAGACAGCGATGGTTTAGTCACCCAAGTTGAGTTCTTCGTAAACAACCAATCCGTTGCTGTCGATACTGCGGCTCCATATGAATACGTCTGGACGGCGGCAGTCGGTACTCATACCTTCAAAGCGCAAGCAACCGATGATTCGAACCTGTCAACCATGAGCCAAGAAGTCTCACTCGTCGTCAGCGATTCCAGCTCTGGTGGCTGTGCAGATGCCGTGCCTTACGTTGCCGGCAACCGCTATGAAGCTGGTGCGCTCGTCTCCAACCTAAACCAGAAATACCGTTGTGATGTTGCGGGGTGGTGTTCTTCCGATGCCGCTTGGGCTTATGCTCCAGGTGACGGTTTGTACTGGCAAGATGCATGGACAGGCCTAGGTGCATGTTCGACGCCGCCTCAAGTGGCTATTACCGCACCGAGCGAAGGACAAGTATTACTCGCAGGCGACAACGTTGAAGTGTCCGCAGATGCCAGCGATGCAGATGGTAACGTGACTCAAGTGGAGTTCTTCGCCAATAACACCAGTTTAGGTGTGGTTGCTCAAGCACCATATTCCGTTCTATGGAATGCAACGCTAGTTGGCGCGAATCAACTAAAAGCCGTTGCCAAAGACAACGATAACAATACGTCCGAGTCTGTCGTTAACGTGACGGTGAGTGACCAAGATTTGGTGATTTCATTGACGTCACCGAGTGCAGGACAAACCGTCGGTTTAGGTAAGAATCTCGTTCTAAGCGCAGATGCAACTTCACTAACCTCTGGCGTGAAACACGTAGACTTTATGGTGAACGGTGCAATTGTCGCAACCGACACAACCGCACCTTACTCAGCGAACTGGACACCTGCCGCGATTGGTAGCTTTACGGTAAGCGCTCAAGCCACTGATCTTGCAGGCACAACAGCGCTTTCTGATGCCGCTTCGATTACCGTGGTTGAGCAAACAGAGAAACGCCACAAGCTGGTTGGATACTGGCATAACTTTGTGAACGGTGCGGGCTGCCCAATTCGCCTAGCGGATATGTCTGATGCATGGGATGTGATTGATATTGCCTTTGCAGAAAACGACCGTAACAGCGATGGTACCGTGCACTTCAACCTGTACTCTGGTGACATCTACAGTGACTGTCCTGCGCTAGACCCAACTCAATTCAAGCAAGACATGGCAGCACTGCAAGCTAAAGGTAAGAAGTTCGTTCTGTCTCTTGGTGGCGCAGAAGGCACAATCACGCTCAACACAGACCAAGATGAAGCAAACTTTGTATCGAGCCTGACCGCATTGATTGCCGAATGGGGCTTCGATGGCTTGGATGTGGATCTAGAAAGTGGTTCTAACCTGCTGCATGGTTCGCAAATCCAAGCACGTTTAGGTGGTGCTCTGCTGCAAATCGAGCAGAACATGGGCGGCGATATGTATCTCACCATGGCGCCAGAGCACCCTTACGTACAAGGTGGCTACATTGCTTATAGCGGTATTTGGGGGGCGTACATTCCTGTGATTAACGAAACACGCAGTACACTCGACCTTCTACACGTTCAGCTATACAACAACGGCGGCCTGCCAAACCCATACATGCCTGGCTCAGCTCCAGAAGGGTCTGTGGATATGATGGTGGCGCAGTCTAAGATGCTGATTGAGGGTTTTGAATTGGCAGACGGCACCATGTTTGAACCACTGCGTGATGACCAAGTGGCGATTGGTTTGCCATCCGGTCCGAGCTCCGCTAACTCAGGCCAGGCTCCAACTCAGAACATTCTAGACGCGCTAGACTGTCTGACCAAAGGCACCTCATGTGGCACAGTGAAACCAGCATTCAACTACCCGAATTACGCAGGTGTGATGACATGGTCAATCAACTGGGATGAACATGATGGCTTTAACTTCTCGAAGCCAGTGGGTGACAAATTGACCCAGATGAATGCGCAATAATTCGCGTAGATTCTGAATAGCACCGAAGTAAAAAGAGCGCCTTGATAGGCGCTCTTTGTTGTTTGTGCTTCGCGAATTAAATGGTGAAGACTTGATAATCTTTTAGCTCGGGGATCTTCTTCAGCAGATCTTGTTCTTCAACCGCCATATCATCCAGAGATTCACACAAGTCTTCCGCTTGTTTTTCTACGTCTTCCGAGTGTTCCGCTAAGCGTTCTTGAACCTTAGCTTGCAGTTCGGTCATGCTTTCAGACAGTGCGGTTAAGTTCAAGCCGCCGTCTTCTTTCATCTTGGCAGACAACGCATCAAATGCGCTGGTTAGGAATTCTTTGTTGAAGATTTCTTGTGCTTTTTCGAAGTCTTGTGACCATGATTCAGTCATCGAATCAAAGCTATCAGCAGGTAGAATAAAATCACCGTCTTTGTAGTAACGAGCTTCTACATCGGCAAAGAAGTCTTTTACTGCGACTTTCACGTTATCAAATGAATCTGGTGCATCAAGGCTAACCGCGATGTCATCTATAATGTCGTTTGCCAATGCTAAGCCATCACTTGCCAACTGTTTTGCTTGCGGAATGTAAGCATTCATCTTCTCGCGGTAATTCTCGATTGCCGCTTTCTGATCATCATCAAGCTCGATCAGCTCGCCTTTGATAAACAGGTTATTGTCTTCGTCGACAACCGCTTTTTCACCATTAGTATGCACGATTTCTAAGTTCTGACCATCCATACGAACTTCGTTGTTAATATCGACGCGACACTGGGCTGCATAGCCACTGGCGCTGATGGTCAACAATGAGAGTGTGAGCAGTTTCTTCATTACTTTCTCTTTTTTCATGGTTATTCTGTTTAACTATAACAAGCAACTATGGATAAGATGTCAGCAAACCGTCACGACTTCATAACAAGTTGTTTTATCGCCAATTTTCACATCAATGTCTTCCCCTTCTTCTTTGCCGACCAAAGCACAACCAAGGGGGGATTTCGGCGTGAGAACAAACACTTCTTTGTCTTGCCATTCAACGGTCAGTCCACCGGAGCAAGGGCCAATAAAGAAGGCTTTTTCAACATCGTTCTCGTCGACTAATTCCACATAAGCACCAACCGCGATACGTGCATCAACAAAATCACGCAACACAAGAGTGCGGTACTGGCGAAGCTCTTCTTCACTCTCTTGTACACGCATTGCTTGCCCGTGTGCCAGATACGATGCCTCGAGTGCTAATGTATCGTACTTGTGCTCAGGTACGGTCTCTTCATCTGTCGCAGCGTCAATGGCTCTTTGCGTCGAGGCGTGAGCAACGTGCAGTTTGTCTTCGAGTTGTTGAATGATTATTTGGACTAAATCGGCTTTGTTCATACTTTTAGGACGCGCTTTAGGCACTCAGGGTGTGTTAATGTAATCCAGTTTATCATCAAACCAAGGTTTCCCTATTATGCAAAGTGACTCGCTTCAGCAAACGCTTCAATCCGTGTTCGGGTTTGACTCATTAAGATCCGGCCAACAGCCGGTGATTGAAGCAGTAATGAACGGACACTCAGCCGCAGCCATCTTCCCAACTGGCTCAGGGAAATCGCTTTGCTACCAACTTCCTGCTACTCAGTTACCACATCTAACATTAGTGATTTCACCGCTTCTTGCGTTGATGAAAGACCAGCTTAGCTTTTTACAAAGCAGAGGCATTGCTGCGGCATCTATCGACAGCAGCCAAAGCCGTGAGGAAACACAGCAGGTGATGGCTGGCGTGAAGAATGGACATATCAAGATTTTGATGATCTCGGTAGAGCGACTCAAGAACGAACGTTTTCGCGAATTTATTCGTCAAATTCCGCTTTCTCTAATGGTGGTCGACGAGGCGCACTGTATTTCGGAATGGGGTCATAACTTCCGTCCTGACTACCTTAAACTGCCGCAATACCAGCGTGAACTGAATATTCCTCAAACTCTGTTGCTGACCGCCACGGCAACGCCTGCGGTTATCGAAGACATGCAAAGTAAGTTTGATATCGCTGGCGAGAACATTACGGTTACTGGTTTCTATCGCTCTAATCTCGATATTTCTGTGGTGCCTTGCGATGAAGAAAATAAGCAAACACAGCTGAATGACATCATTGCTGCGGCCCCTAAACTGCCGAGTATCGTGTACGTAACTCAGCAGCAAACCGCGGAGCAAGTAGCCAGCTCATTAATTCGTTTAGGCATCAATGCTCACGCTTATCATGCGGGTATGAAGAGCGATATTCGAGAGAAAATCCAACAGCAGTTTATGGACTCGCAAATCGACTGTATTGTCGCCACAATCGCGTTTGGTATGGGAGTAGATAAATCCGACATTCGTCGTGTTATTCACTTCGATTTACCGAAATCTATCGAAAACTACGCACAAGAAATCGGGCGCGCTGGACGAGATGGGCAACGTTCGGAGTGTATTCTTTTGGGGAACACCTCTGGCTTAACAGTATTAGAGAACTTTGTTTACGGTGACACACCAGAGCCAAGCTCAATCAATTATGTATTAGAACAAATTCGCGAGAACACACCTCAGTGGGAAGTGATGGCGCTGCGCTTATCTCGCGACAGCAATATTCGCCAACTGCCACTGAAGACCTTATTGGTTTACTTAGAGCTGGCAAAAGTGATTGAAGCCAAATACAGCTATTTCGCGGAATATCGCTTCAAGTTCTTACAAGACCAGTCTTTCATCCTCAATCAGTTCCAAGGCGAACGACGTCAGTTTGTTGAAGCTATTTTTGCTTGTTCAACCAAAGCGAAAGTTTGGTGCCAAGTGGATTTAGAAGCCTTGTGGATGAACTATCAATCTGAGCGTAGCCGCGTGATTGCGGCGCTTGATTACTTCCACCAAAACGGTTGGATTGAATTAGAAAGCAAGCAACTCACGGATGTGTATTCGGTTCTCCCTGCGACTCAAAATCAAGAAGTGATTTCTCAGCATTTGGTTGAGCTGTTCCAATCCAAAGAACAGAAAGACATTGAACGAATTCATACTATGTTGGATCTGTTCCAATCATCGGACTGCTTGAGCCATCAATTAGCGCATTACTTTGCTGATCACAATGCACCAGCGCAATGTGGTCACTGCTCAGTTTGTCGTGGACAAGTCGCATCGTTCCCTCAGCCACAACAAGAGCAACCTGAGTTGACTCACCTATCCGCTTGGGTTGATGAGTTTGTTCAGCTTTCACCAACGGCGATTAGCAATGCCGCCGTAGCTCGCTTCCTGTGTGGGATCAGCACGCCAATCATTGCTCAGCTTAAAGCTAGCAAACTGCGAGGCTATGGCTCAATGGCGAATATCTCTTTTGAACAGGTTCTAAAGCAGGTTGAGTTAGCACGAGCTTAAAAGAAGCTCAATTGGCGTGCTTGTTGTTCAGGCTTGAGCATCACACTCAAGCCTAACAGCCTTATTTCTCGGCCGTTTTGGCGCTTAAGAATATCTCTCAACAGCACTTTGAAATCTTCAAGCTCCAGCTGAGGGTGAATGTGCTCAATCGTTGTGAGTTGAAAATCAGCAAACTTGAGCTTGATACCCTGCTTAATGATCGACTTATCCGGGCTGGCTTTCTCTAAACGTCTCTCTAGTTCAGGGAAGAGCTTATCTTCGATCACCTGCCAGCACTCATCGTAAGTAGCAATGTTTTCGCTAAACGTACGCTCTACCCCAACCGATTTACGCTCGCGTTCCACCACCACTTCGCGGTCATCAATACCATGGCTGCGCTTCCACAATGAAGCGCCTTGGCGCCCAAATTGGCGCAACAACTCACGGTAATCACTGTTTTTGATATCTTCACACAGGTAGAAGCCAGCTTGGTGCAGCTTCTCCAAACTCACTTTGCCAACACCTGGGATCTTTTCCAAAGGCAATTTATCGACTACCTCTTGGACTTTATCGGGTGGAATCACAAACTGGCCATTGGGCTTGTTCATGTCTGAAGCAACTTTGGCAAGAAACTTAATTGGCGCAATACCTGCCGATGCCGTTAGTCCCAACTCCGTATGTATGTCGCGACGAATCGATTCTGCAATTAAGGTGGCAGAGCCTCGACAGGCAGTGGAGTCCGTTACATCAAGGTACGCCTCATCAAGGGACAACGGCTCAATGAGCTGAGTGTATCGTTCGAAGATAGCTCGGATCTGTTGAGAAACTTGCTTGTACACGTGCATTCGCCCTGGAACGACAAGTAAGTTAGGGCAAAGCTGGAGCGCACGCGCTGTTGGCATTGCACTGCGCACACCAAACTTACGCGCTTCATAGTTGCACGTACTGATCACGCCTCGCTGCTTCTCATGACCACCTACAGCAAGCGCAACACCACGATAGCTCGGGTTATCACGCATCTCTACCGCGGCATAAAAGCAATCCATATCCACGTGAATAATTTTTCTGACTCGCTCAATCACGTTTCGCACACAAAAGCACTGTTTAAAAAAACAGTATAGCGATAAATAGACACATTGGAAATAGTGTTATCTGGAGTCAGAGATCAAGAATTTTTCATGGTATTCAAATTGTATTTCATTATTATTGATACCTATAACACTAAAGTTGATTTATACACAAAAGTAGGGAAACTTTTTGAGTAACAAAATACTGGTCGTCGAAGACAGCCGTGCCTTTAAAAACTACTTACAACAGCTGTTAAGCCAAGCAGGTTATAAGGTACTCACGGCAGAAAGCTATGCTGAAGCCCAATCGATTTTAGCAACTCAACCAGAATTGCTTTGTGCCGTTCTCGACTATTGCCTCCCCGACGCACAAGATGGCGAAATCATCGACTTGGTACTTTCTCATCAGCAAAAAGTCATCGTGCTGACGGCTATGTTTCAAGATGATGCTCGCGAAAAAATGTTGGCCAAAGGTGTACTCGATTACATCTTAAAGGACAGCATGGCATCGGTATCCTACCTGCTTCCACTCCTCAAACGATTAACGAATAATCAGCACCATAAGTGTTTGGTGGTCGATGATTCAATGACGGTTCGTCGCCATGTGGTGCAACTACTAGAGCACCAATACATACAAACACTACAAGCTGAAAATGGCCAGCAAGCCATTGAGCTGATCGAGCAGAATCCAGATATCACCTTGGTGCTGACTGATCACGATATGCCAGTAAAAGACGGCATTACCATGATTCGCGAGCTACGCCAGAAACTAGATAAGAACCAACTTGCTATTCTTGGTATCTCAGGCAGTGACGATCACACAATGACTGCTCGCTTTCTTAAAGCAGGTGCGAATGACTTTCTATATAAGCCTTTCAATCAAGAAGAGTTCTTCTGCCGAGTTCATCAAATCTTGGACATGAAGGAAGCAACAACAGAACTGTTTAGAATGGCGAACCAAGATGCTCTCACGGGCCTGTGGAATCGACGTTTCTTGTTTGGGCAAGCGTGTAGCGGCTGCGAAAAGCGCAACATCGCAATGTTAGATATCGACTTTTTCAAGAAGGTCAACGATAACTACGGGCATGATGGGGGTGATGCTGCACTTGTGATGGTGGCGAATATCTTGAAGATCTATTTCCCAGAAGATGTAATTGCTCGCTTTGGCGGGGAAGAGTTCTGTATTCAAGCCTGTGGCAGTTATGACGACTTCGTCATTCGATTAGAGCAAATGCGCCAACGTGTTGAAAAAACTCCAGTCCCTTACCAGAACGATAGCATCCAAGTAACCATAAGTATTGGTGTATCGAGTGTTGAAGGAAACCTTGATCAACAGATTAAAGTGGCCGATGACCGTTTATATCAAGCGAAAGAAAGTGGTCGAAACCAGACTGTCTACCAATAGCGCCCTGTTTCTCGATTACAAAAAACAAAACCCAGCCGCTGGCTGGGTTTTTTCATTCTGACTATCGCTCAATTAAGCAATACGATCTTTTTCCCACGCAGCTAGCTTTTCTGCGCGCAGTGCTTCACGTGCTTCACGCTTTTTACGTGCATCACATGGTTCTGGGCAGTTACATACTTTTTCAATACCAACCGCACCAAGGCCACCGCAGCTACCTTTTACGACCTTCTTTTGGAAGATGTAACCCACTGCCATCGCTGCAATTACCGCAACAAAGACAGCAAAAGTAATTAGAAATGTACTCATAAGGACATGCTCACTTCTGTTGTTATTTCTTCATGAACGGCTTGTATGCTTCCGAAGCCAGCTCTTTAAAACCATCATCCGTTTTCACGATCATGAAAACAGGAATGTTGTTCTCGTTCGCGATTTCCATGCCTTTGTCTTCACCTAGAACCATAAGGCCAGTTGCAAGACCATCAGCCGTCATCGACGATTTATCCAGTACCGTTACAGACACCACTTTATGATGGATTGGTTTGCCTGTTTGCGGATTGATGATGTGAGAGTATCGCACACCATTACTCTCAAAGTAATTACGATAGTCACCACTTGTTGCAATTGCCATGTCGCCAGGCTCAATAATTTCTTGAATTGAGCGCTCATCAACAGTCGGCTTTTCAATGGCAATACGCCATGGCACACCTTCACGGTTAATACCTTTCAAACGCATTTCACCGCCAACTTCTACCATGTAGTTGTGAATGCCTTGTGATTGTAGATAATCCGCAACCACATCAACACCCCAACCTTTTGCGATAGTCGATAGGTCAACGTACAAGTTTGGAATGTCTTTCGACATTTTATTGCCTTCAACCGAAAGATGGTGAATACCTGTGTTTGCTTTACGAGCTGATAGCTCTTCATCTGTCGGAACCACATCTGGACGTGCTTCTGGACCAAAGCCCCAAAGGTTAACCAAAGGACCAACAGTGACGTCTAGTGCACCTAAAGTAAGACCGTTTAGACGAATCGCTTCTTTCACTACTGTCGCCGTTTGCGGTGATACTTCAAATGGCTCACTCGTTGTGTGTTGGTTAAAGCGGCTAAGCTCTGAATCTTCACGGTACGTCGACATTTGATCGTTCACTTCTTCAAGCAAGCGATCGATTTCTGTTTGCAAAACTTCAGGCGATGGCAGGCCGTCTTGCTCGATGTATTTAATGTTGTATGTGGTGCCCATTGTTGGGCCACTTAAATGAACTTGATCTGCTGGTTGTTCACAACCAGCTAGAACCAATAGAGAAGCGAATGCAACAAGCCACTTTTTCACTTGTTTACTCCTATTGTCGTTAAATTGATATGGAAAATGGGTTCTCTCAAGACAAACCGATTTCCTATAGCAACTGTTGAATATGGTTTTTATTTCTACAAAAAATAATGGCTAGCTCTTAGAGAGCTAGCCATAGATTCAATCACTTGGGGGATTAACCACCGAAGTCATCTAGAAGGATGTTTTCATCCTCTACACCTAGATCTTTCAGCATGCCGATTACAGCAGCGTTCATCATAGGTGGACCACACATGTAGTATTCACAGTCTTCTGGCGCTTCGTGATCACGTAGGTAGTTCTCGTAAAGAACGTTGTGAATGAAGCCAGTGTAACCATCCCAGTTATCTTCTGGAAGTGGATCAGACAGTGCACAGTGCCATACGAAGTTATCGTTCTCAGCCGCTAAGCCGTCGAAGTCTTCTACGTAGAACATTTCACGCTTAGAACGTGCACCGTACCAGAATGACATCTTACGCTTAGAGTGCAGACGTTTCAGCTGGTCGAAGATATGAGAACGCATTGGAGCCATACCTGCACCACCACCAACGAATACCATCTCAGCGTCAGTATCTTTCGCGAAGAACTCACCGAATGGACCAGAGATCGTACACTTGTCGCCTTCTTTTAGAGACCAGATGAACGATGACATGATACCAGGTGCAACGTCTGGGTTGTTTGGCGGCGGAGTTGCGATACGAACGTTAAGCATGATGATACCGTGCTCTTCTGGGTAGTTAGCCATAGAGTATGCACGAATTGTCTCTTCATTAACTTTAGACTCGTAGCGGAATAGGTTGAACTTCTCCCAATCCTCACGGTATTCCTCAGGAATATCGTAATCCGCGTATTTAACGTGGTGAGCTGGCGCTTCAATCTGGATGTAACCACCAGCACGGAAAGGTACTGATTCGCCATCTGGGATTTGTAGCTTAAGCTCTTTGATGAATGTTGCTTTGTTATCGTTAGAGATAACTGTACATTCCCACTTCTTAACGCCGAAGATTTCTTCAGGAAGTTCGATGTCCATGTCAGTTTTCATTGCAACCTGACACGCTAGACGCTCACCTTCACGCGCTTCACCTTTAGTAATGTGGTCAAGCTCGGTAGGTAGGATGTCACCACCACCTGATTTAACTTTTACGCGACACTGACCACAAGAGCCACCGCCACCACAAGCAGAAGATACGAATACGCCAGCGCCCGCTAGCGCAGATAGTAGCTTACCACCTGGTTGTGTAACGATCGCCAGTGATGGGTCATCGTTCACAGAAATTGTAATGTCACCTGTTGGTACAAGCTTAGACTTAGCGAAAAGAATCACTAGTACTAGCGCAAGTACGATCAGAGTAAACATCACTACACCAAGAATAATGTCCATTGACTATTCCTTAATTGTTGCGGTTTACCCGACTTACAGTTGAACACCAGAGAAAGACATAAAGCCTAACGCCATTAGACCTACAGTGATGAACGTGATACCTAGACCACGTAGACCAGGAGGTACATCTGAGTACTTCATCTTCTCACGGATACCTGCAAGAGCGACGATCGCTAGCATCCAGCCCACACCAGAACCGAAACCGTAAACGATAGATTCAGCAAAGTTGTAGTCACGTTGTACCATGAAAGATACACCACCGAAGATCGCACAGTTTACTGTGATCAGCGGTAGGAAGATGCCAAGCGCGTTGTACAAAGGTGGGAAGAAACGGTCAAGAACCATCTCTAGAATCTGTACAAGTGCAGCGATTACACCGATGAAGGTGATGAAGTTTAGGAAGCTAAGGTCTACGCCCTCAACTAACGCGTTCTCTTTCAGAACTAGGTTGTAAACTAGGTTGTTCACAGGAACCGCGATAGTTAGTACTACCACAACTGCAACACCCAGACCGAAAGAGGTCTTAACTTTCTTAGATACGGCAAGGAAAGTACACATACCTAGGAAGAAAGACAGTGCCATGTTTTCGATGAAAATCGATTTAACTAGCAGACTGATGTAATGTTCCATGACGCCCTTACTCCTTCGCTTCTACTTGTTCTGGCTTCAGAATACGGATTACCCAGATCAGGAAGCCGATTAGGAAGAATGCAGATGGTGCTAGTAGCATTAGACCGTTTGGCTGGTACCAACCACCGTTGCTCACTAGTGGTAGAACTTCCATACCGAATAGCTTGCCTGAACCAAATAGTTCACGGAAGAAGCCTACAGTGATAAGAACGAAGCCGTAACCTAGACCGTTACCGATACCGTCGATTAGCGATGGTACTGGTGCAGATTTCATTGCGAATGCTTCAGCACGACCCATTACGATACAGTTCGTGATGATAAGACCTACGAATACAGATAGCTGTTTAGAGATATCGTATAGGTAAGCTTTAAGCACTTGGTCTACCACGATTACTAGCGATGCGATGATTGCCATCTGAACGATGATACGCACACTGTTAGGAATGTGGTTACGGATCAGAGAAACAGAGAAGTTAGACAGTGCAGTTACGAAAGTTACCGCTAGTGTCATTACAAATGCTGTTTCTAGTTTAGTTGTTACTGCAAGAGCAGAACATACACCAAGAACCTGCAGCGCGATCGGGTTGTTGTCCAACACCGGCGCCATAATGCTCTTTTTAATGTTTTGTGCGCTAGACATTAGTTCAGACCTCCGTCACGAACTTTTGCTAGGAAAGGACCAAAGCCCATGTCACCTAACCAGAAGTCAAATGTACCTTGAACACCGTTACCAGTTAGTGTCGCACCAGATAGGCCATCAACGCCGTGTTCAGAACCTTCTGGAGCACCACCTTTAACAATCTTGATTGCTGGTTTGTGGTTCTCGTCGAATAGTTTCTTACCAACGAATTGAGCACGCCATGCTGGGTTTTCTACTTCACCACCAAGTCCAGGAGTTTCACCTTGCTCGTAGTAAGTAATACCAGACACAGTGTTACCGTCAGTTTCAACCGCAACGAATGCGTACATCATTGACCATAGGCCGTTACCGTGAACTGGGATGATAACTTTAGAAATGTCATCACCGTTTTTCACTAGGTAAACGATACCTGTGTTAGCACGACGTAGGATCTTAGCTTTGTCTTCATCAGCCGTTAGCTTGATAGACTCTGCTGGATCTTTCGCTGCTTTACGTTGGTCGTAGTTAGCTGCTGTAGAGCCGTCTTCAGCCTTCTCTACAAAATCACCAGTTTTGAAGTCAACTAGACGAGGTTCGATGTACTCAGCAAAAAGCTCAGGAACTTTCTTACCTTCAGCGTCGATACCCGCAACTTCTACAATCTTTGATTGCTTATCTAGTACAGCGTTAGCTTTTTGCTGGTCACGCAGACCTACTGCTGCTGTTGATACGATGATTGAACAAACAAGGCTCAACCCGACAACAACACCCAGCGTCTTTTTAATGCTGTCGTTATTACTTGCCATAGCGTGCTAGTCTCCGCTTGATGTTCTTCTCGATAACTACATGGTCGAACAGAGGTGCGAATAGGTTCGCGAATAGAATCGCCAGCATCATACCTTCTGGGTAAGCTGGGTTAACTACACGGATCATCACACACATTGCACCGATTAGGATGCCGTACCACCATTTACCGCCGTTGGTAAATGAAGCTGATACTGGGTCTGTTGCCATGAAGAACATACCGAATGCAAAACCACCTAGTACTAGGTGCCAGTGCCATGGCATGTTGAACATTGGGTTGGTGTCAGAACCGATCACGTTGAATAGTGTCGATACTGCAATCATACCGATCATTACACCTGCGATGATGCGCCATGAAGCGATTCGCATGTAAACGATCATCGCTGCACCGATCATTAGAGCAAGCGTTGATACTTCACCAATTGAGCCAGGGATGTTACCGATGAATGCATCCATCCAAGTGATAGGAGCGCCAGTGATGTTGTTGATCAACGCGCCGCTACCGCCGTGAGCCCATTGGCTAAGAGCAGTTGCACCAGAGAAGCCGTCAGCCGCAGTCCATACTACGTCACCCGAGATTTGCGCTGGGTAAGCGAAGAATAGGAAAGCACGACCTGCAAGAGCAGGGTTCAGGAAGTTACGACCTGTACCACCGAAGATCTCTTTAGCTACAACAACACCAAATGTGATACCTAGTGCCGCTTGCCATAGAGGTAGCGTTGGTGGAACGATAAGTGCGAATAGAATAGAAGTTACAAAGAAGCCTTCGTTAACTTCGTGCTTACGCACCATACAGAAAAGTACTTCCCAGAAACCACCAACAATAAATACTGTTGCGTAGATTGGTAGGAAGTAAGTCGCACCCAGTAGCATCTTACTGCCAACGCCCGCTTCTGCACCGATGGTGCCGCCAAGCATTTCTGTTAGCCAGTAGTGCCAGTTACCTGCGATAACTGTCGCTAGTTGATCACCAGCGTACATGTGGTTAAGTGCTGCAATAGCTTGGCCACCCGCGTTGTACATACCCCAGAACATTGCTGGGAATACTGCGAACCAAACCATGATCATGATACGTTTTAGGTCAACGCTATCACGAACGTGCGAGCTACGTTTTGTTACTAGACCTGGCGTGTAGAATAGTGTTGCAGCTGCTTCGTACAGTGCAAACCACTTTTCGTGCTTACCGCCTGGTTCAAAATGATGCTCGATATCCTCAATGAATTTCTTAAGCATGGATTACCCTTCCTTCACGATGGTATCTAGGCATTCACGAAGTAGCTGACCGTACTCGTATTTACCAGGACATACAAAGGTACACAATGCTAGATCTTCTTCATCCAGTTCAAGCGCACCCAGTGTTTGAGCACTGTCTGTATCGCCTGCACATAGATCACGAAGTAGCAAAGTCGGTTCCATATCAAGCGGCATTACGCGCTCGTAGTTGCCGATTGGAACCATTGCACGGTCACTACCGTTAGTCGTTGTTGTCATGTTGAACAACTGACCTTTGAAGATGTGACCAAGGAAAGATTTCGTGATTGAGAACTTGTTTTTACCAGGTGTAGCCCAGCCAAACAGTTCTTTGTCACGACCTTCGCGTAACACAGAAACTTGTTGGTGGTAACGACCTAGGTAGGCATGTGGACCAGACGCTTGAGTACCAGAAAGTACCGAGCCTGAAATCACACGAACTTCACCAGGCATCAACTCGCTGTCAGTTAGGTCTTCAAGAGAAGCACCTACAACTGTACGAAGAAGACGTGGGTTGTTCACAACAGGACCAGCTAGAGACACAACACGATCAGTGTAAAGCTCACCCGTTAGGAAAAGCTGACCGAACGCGATAACGTCTTGGTAGTTGATGCTCCATGCCACATTTTCTGCATTCACTGGGTATAGGAAATGCATGTGGGTGCCAGCAAGACCTGCTGGGTGAGGGCCATCGAAGACGTGTTCTTCTACGTTTGACTGAGAAGAGCGTGGCAAGCTAGTGCCAGACTTACATACGTAAACCTTGCCTTCTGTCAGGGCTGAAAGAATGTCTAGACCTGCAACGAATGCTTCTTGTTGTTCATTGATGATCAACTCAGGCTGTGCTGCTAGTGGATTAGTATCCATCGCAGTTACGAAAATAGCCTTAGTAGCAGACTCGATTGCTGGAACCTTGCTGAACGGACGAGTACGTAAAGCGGTCCAAAGGCCAGATTCAACCAATTGAGTCTTGATCACTTCGCGATCTAGACCTGCTAGTTGAGCTGCTTCGAACTTATCAAACGTAACCTGCTCTTCGCCTGCCACTTCAATCACTACTGATTGAAGTACACGCTTAGCGCCACGGTTAATTTCGATCACTTTACCGGCTGCTGGAGCAGTGAACTTCACGCCAGGGTTCTTTTTGTCTTCAAAAAGAACTTGCGCTTTTTTCACTTCATCGCCAACGCGGACATGCATGGTAGGACGCATGCCAACGTACTCTTCGCCAAGCAAGGCGACTTTTTTGATGGTCTTACCATCATTAATCACCTGGGATGGAGCTCCTGCGATAGGAAGATCCAAGCCCTTCTTTATTGTAATCATACGCACTTGCACTACTTTTATCGGGAAAAAGATTCTTTTGATTGCGTAACTTTTAGACACGACATCAGTGTCCGGTTTTGATGCTGTTTAAAACATCAAAATCGCAACATCCTATTAATTATCTCGTCACAAATATTAGGCGAGATTTATCAGGTGCCGTAGTCTAGCATTTTTTGGGAACTTGATGCCATGACCAATCTTAGGAAAGGAGGGTTTATTTCGGTAGAACGAGCTCTAAAAGGTTAAAGAATAGTCATAAGTTTGACCGAACGCACAAATGCCAAATCCCATATATTCGTTATGGAAATAAAACATTCATGCTTTGAAACATGCATTAATTTTCATTCATTTGTTGAAACACTGTTAACACATTTTTTAACCTTTATTTGTGCCACATTGTTGTCCCGAAAAGATGTAAAACAAAAAAAGATGGCCGAAACCATCTTTTTAAATCAGTGTTTTAATCGCTTTCTAGCGACCACCACCCATACACATAGGGCTATCTGGAGCACCATCTTGTTCTTGTTTCCACTCTTCATTGGTATAAGTGTGAATCGCCAAGGCATGGATGTGATTATCAAGCTCGTCGGCCAGTACAGTGTGTACCTGACGGTGACGTCCAATGAGGCGCTGACCAGCAAATGCATCACTGACCACAATCACTTTGAAGTGGCTCTCAGAACCCGGCGGAACATTGTGCATATAGCTCTCATTGATCACTTTCAAATAGTTAGGTTGCAGCTCACTATGCAGTTTCTTTTCTATGATTTCTTGGATCATATTCAGTCCTCATTAATACTAATCAGGTAAGTATATACTCTAGTTCCGCAAATGAAATCAACGAAACGTCCTTACTCCCTCTTTCACAATCCACACAGTTCGCTAAAAGCCTGTGAAAATCAGTAAATTTGACAGCTTTTTGTATCTTGAGCCTTCATCATTTGCGACAATAATCACTAATTTCCAAATCGACTTACGTTTAGTTATGAAAACCGAATTAGACCTTCACGATCGTAGCCTCACGCTGCATCGTTTCCCAAAGCGATCCAACGAAACTCTTCAAGCATGGGATGCGGGTGATGAGTACCTTATCAATCACGTAGAAGAAATGGCGTTGCCAGATAATCAAAATATCGTAGTTATTAATGATAACTTCGGTGCGTTGGCATGCTGGTTTTCAGACAAGCACAATGTGACGTTGATGAGTGACTCTTTCATCTCACACAAGGGTGCGCAACAAAACCTTGCAGACAACCAATGCAATCAAGTGTCTTTTCTCTCGACGATGGATGACATTCCAGAGAATACAGACCTAGTTTTGATGCAACTGCCAAAAAGTAACCGCCATCTAGTTTGGTTACTCAGTCAACTGCGTAAAGCGTTGCCAGCATCCTGCCCTATTGTTGCGGTCAACAAAGCGAAAGAGATCCATACGTCGACACTCAAACTGTTTGAGAAGTACTTAGGCGAGACCAAAACCTCTCTGGCGTGGAAAAAGCATCGTTTGGTATTCTCAAGTGCCAATGCTCAACCAGTAATAGATGTCGACCCAATGACGATTTGGGGCGTTGAAGGTGAGAGTATTCAACTGAAAAACCTGCCAAATGTATACTCAGGCGAAAGCTTGGATCTCGGCGCACGTTTTATGCTGCAACACCTTCCTCAAGATCCAACGTTGAAACACGTCATCGACCTTGGCTGTGGTAATGGTGTGCTGTCAGTAAAAATGGGGCAATTAAATCCTCAAGCTCGTTTAACCAGCGTGGATGAAAGCTTTATGGCTATCGAGTCAGCAAAACAAAACTTGATCGATAACCTAGGCGACGCCCGCGATATTCAATGCATTGCGAACAACTGCTTAGATGGTTTCACCACAGACTGTGCAGACATGGTGATGTGCAACCCACCGTTCCACCAGCAGCAAGCGATAACTGACCACATTGCGTGGCAAATGTTCTGCGATGCGAAACAAATACTGAACCAAGGCGGTAAGTTATTGGTCATAGGTAACCGTCACCTTGGTTACGATGCGAAGCTGAAACGTCTGTTTGGCGACAAAAATGTGAAATTAGTCGCTTCTAACAATAAGTTCGTGATTTTACAGGCAACGAAAAATCCTGCTAAATTAGGCGCCAAGCAATAAAGTCCTGACTTTAGCAATATGTTTAAAAGGAATAATAAGATGAAAAAACTGGTACTCGCGGCTTCGGTTGCCTTGCTTGCTGCATGTTCGGCGCCACAACAACCTCAACTGAACCTGATGCCTGAGACGACGCTAAGCACGAACCCGATCGTACAAGGCAAGAGCTACAGCCTAACCAGTAAAGACGTACGTGCGGCTCAGTATGTTGCTCTTGTCGATAACGGTCGTTCAAATATTTTGCCTCTTCACGCGAAACAAAACCTACGTATTTCTCTTGAAGAAGCATTAGAGAAGCAATTCTCTTCTCAAGGTTTCCATTCAGATCTGAACAGCGACAACTCGATTGAGCTTGAAGTGCAAGAAGCGTTGGTAAACGTGAAGCACTCTGTAATGGAAAACGAGATGGATGCAAAAGTCGTTCTAGAAATTACCGCAGAAACTCCGCAAGGCAAGCTTGTTAAGACCTATACTGGTACTGCTAAACGTTCAGGCACACTAAGCGCTTCAGACTCTGATATTGAGCAAACTCTTAATAATGTTGTTGCTCTAACTCTAAAAGAGATCGCGAATGACCCTGAGCTTCGCCAATACATGCAGGAGCGATTCTAATGCTACGTAAAGCTATTCTTTCTCTCGCACTTCTGAGCTGCAGCGTTTTTGCTGGTCCTAAAGTGACGTTTGAAACTACGTTAGGTAACTTCACCGTAGAGTTAAATGAAGAAAAAGCACCCGTTACGGTCGCGAACTTCCTTAAATATGTGGAAGATGGTAGCTACGAAGGTACGATTTTCCATCGCGTGATTCCTGGCTTTATGGCGCAAGGTGGTGGCTTTAACCAAGACATGCAAATGGTTAAGACCTACGCACCAATCAAAAACGAAGGGAATAACGGTTTGAACAATGACCGTGCCACTATTGCAATGGCGCGTACCAATGCTCCTGATTCGGCAACACGTCAGTTCTTCGTAAACTTGGTCGACAATGACTTCTTAAACTACGGTTCTCGCCCACCGGGTTATGCAGTATTTGGTGAAGTCACCGAAGGCTTCGATGTCATTCAAAAAATGGCGGCTCAGCCAACCAAATCCATCGGTCGCATGCGCGATGTCCCAGAGACACAAATCGTCATCACCAAAGCAACACTACTCAAGTAGCCAAAATCATAAGCCCTTTGAATATTCGAAGGGCTTTCTCTTTTAGTGGCTCTATTTTAACGGATTGATTTATGTCTTCATTACCTTCCATCACTTGGTTGGAAACGGTAAAAAGTTACCTCGATAAACGCTTACTTTGGGTTTTCATGCTTGGCTGCTCAAGTGGCTTCCCCTGGGTGCTTATTGGTTCAAACATGTCAGGCTGGCTAAAAGATGCTGGTTTGACGTTATCGGCAATCGGCTATTTTGGTAGCGTATTTGCTGTTTATGCGATCAACTTTTTATGGGCGCCATTGGTCGATCGCGTCAAACTGCCTGTGTTGCACCGCTTACTTGGACAACGTCGTAGCTGGATTTTCCTATGCCAGAGTATCGTGCTTGTTGCTACTCTGTTTATTGCCGGTGTGAACCCCGCTGAAAACCTGATTTTCACATCACTTCTCGCATTGTGTATTGCCACAGCCTCAGCGACACAGGATATTGCGATTGATGCGTTCCGTATTGATACCTTTCCTAAGACGGAAGAATCGAAACTTCCGCAAGCTTCTGCTATGGCGGTGATTGGTTGGTGGACGGGTTATTCACTACCAGGCTATTTAGCGTTCATTAATGCCGATGGCATAGGCTGGAATGGTGTCTATTACGGCATGGCTTTTATCGTTGTGCTCTTGATGATTTTCACTCTTTTAGTGGGTGAACCAAAAACACAACGTGAACAACTGCAGTTGGAAGCAGAACAACGTCACAAAGAAGTAGTGGGCTCCAAACTGGTGGCTTGGTTTACCGTTACCGTTGTGGAACCTTTCTTGGATTTCTTCAATCGTAATGGCGTTCGTGTTGCCATCACGCTTTTGTTATTTGTTTTCCTATTCAAAATTGGTGAGGCGTTCTTGGGACGCATGTCGATTGCCTTCTATAAGGAGATAGGTTTTAGCAATGAACAAATTGGCTACTACTCGAAACTGATTGGCTGGGGCGCAACCATGCTGTTCACCTTTGTTGGCAGCATGTTTAACGTTAAGTTTGGGATTGTACGTGGCCTGATGATTGGCGGTATCGCCATGGCGGCAAGTAACTTGATGTTTGCTTGGATTGCGAAAGTCGGCCCGAATGAGCATCTGTTCTTAGCGACGATCATTGTCGATAACTTCACAACCGCTTTCTCGACCGTCGCTTTTGTTTCGTTCTTGACGATCCTGACTGGACAAGCATTCTCTGCAACTCAGTACGCTTTGTTAGCCTCGCTGGGCAACTTTGGAAGGACTACCCTAGCTTCGTTCAGTGGCGAATTAGTTGATTATCTGAATGACTGGACGACTTTCTTTGTGATTACTGCGGTAATGGTCGTTCCGAGTTTGATCATGCTTTATTCATTGCGACATTACTTCACTGAGTTGCTAGAAAAAGCGAGACAGAGAAACTAAGAAGAGAAATGAAAAACAAAAACCACCGCGATGCGGTGGTTTTCTGTTTCTGATTCTGATTCTGGATGCTCGTTAAGGGTACATACCTTTGCCAAACATATTGAAGATTCTCGCCACACCTTGAGTAAACATCATCGGCTCGGTGAGTACCGTCAAACATAAACAATCTTCACCAGGCTTGGTGAACGGACTGTGCTTGACAGAGGAATCCCTCACCAATAAGTCTCCAGCTTCATAATGACCGTCTTCATCACTAAAACCGCCATGCAGAACAAGTGTCGACTCTGACCCCTTGTGTGTATGCTGAGGTATGCGCACGTCTTCGCTGATGTACATCAGATTTACTCGCGCATCTTCCCCTAGTTCGATTTGAGCACTGAAAACCTTACCACCGTAGCTCTTCCACTCTCCAACAAGATCAGAGAAGCGACTTAACGTTTTAGGTAATTTAAAATCTTTACCCGCAACGGCGACACTGACAACGTCATTGATAATGACAGTATCTAGCTTTGTTTCTGCAGTGACGATGTCGTTAAACATAGTGTCAAATTCAGCGTTGTAATCCCAAGATACGTCACTAACTTCGAACGTTGCTTGCTCGGCTTCCATTTCATTTACATACGCTCGGCATTTCGGACAAGTCTCTAAGTGCGTGGCAACCACCAGACCAGAAACTGCATCAATATTGCCCGAGGCGTATGCCTCTAACAAGTTGTTGTCTGGGTGTTTGTTCATAATTGCTCCGTATGCATTGAATGCCTTAGTTTTTCTACCGCTAGCCTTAGCCGGGATTTCACGGTTCCCAGAGGTATGTCAAACAGTTCAGCGACTTGCTGATGTGGTAGCTCTTCCAAGTACACTGCCTGTAACACATCCCTTTGGTTTTTCGGCAGTATGTCTAGGAATTTGACAACCTGTTCTTTGAGCATATCTTGCTCTGGTGAATAATGGTCGACCAAATCAGGCGGATAGTAATCTGATGGCCAAATGTCATCAGAATGAATATGTAGGTCTTTACCTTTCTGCTTTCTCAAAAGGTCGAAACAAAGGTTACGAATTATCGTGTATATCCATGTCGACAAGGCGCTTTTCGATCCATCGTAAAGGTGCGCTTTTTGCCACACTGTTGCCATGGTTTCCTGCACCATTTCCATTGCCACTTGCTCGTTGCCGACATGTTTGTAGGCGAACTGTTTAAGCTTCGGTGCATAAAAACGAAATACAAAAGCAAAAGCGTCTTTGTCTCTCGCTTTCACCTTGTTCATATACTCGTTCCATTCGCTTCGCCCTAATTTTTGCGGGCTTTCACTCATCATAATCAGCCTTAATCATTGGGAGGAGTTTCCTCCTCCCATCCTAATGTTACTTGGTAATGTCACCAACAAGCAGACCAAAACCACCATTGTCATCAATTGCAATCGCCTGATATACCATGCCATTTTCTAGTGTAGGCAAAGGCGCAGGACCAATGACCGGAGTTTTATCACCTGGCGCTGTTACGGTTACAAAGTAATCGCCAGCAGTGACGTAAACATTTTGAGCACTATCTTTATACGCAAAGTTAGCTAATGCTGGATCACTTTGAGAAATATCTTGCGACGGTGTTAGATAAACATCCACACTTGCGGCTGCTGGATTTGCTGCTGCGTGAGTGACATTCAGTACCGCGCTTGTCGCAATCGATCTTCTGTTATCCGATACCACAAGAGGCTCTACCGCAAGTGGTACCGCAGTACCCACAGCGTAAACACTGTAAGACATGCCACTATCCAAAGTTACATCAGCATCGATAATAGGGTCAGTTAGCCCCGCATCAACTGTTGCATTGTAGGTACCTGCATCAACCGAAAGGTAATTAGAGATATCTTTAAACATCACGTCGTTAAGTACGACATTGCCATCCAGCGCGACGTCCACATTTGGTGCACCATCGACAAGATGCCCTACTCTCAACTCAGATTTGCTGCCTGTATTTAAAATAATAGACGACCCCATACCATCTAGCACTAGTAGCTTGACTGGTGAGCCCGAGTTCGTGCCGCCGGTTTTAATGGCAGCAATGGTCAAATCTGCGTTTGCAGGGAGCGGTATGGTACCGGAGTCAAAAGCAACGTTACCACCTGCAACAAGACGAACTTGGTAATCCCCAGCAGGAATATTCAACACGTCGGTCGATGCTTTGTATGCCAAGTTCGTTAATGGTGTTGAAGAAGCCAGGTCAGCGCCTGGTGCTGTCACATACAAATCTACAGCAGGAACACCAGATGCAGCGTGCACAACTTGAACATCCAAGCTGTCATCATTTGCCATTGATTCGGCGCTTCGGGTAACGATTAAAGGTTCAACAGGGTTTGGTGTACCAGAAGCATCGCCGACAACAAAGACGGTGTAATTGGTGTCAGAATCTAGGTCTAAAGATGTCTTGTCAACAACGGTCGCGACATCACCTCCAGGAAGCTGGACGTCCACTTGGACCGAGTTGGTTCCCTCTGGCAGCATCAAATAGCCTGAGCCGACACCATAATCAACGCCTGTTAAAGTGGCTTCGTCATTAATCCAGACATTAGCTAAGGGCGCATCTGCAGAAGCGTGCACCGCTTGTAAGTTGGTAAATTTAATTGAGTCACTGTCAGAACCACACGCAGCGATCCCAAACACAGCAAGCAAAGTTACTGCGGTTTTGGTTAATCCTTTCATAATCTAGTCTCTCTTTCCGATGGGACTTCTATCGCTTGGTTGAGAAATTCCAATGCGGGAAGGCAGTCTGTCGCCCCAACCAGCTTTTCAAACAAAACACTGTCGAGAGGTAAAAGCTCTAGCCACCGTTGGGTAACCCAAGACGCATCGTCATAAAAACGATGTTGATAAAGTTTTCCAAGCTGAGGGAACTGCTCGTACACGTGTGCAAGCTGCTCGCTTAGGTAAAGAAAGTTTGGAGGGGTCATTGGTTCACACCAATTTTCTATCCAATCCACCTCAGCATGACGGAGACCATCAGAATCGGCCCTTACTCGTCTGACAGTGAAGCGCTTCTCACCGACAACGGTTATGCCAAGAAGTCCATCACTCAGTCTTTCAAAATCAACGATAGTGACCAAAGTACCGATAGACGACACATTCCCTACTGCTTTTGGATCGTCCCCACTGCCAACAAGACAAACCCCGAAACCGACGTTTCGGACACTGCACTCCTTGACCATGCGCTGATAGCGTGGCTCAAAAATGCGCAGATTCATCTTTCCTTCTGGCAATACAACTGAGGTTAAAGGGAATAACATGACTTCATTCATTAAATCGTCCTCTTTGATTCCCAAACTCATACGAACGCTGTATTAGAGAGATCACTAACGATTTATGTTGGTTAATCGACTGGCTTAAAAAGTCATAAAAACGATTACGCAAACGATCTAAGTCACATATTTATTGCAAACCAATGCAACAATCAAAAAGTTCCGTGAAATAAACCCATTTCGTGACGAGCTTCACTAAAAACCTTCATTTTTGCATCCTTTATCACTTTCATTTGAGATTTTTATCGCTATTATTCCCGCCAATTGGAAAGCGCAGCACAGATTGCGTGTTCTGAATCATTACAAACATAGAGAGTCCCCTTATGCGTAAATCACTTTTAGCTCTTAGCCTTCTAGCGGCTACTTCAGCTCCAGTTATGGCTGCTGACTACTCAGACGGCGATATCCACAAGAACGATTACAAGTGGATGCAGTTCAACCTAATGGGTGCATTCGATGAGAAAGGTGCAGGTCCAGAATCTAGCCACGATTACCTAGAGATGGAATTCGGCGGTCGCTCTGGTATCTTCGACCTATACGGTTACGTTGACGTATTCAACCTAGCTTCTGACCCAGGCAGCGACAAAGCTGGCGCAGAAAAAATCTTCATGAAGTTCGCTCCACGTATGTCTCTGGACGCACTAACTGGTAAAGACCTATCTTTCGGTCCAGTTCAAGAGCTATACGTTGCAACTCTTATGGAATGGGGTGGTAACTCTGGCGTAAACAACCAAAAAATCGGTCTAGGTTCTGACGTAATGGTTCCTTGGTTGGGTAAAGTAGGCCTAAACCTATACGGTTCATACTACGGCAACAACAAAGATTGGAACGGTTTCCAAATCTCTACTAACTGGTTCAAACCATTCTACTTCTTCGAGAACGGTTCATTCATTTCTTACCAAGGTTACATCGATTACCAATTTGGTATGGAAGACAAAGAAGGCAACAAGTTCAACACTAACACGTCAAACGGCGGTGCTATGTTCAACGGTATCTACTGGCACTCTGATCGTTTCGCAGTTGGTTACGGCCTGAAACTATACAAAGACGTATACGGCTTTGAAGATGGTAAAGCACTACCATGGACTCAAACTGTTGACTCTTCAGGCGTAGCACACTACGTTGCTGTAACTTACAAGTTCTAATAGAACCGATAAGTTCCCCAAAAATGGCGCCTCTTGGCGCCATTTTTATTTGCTTTCCTTTTTTCCCTCATTATCCTTGCAGCAAACCTTTTTAATGAGAGCGTTTGGTGAATATTCTCATCTTAGGTCCAGGAGCCGTTGGCTCACTTTGGGCGACTAAATTCAAACTTGCTGGACACAATGTTTCCTTGTGGGGAAGAAGCTCAAACAGCGAGCAGTCGCTCCAACTTGATGACCATCCAGCAATCAATTTTTCTAATCAGCACATCCCTTCTGTTCAAAGTGCAGATCTGATTGTTGTGACAGTAAAAGCATGGCAAGTGGAAACCGCGATTAAGCCTCTTCTTCCTTATATCAACACTGACACCATCATAATGCTGATGCACAACGGAATGGGAACCGCACAACTCATCGAAACCAAACTTGCTGATAACCCATTAATCGTTGCCACAACAACACACGGTGCTTACAAAGCGAGTAAAGAGCAGGTTCTGCATACTGGCCAGGGAAATACTCAACTGGGTGGTTTTAATACTAAAGGTGCTCAATGTGACTTCTTAGCGGAGGTGATGAATCACGCTTTGCCAGAGGTCAATTGGAACCCAAATATCAACGCTGCCCTGTGGACCAAGCTTGCGATCAACTGTGCTATCAACCCCCTGACGGCCATTCATCAGTGTAAAAATGGTGAGCTTGCCGCTCCGGAATTTACCACCGAGTTGGCGAACATCACTCGCGAGTTGGTAGAGATAATGAATAAAGAAGGGATAAAGGTCGATTTTGATTCTCTTCACACCACTGTTATGCAAGTGGTGAACGCAACAGCAGCCAACTACTCTTCAATGAGACAAGATGTTTATCACCAGCGTCGCACCGAAATTGATTTTATTACCGGCTATTTGCTGAAAGCTGCTGAAAAGCATCACATTAGTACGCCAGAGAACGCCAAACTCTATCAACGCATCAAACAGATTGAACAAAGCTGGACAGAACAATGAATAAAAAGATCTTAGTACCTATCGCGCCGGGCACAGAAGAAATGGAAGCCGTAACCGTTATCGACTTGATGGTTCGAGCTGGCTATGACGTAACCGTCGCAAGCGCAGATTTCGATGGTGCACTGACTATGAAAGCGTCTCGAGGCGTGACACTTACCGCGGATTGCAAGCTGGTCGATATTGCCGATGACGAGTTTGATGCGATTGTTCTGTCTGGTGGCGTAGGTGGTGCAGAAACCTTCCGTGATAGCACCATCATGATTGAGATCCTGAAACAGCACATGTACGAAGGTAAGCTGGTTGCGGCAATTTGTGCTGCACCTGCTTTGGTTTTGCAACATCACAACCTTTACCCAGAAGCCTTGATGACATGCCATCCAAGCTTCCAATCTCATATTCCGGAAGACAAATGGCGAGCTAAACGTGTCACCATGGATGTGAATCACAACCTACTGACAAGTCAGGGACCAGGAACCGCACTTGAGTTCGCGATGGAAATCATTATCAAACTTTCTGGTAAAGAGCATGGATGGATGGTTGCAGAGCCACTAGTTACCATCCCAACACTGCATTATCACGAGCTCGGTGACGAATGATGTTTGACGTAAACGCTGTACGCGAACAGTTCCCAGCCCTAAATCAAGACGTAAACCAATCGCCTTTGGTTTACCTTGATAGCGCAGCAACAACGCAAAAGCCACAGTGCGTGATCGATGTGATTAGCCGTTACTACAGTGCACAAAATGCTAATGTGCACCGTGGCAGTCACAGCTTAACAGCCAACGCGACCAGTCAATTTGAAGCGGCTCGTGACACCGTTGCGAAGTTCATTGGGGCGAGCAGTTCAAAAGAAATCATTTGGACTCGAGGCGCAACCGAAGCACTAAACCTAATCGCGCAAACTTATGCTCGAAGCTCACTCCAAGCGGGTGATGAAATCCTGATCAGTGAAATGGAACATCACGCCAACATCGTGCCTTGGCAAATTGTCGCAGAGCAAACGGGCGCGAAAGTCATTAAGGTTCCGATGACCTCCGATTGCCAGTTCGATATCGATGCGTTTGAAGCACTGTTATCGGAGCGCTGTAAAATCGTAGCGTGTGCACAAATCACCAATGTGACGGGCTCTCGTCAGCCTATTGAGAAAATCATCTCCATGGCACATTCGGTAGGCGCGGCTGTTGTTGTTGATGGTGCACAAGGTATTGTTCATGAACCGTTGAACTTGGCAGAGCTCGATGTTGATTTCTATGTTTTCTCTGGTCACAAATTGTATGCACCTGCTGGAATTGGCGTACTGTATGGCAAGCTTGAACTTTTAGAAGCGATGCCACCATGGCACGGCGGCGGCAAAATGGTCGAAAGAGTTTCGTTCGAGAAAACCACCTTCTCTGCCTTGCCGGGTAAGTTTGAAGCGGGTACACCGAACGTCGCAGGCGCAATTGCTTTAGCAAAAGCTATCGATTGGTACCAAGGCTTTAACCAAACCGAAGTAGAGGCACATCTGCATTCTCTGCAAGACAAAGCTTACCAAGCACTAAACCAGTTGGACGACATTCAAATCCTCGGTTATCAACCGAATGCTTCAGTGCTTACTTTTGTGATGGATGGTGTTCACCATCAAGATATTGCCACCCTGCTTGATCAACAAGGCATCGCTGTTCGTGCTGGTCATCACTGTGCTCACCCTCTGATGGATGCGCTCAACGTCAAAGGCACGGTGCGCGTTTCTTTTGGTATCTACAATACGTTAGAAGATGTTGAGAAGCTGATTGCAGCAGTAGAGAAAGCGGTCGATATGCTTTAACAATAAAAATTCCACTGTAGATTTATAGAAAAAGAGTTGAAACCATTTGGCTTCAACCCTTTTCTTTGTTTTGTTCTTTATGCGGTGTTAACTAATCGCAATTACTGAGCCTGTGTTTTGATCTGCTCAACAATCGCTTTCAAACCGTTGCCACGCGATGGGCTTAGATGAGCGATTAAACCCAGCTTTTCAAAGTAAGCATCAATATCAAACGCTTGAATTTGCTCTGCTGTTTTGCCGTCGTAAGCTGCCATTACCAAGGCAATCAGGCCACGAACGATACGTGCGTCAGAATCAGCACATAAGTGCCATACACCGTCTTGCTCTTTGCTCACCAACCACACTAGGCTCTCACAACCAGATACAGTGACTTGCTCTGATTTAAGCTCTTCAGGCATTTGAGGCAGCTTTTTACCCCATTGAATCACCTGACGGTAACGGTCTTCCCAACCTTTAAATTGCTGCATGGTTGCGGCGATGTCTTCACTGGTGATGTCGGTGCCAAACGGCGAAACAGGAAAATCCGTCATTGGTGCGCTCTCTTCTTTGAATTACTTCTTATGCTTTTGGATCAGCTTTTCAACGATGCGTGATACCGCAACAAAACCGAACGTTGCGGTTACGACCGTCGCGGCGCCAAAACCACTCGCACAGTCCATACGTTTTGGACCTTCTGCTGTCGATTTCACGCCACATACTGAACCATCGGCTTGTGGGTACTTCAATTGCTCCGTAGAGAAAACACAATCGATACCAAACTTACGCGCTGGATTTTTCGGGAAATTATGATGACGACGCAATGTATCTTTGATCTTCTTCGCCAGTGGATCTTGGATAGTCTTGGTCAGATCCGCCACCATGATTTGGGTTGGATCGATTTGACCACCAGCACCGCCGGTTGTGATCACTTTAATCTTGTTACTACGGCAGTAAGCCAGTAGAGACGCTTTTGCTTTTACGCTATCGATCGCATCCAACACGTAATCGAACTCTTTGCTCAAGTACTCGTGCTGGTTATCTGGCGTGATGAAATCGTCAATCAGATTCACCTTACACTCTGGGTTAATCAGCTTAACGCGCTCTGCCATCACTTCAATTTTGCTTTGACCAACCGTGCCAGTCATCGCGTGGATTTGACGGTTAATGTTAGTCACACACACGTCATCCATATCAATCAGCGTCAGCTCACCAATACCAGTACGTGCCAGCGCTTCTACCGCCCAAGAACCTACGCCACCAATACCAATCACACACACGTGTGCAGCACGAAGAATTTCTACTTCGCTGTTGCCGTAGAGACGACGAGTGCCACCAAAACGTTGGTTGTAGCTGTCAGATGCCGGAGTATCGAGTTCACGCATATTGAAGTTCCAGATGATCGATAGAAAAACAAAGAGTGCGATTTATACGCACTCTTTGAGGAAATGTCTAGATGATGAGAGGCGATTCCTCTCGCTAGGCGCTTATTGTAACTTCTCTGGCGGCAAAGCCCAAGGTGCTTGCGTTGGCGTGTTTTCCAAGCCCAACTTCCATACTCGACCAAAGTGCTTGTAGTGACCGGCTTCTGTACCCGCACGTGGTCCCATACCGTGGTATAGATCGAGATGATTTTGTTTCACCGCACCGCCAGTGTCTAACACTATAAGAAGACGAAGTTGGTGTGCCCCGCTCCATGTACCGTCTTTATTAAGTAGCGGCACTTCCGCCAAAATTGGCGTACCCATAGGTAGAATCGAACGATCGCCTGCTACCGATGCCATTGGCAGTAAAGGAATGCCCGCAGAGCCCGTTACTGGCGCGTCCGCTTGTGGCGCAAAGAAGACATAAGAAGGGTTCTGCTCTAACAACTCGCGAACCGTTGCTTCATCATTCTTCATTACCCAATCTTTGATAGCTTTAAGTGACATCTCTTCACGTGGCACTTCACCACGCTCAATTAGAATTCGGCCAATACTCACGTACGCTTTGTTGTTCTTGCCTGCGTAAGCGAAGTATTCCAGCGTATCGTCATCTTCAAAATGAACAAAGCCGCTGCCCTGCACTTCCATCATAAACGGGTCAATCATATTGGGTGCATAGCCAAGCTCTAGACCTTGCCCCTCTAGCGCCCCATTATAGATCTCGGCACGTGTCGGACAGTTTGAGCTGCAAACCGGCTTGCCATACACCGGGTATTTAAACGTTTCGTTTGGTTCGTGACGCAATTCCATCACTGGTGAGAAGTAACCCGTGAACAACACGTTACCCTTCTTGTCACCGCCACCCAGCTGCGCGGCTTGAATGCCGTAAGCACTGAGCGCAGTCGTATCACCACTCTGCAATGCCCATTCACTCAACTTCTCGTAAAGTGGCTGGTACATTTTTGCCATTGAAGGCGACTTAATCACAACCTGTTCTGCTTGTTTGTTGAACTCAGTAAAATCTTGTGGCTTGTTCGATTCAACAACATCGGCTTTATTCAAAATATGCGAAAACTCGCCATCGTAATCTTGCTTAGCAAGTAGGTTTTGTTCTGGCTCAGCCGCACAACCAAATAGCAGACTTAAAGAGACAATAGGAAGGAGTTTTTTAAACACGTGTTTTTTCCGTAAAAGAAGATAGCAAAAGGATGGCAAACAAATGCAAACGACGCAATTGAAAAGCTGCGACAAAGTGTATCAGCGTTAAGGCAAAGACTTGGTTTGCTGCCAATTTATCCATTTAAACTGGGTTGAGGATAATAACAGCAATGGAATCAAACGATTGTCCGGAAAATGTTTGTGAAAAGTCGCAAGAACATAAAGATGTGACAAAACGCGATTCCCTGCCACACGCAACGAATCACGCTTTGAGAAACGGGGGTTAGCGAACCGCTAAATTAGAATGACCTTCCAAACGAAACACGGGAAGGTAATGAGCATTTGAGTCCAGTTTTATCTCAGCGTAGTGCTGGTCTGTAAACTCAAATGTGCGTACCGTAGAGCCCACTTTATATGACAAAGTATCACCATCAAACTCAAAGTCCGTCGCAACAGTTGATCCGCGTACCGTTACTCCTCTTTCACTCAGAACAAACTCTTCTCGAGCATAGGGAGCTACATCTTGCTCGACCCATTTTCCATAGATGGTCGATTTAGGGATCGGAGGATTTACATAGCGCGTAATCAAATCACCGTACATCATCAAAACGGCGAAAGTACCGATGAGCGCCGTCAGCATAAGTGAACGTTCGACCCACTTTCGAAATGTCGATTTGGTTGAGGAATTTTGCTCGGTTTGAGCAGCGATCGCAGCATTCTTATTTACAACTGAAGACATGAGGCTCACGTGTTTGAACTAGACCCATGCATTGTACCCCCATCGACCAAACACAACCAAGCACCACGCTCACGATGTTTGTGCTTTATTCCAAAAAATTGGCTTGCCAACAATTGAATAAAAAGACAATATTAAAGCATAAATAAACACAAGGAATGGCTGTAGTGAAAATTCGTAGTACTGCTCTGGTTAAAGGATTCCGTCAATCCACACCCTATGTGAATGCACACCGTGGAAAAACCATGGTATTGATGCTTGGAGGCGAAGCGGTTGCTGATAAAAACTTTGGCAACATTATCAACGACATTGCTTTAATGCATAGCTTGGGCATTAAAGTGGTTGTGGTGTATGGAGCTAGACCTCAGATCAATCAACTACTGGAGAAACAGGACCTTACCACGCCATACCACAAAAACGTTCGTATCACAGATGAAGCAGCCCTTTCAGTAGTTATGCAAGCCGCAGGGCAGCTTCAACTGGCCATTACTGCACGCTTATCTATGAGTCTAAATAATACGCCAATGGCAGGTACCCAACTGAACGTCGTGAGCGGCAACTTTGTCATTGCTCAACCGCTCGGTGTTGATGATGGCGTCGACTATTGTCACAGCGGCCGCATTCGTCGAATCGATACTGATGCTATCCATCGCACACTCGATCAAGGTTCCATTGTGTTACTTGGTCCAATTGCCAGCTCAGTCACAGGCGAATGCTTCAATCTGCTTTCAGAAGAAGTGGCCACCCAGTTGGCGATAAAGCTTGGAGCCGACAAACTGATTGGCTTCTGCTCAGAGCAAGGGGTGATTGACGATAACGGTAACGCCGTCGCTGAACTGTTCCCTATCGAAGCAGAGCATGTCATTAAGAAGCTTACTGAGAACACCGCACCAGACACCGACTATAACTCCGGTACATTACGTTTTCTTAAAGGCTCTATTGCAGCTTGCCGTGCAGGAGTGCCACGAAGCCACCTTATCAGCTACAAAGTGGATGGCGCACTCATCCAAGAATTGTTCTCTTTCGATGGTATCGGTACACAAGTAGTGATGGCCAGTGCCGAACAGGTACGTGAAGCGGACATCGACGATATTGGCGGTATTTTAGATCTAATTCGCCCATTAGAAGAGCAGGGCGTACTAGTAAGGCGTTCTCGCGAGCAACTTGAGCAAGAAATTAATAAATTCACCATCATCGAGAAAGATGGTCTGATCATCGGATGCGCGGCTTTGTACCCATATATTGAGGAGCAAAAAGCGGAGATGGCTTGCGTGGCGATCCACCCAGACTATCGCGACGGTAATCGTGGATTATTGCTACTCAATTACATGAAGCACCGCTCTAAGTCAGACAGTATCAATCAGATTTTTGTCCTGACAACACACAGTCTGCATTGGTTTAGAGAACAAGGTTTCTATGAGGTGAGCGTCGATTATCTACCAGGGGCAAAGCAAGGGCTGTACAACTTCCAGCGTAAGTCGAAAATCCTCGCGTTAGACCTATGAGGAAGAACGAAACTCAGTACGTTCTACGACTAAATAATTATGCAAAGCTTTACATTGATATTGGTCGCAATTTAACCTTTTCAATATACATACTGTTGGTTATACTCTGCGCAACAAACGGTCGCATTTCAAACAATCGACAAATGGATCTAGGTGAATAAGTATCACCCTAAAGTGCGGAGCAAGCTTAGCTGCTCTGCATGACGCATCAAGGACAGTTGTTACTCTTACAATGAATAAGATGAGCACTGTTATGAAAACCATTATTTGTAACTCACTTCAAAGCTTCTGGGATATGGCGGATAACCATTTTCTGGAAGGGCTAGACGTCCACTGCGTATTTCCCGTCAATGACGCCATTAAAGATTTTATCTTGGCTTACCAACAGCAGTACAAAATTCGCAGCGTGTCATTTACCAATGCGTTTACACAAAATTAAAAAAGACCGAGCATCGCGCTCGGTCTTTTTGTAAGTATGCTCAGTGAAAGGCCATAATTAATAACGTCGAGAATATAACAAATAGAATGATTAGCAGTATCAACCAATAAACCACGCTAACCTTAATCAGCCATTGAGGACATATGCTGCGTACATCGCTCAGTCCTCTTTTTCGGCCAAGTCGAGGAAACGCGATGGCAGCCAACAATGCAAGGCCATGTATCAAGGCTCCAAAATGGAAGCCAGAAACCAAAGCCAGCTCTACCGCTGTATAGTGCTTACCTGTGTAAGCGTATTTTTTAACCTGATCTGGTGTAACGTATATCAAAAATATGCCTACAACTAGATACCAAAAGACTAGCAAACCACCTGCGATAAAAAATGCAATAAAAGATAACTCTAATAACTGCATACTTCTCCAACCCTAGTTTTCTTGACCAAGTCGACATCGCTATATAGTTCTTTATATACATTAGCGACAACTTTGCCGGAAGCGTAACTCGCAATACCAGATGTAACACCTAACGCAAGGGCACCAATCCAACCAACCGGAGTCGCCAGTACGACTAGCGATATAACAGCACCTCCAGCTAGACCAACCACAGTGCTTACCGCGGTATCTACTAATATTTCATTTTTCTCCACATCAGTTTTCGCACGCGCTATTTGGTTACAAGCCAACCCAAGATTCACAGCAGTAAGAACTGTTCCACCTTTAGCAGCCGCTTTTGACAACTTAGCAAGTTTGTCTGTATTTTTCTTTATAACAGATGTCGCAGGAACTCCACCCTTCCTTGAGATCCTCATTGATTCACGTGCTTTCTGGCCGTTAAAGAATAGCTTTTCTGTGGGGCCTAGATTTTTAGCAACCGTCTCCAATAGCTTTCTTCTGCGATAATCATACTGCCCTTTTGTTAATCTACTGGCTTTGTAGTCTTGATAAAGCCCATCGAGCTTTTTGAGTTCTGATATGTTCCCTTTGGACTCACTTCCTAATAAAAAACCCATTGAAGCAAAACTAGCACCTATTCCAGTGCTTGCAGGTCCCCAGTTATCATCTAGCCAAGAGAGCGCCCAAAATGCTTCTCGCTCAGGTATAGACAACGCCTTAACTGTAGAGTCGAACTGTTTTTGGTCTGCTTCAGAGATAGTTTGGACATTTGTACTAGCTGGTCGACTTTCAACACCAGTCGGAGTGTTTAACTTTCTAAGAATAAGCGATTGCCCAATCTTAATCTTATCGGGATCATTTATTTGTGGGTTATCTAAGATAATTTGCTGAAGTGCAGCTTTGTATCCACCGCTTCCAAATCTAATCTGGTAAAACTTGAAGATGATCTTTGATAAGGTATCGCCTGGTTTTACGCTATAGACCGAAGTGTATCGATTAACGCTATTGAAGTGAGTTGTATTCATGGAAAGCCTCATAATGCACTAAAGTGCATAAGATGATATCGCCAAGAATTCCAACACTTCAATTTTGAATAAGACTTGCAGACATAAAAATGGCGGGATTACGACCCGCCACATAAAAACATATTTAGTTCATGAAAACTTCTCATTTTTGAATGAGTAAACTCAATTTCTAAGTCGCTCAACCAAACCACTCGCTCGAGTAGTTTTCACCTTAATACCGCGCTTGAGAACATTCATCTCAGCGTACATCGCAAGGCGTTTCTTCGCGCGAGTAATGCCAGTGTAGATCAGCTCGCGAGTGAGGATTGGACTGAAATCTGGCGGCAAAATCATCAGCGTGTATTCAAACTCACTGCCCTGTGATTTATGAATGGTCATCGCATATGCGGTTTCGTGCTCAGGGACTCGGCTTGGCAGTACCGACTTCACGCTGCCATCCGGTAGTTCAAAGAACACTTTGAGACGCGATTCGCCTTCGCTGTCGTCTCGCATACAAATGCCAATATCACCGTTATATAACCCCAAGCCATGATCGTTACGAGTGACCATTACAGGTCTACCGTGATACCAAAGCTCTTCTTGGGTTTGAATCAACTTACGTGCAGCTAGTGCTTTTTCAATGCGTTGGTTTAAACCTGTCACACCAAAATCACCTTCTCGGATGGCACACAATAATCGACATTGATTAAAGGTATCCAACACGGCTTTGGCTTTATGGGTCAGTGTTTCTGGTTCCCCAGTCTTCTGGTCAATCTCTTGCTGTCCGATGCGTTTTAAATAACGACCATATTCGGCAACCAAAGTCTGCATCATCTGATTGTAATTTTGACTACTCAGTGCGAAATGCTCGATATCAGCAAAATCACGACTCCAAACGTCGTCTACTTTTGCAGCTGAGCCAGCGTTGACCGCTTTCGCTAGCTGACCGATACCAGAGCGGGCATCGAATCTGTAACTCTTTTGCAGCATACATAAGCTATCGGCAATCGAAGCATTACTGTTGGTGCTGTAAGCCAAGGTGTCAAAACCCGTTAACTTCGCGACCGCAGACGCCTGCTCTTTGCCAAAGCCAAATGCGTGGAACGAACAGATATCACCGAGCACCGCACCCGCTTCTACCGATGCCAACTGGTCTTTATCTCCCAGAAGAATCAAACGTGCATGCTTTGGCAGCGCATCGACAACTTTGTACATCATCGGCAAATCGACCATGGAGGCTTCATCCACCACTAAAATATCGAGATGTAGCGGATTTTGCTTGTTGTGACGAAACTCTGCACTATTCGGGATCGCGCCCAGTAGTCGATGCAAAGTGCTCGATTCGGTTGGAATTTTCGCTTTAAGCTCAGGCTCCACTGGCAACTCTTGAATCGCTTTACCAATAGACTCCGTCAATCGCGCTGCCGCTTTACCTGTTGGCGCCACCAGCTTGATGGTGAGGTTTTTCTCTTGTCCTGCTTGCTCAATCAATGCGGCAAGCAGTTTGGTTACCGTAGTGGTTTTACCCGTACCCGGACCACCTGAAATCACCGCAAAACGACGCGTCAGTGCCACCGCAGCAGCGACCTTCTGCCAGTTAACACAAGCCGATAATGGCACAAGCTTGTCCAGCACTTGTAGATCGTGAACTTGTTTAACTTGGCAGATCGCCCCGTCAATGGCTACCCAATCGAGACTGTCTACGGTAGCCACATCCAAATGGTCACAGACTAGCTGCTGGCGTAACACTTGATTGCTGGTTCCTGCCTCTGCCGCTTTGGCAAGTGCATTGAACAGAAAGTGGTACTGACGAGCGAATAAATGATGCAGCAACTCAGACAAACGTGTGAACTCTTGAGGCTGTAGGTTTACAGCCGCACTGAGTTGATTGAGCTTGTCCGCCAACGTCACTTCATAGTGCCAGTAACGATGCAAGTAGAGACGTTCGCCATCAAACATCATTGGCAAAGCTTCACCTTGAGTACCAACCAAAGGCGATACTTGCAGAAGCTCCACCCAATTGACGCCCTGCAGTTGAGTATTAAGCGCTAACGCAGACTCCCCAAATAGACCGAGCTTACTGGCAAGGTCTGTTGGCTGCCCTTGGCTGTCAAACAGAGGCAAGCAGATGTGCCCTTTGCCTAATTCACTGCTGACCACACCAGCAATAAATGCCAGTTCTTGGCTGTTCGCTTGTTGCTCAACTTGCGAATAGATAAAGCGCGCGAACTGGAAATCCAATTGGCGAATCGCCCCTTTTTTTGCCAACGATTCTAAAGTTGCCAATAGATCTCGTGTTGCTACAGGGCTGCTTTGCTCAGAAAGAAGATCATTGGTTTTCATCAAATTAACTCCATCTGACCCGATTCGCTGGATCGCGTGTCAGGTGCTTGACCATCAATCAAATGATCCATTTCTTGTAAAAATTCAAAGGTTGGCTTGGCAGAAAAAATACCATGATCACTTTGCCCATCCATACCACGCAAGAACAGGTAATAAACACCGCCAAAGTGCTGTTCATAATCATAATTTGGCAATCTGCTGCGTAAGAAACGATGCAGCGCCAAAGCATAGATTTGGTATTGCAGATCGTAACGATGAGCCGCCATCGCCGACTTCAACGCATCGCCATGATAGTGGAGCACATCATCGCCTAAGTGGTTCGATTTCCAGTCGAGAACGTAGTATTTACCTTGGTGCTCAAACACCAAGTCAATAAAGCCTTTCAACATGCCTTGCACAGTTTGGAAACCCAGATCGCCCGCTTTGGCAGACAACGGATCATGACGTTGAATCACGCGGTTCAATGCTGGTGCAGATAGCACTTCAATCGGTAATAAGAATTCCATCTCAACCAAACGTTGCGTCGGACCTTTCTGATTGAGTAGCAGTGCTTTGCTATCCAAAGGCGTTGCCAGCACGGTATCAATCAACTGTTGCAGGATTGGCAGCCACTCTTCATCAAGCTGTTCACTTTCCATCAAGCCGAGGATGATTTGGGTGTTCTCTTCTGTCGTCGCGGGCTGAGTAAACTCAATTTCCTCAAATAAGCTGTGCAGAAAAGTACCCGGACGTGCGCCACGCGGGAAGTTGAAGATAGAGCGTTCTGGCTCAACCAATTCCGCCTCATCTTGCTCTTCTGAAGAATCGATATCAAAGCCGGTAATTTCAATCGTCGCGTCATGCTCGGCATGATGAGAACCTTGTTTAACCAAGCCCGAGTAACTGGTGATTCGCCAGTTTCTATCAATCGGGTTTTGCAGCTCTTTAGCTGTCAGTGCATCCAACTCTGTTTGCTCCGCAACATACATCTCGTCGTGCTGCTTTGGGGGATCACAAATCACGACATTCTCGAGATTCTCTTGCTGCTTCTTCAACCCAACAAACAAATCGTTAATGCCGCCCTCTTGACCATTTTGCACCAAATAACCAATCGCACTGTGATGCACGCCAGTTGGCTCTTTGGTTGAGCGGCCATTGCGTAGTGGTGAAGCACCAATAAAGCAGGCATACACGGCACGCGTTAGCGCTACATAGATAAGGCGCAAGTCTTCAGCAAGGCGCTCTTTATCTGCCTGTTTTAACGACGCATCGTTACCCGTGATATCAAGCACGGTGCGATCGTTCTCAGCGTCGTAGTATTTGGCTTCACTTGCTTCTCGGTAACCAAACACAAATGGCAAGAAGACTAAGTCATATTCCAGACCTTTGGATTTGTGAATGGTGACGATTTGCACCAAGTTACGCTCTGATTCCAGACGTTGAATTTGGTCATCACTGCCACCCAACCCGTGCTCTGCATCGCTGATAGATTGTGCTAACCAACGCAGCAAGCCGTGATCGCTGTCTAATTCGTTACTCGCTTGCTGCAATAGCTCACCAATGTGCATCAAATCGGTAAGTACTCGCTCACCGTTTTCGCTTTGTGAGCTCGCCCCTTCTTCTAGCAGACGCTCAGCAATATGGCGCTTGCTGATCACTGCACGCAGCATAGGTAGCACGCCACGTTGCACCCAAAGTTTGCGGTATTCTTTGAACTCATTAACCGCATTTTCCCACACGGTTTCGTCGTTGTTGAGGGCGTCTAAGCTGGCTGCATCTAGAGCAAATAATTCTGATGCTAGGCTGGCACGCAATGCTCTGTCATTTTCTGGCGTTAACACCGCTTGCAGCAAACGCTGTAAGTCTTGTGCGACAGAACTGGTAAACACGCTATCGCGGTTAGAAAGGTACACGCTGGCAATGCCTTGGTCGGCTAACGCCTGTTTGACCATGCGACCTTCGCTACCCGTTCGCACCAACACAGCAATGTCACCCGCTTTGACTGGTTTTTGCTTTTCGCCATTGACCAAACACGCTTGGCCTTGTTGCGCTGCGGTCAAAATGGTTTGAATTTGGCTCGCTGTCGCCTCTGCCATGGCGGTGAGATATTCGCCTTTTGGCAGAGGTTTATCTTCCGCTTCTTGCAGCCAATAAGTCAGTGCAGGTTGCTTTTGACCACCCATGGTCCAAACGCGTTTGTCGGCACTTGGGCTGTAATCCACAGGGTGGAATGGAATGTCGGAGTCATAAATAAACGGGCTATCTGGCAGAGCAAAAATCTGATTCACTGCCAATACCATATCGGCACTTGAGCGCCAGTTGGTGCCAAGCGTGTAGTGAGCACTAACTTGGTTACGCGCCTTGATGTAGGTGAAGATGTCCGCCCCACGGAAACCGTAAATCGCCTGTTTCGGATCACCGATCATAAACAAACCGCACTCAGGATTATCCAAATAAATGCGGCTAAAAATACTGTATTGCAGTGGGTCGGTATCTTGGAATTCATCGATCATCGCTACCGGATAAAGCGTGCGAATACGCTCTGTCAGTAATGCGGTTTCATCGGTATCAATCGAGGCAGAAAGCTGAGTCAGCAAGTCATCGAATGACAACCATTGTTTCTGATTTTTTGCTTTTGCCAGCATCACGCGACAATGCTCAATCGCATGAGCTAACAATGGCGCTTTTAAGCTGATTGGGTTGGCAAGGAAGGCTTCTATCGCCTCAAACACAGGATGCTGTGGCGCAGTGCCTTTCGGGGTTTTCTCAAATAACACATTCTGCGCGAACTTCTCCAGCTTATCTGGATAGTCATAACCAGTGGTTTCTGTCGAAGCCCATACGTTGACCGCTTCTAACCACGTCGGCAAAGACTTTTTGGTGTAGCTGCGTTTGTTGACATCGGAATCAGAAATCAACGCGAGGAAATCATCTTGGTTATCACGCCACTGGGCTTTCAAAGCATCAATTTGCTTTAAGTTTTGCTCATGCAAATCGGCAAGGCTACCTTGCATTGCAGGAACAGAGAGACTTAGCGGCGCGCCCGTGAGGTAGTTGCTGATGTCATACAAAAGATCCGATGGCGAGCCCCATAATTGACGTACTTCTCCAGCCAAAGCGAATGGCAGAGGGTAGAAGTTACGACGCCAGTAATCGGCAACCACTTGCGCTTTTAGATGGCTTTCGTCTGTCACAAACTCATTATTGAAACGACTACCAGATTCGAAAGCGTTTTGCGTCAGCATGCGTTGGCAGAAACCATGAATGGTGTACACCGCGGCTTCATCCATTTGGCGCTCTGCTTGCAAAAGGATCTCGGCGGCTTGCTTATGATCCTCGATTTCTTCCAACAAAGGTTGAATCACAGGATCTGAGCTTTGTCCGCGAGCGAATGCGATCCTCGCGTCGTGAATACGCGCACGAATACGATCACGCAGCTCCGCTGTTGCAGCTTCGGTAAAAGTCACTACCAGAATTTGATCCACAGTCAAAGGTACGCGGTGCTTCGTATCTGTCGTGCCATGCCCTAGTAGGAGTCGCAGATACAAACCCGCGATGGTAAAGGTTTTACCTGTACCTGCCGATGCTTCAATTAACCTTGCACCATGCAGTGGAAAAGTCATGGTTTGCAGTGGAGTTGGAACTGACATTTGCGCCATAACGCTGAATCTCTCCGGATTATCGACTGACCGAACTGTGATCTGTCGTTAAAAATTCTATTTATATGTCTAACAAGTTGGAATATTTAGAGGTTAGTGGGATCTCACTCACGGTTATCCTGATCTTCAACCGCTAGTATGCGCGTCACGAGATGAGCACTGATAACAGATCAATCACTTTAACGTATTGATAAATGATCAGGCTAAACACTCAAACGAATCATGGTCCCTCTGACCTTGTGGCCGTACAGCGAACGCCCTACAAAAAATAATGATTTTCTGGCGGCCACCCTACTCTCTTCTTTATCTAAATAATCCAACTTACTTTTCATCATCGGCATCCATCGCCGCCAGTCTTGCGCCTTGAAGAACCAATGCGGTCAGCATGCGAACTTCTGCTGCAAGCTCGTCATTCCAAGTAGACCAAATACGCGAAATATACGCATTGTTTCCTTCGCCTGGGCTCATGTAACCATCATTGAATGCATCCGCCATTTTCTTCAGCGATTTCTCTTCGTCATCAGCCCAGTGGCCACGACTAAAGCCCGCCTCGACACACGCCAGTGCTGTTTTCGGGAAATATGGCAATGGCTTGGTCATGCCTTCAAAAAACAGACGTACTAATTCAGCAAGAAATTGTTTCGCGTGCTCAGCATCTGCCATTGCTGGGTAAACTAAATGTACCGCGCCTTCCTTTCGGTCATAACCGATAACGTGGGTCTTTCTAGCGTGACCCGAGGCAGACATAGCAAGATGATCAATCCATGCAGCAAGGTAATCCTGCGCACGAATTTTACCGCTGCGGTAGCGAATCAAACCGGACTGATAGCATTGAGTTAACCAACCGGTTAGACGGATGTTTTTTCCTTCACCAAGCACATCGAAGGTAAGGTCGATTTCTAAATCGTCTTGCGGTGCGCCGAATAAAAACGCCAACTTATCCACCAGCTCTTCTGCTTGCACGCGGTTGGTTTCAAACTCGATATCACCAAATGCCCCAACCGGTAATTTGCCTTGCGCGCGTTGCTCACTCATAAAGTTTTTGAGCACGTCTGCTTTTGCAGACGGTTGAGCAATGGCGGTTTCGAGCAAGGTTTCCAGTAGCTCATCACGCATTTGATAACTTTCTAAACCGCCTAACACGAATGGCTCATCGTCTTCCATCACAGGCAATGGCGGCTCGAACATCACTTTCAAACGACGGTTAAAGAAATACTGCACAGGCAAACGCCAGAAGCGTTGTAATTCCACCAAGTCCAACTCAATTGGGAAGGTTGCGCCAAGTAAGTAATCATCTAATGCGCGGTTAAACTCGCCACGCGCATGACCTTGCGATTGATTGCTTTGGGTCAACGCAGCTGGAATCCACTCTTTGGCATAGCTTGAATGAGAACCTTGGAATGCGCTTGGGCTGAATGGCACCATGGCATGTACGTTCACTAACTCGTTGAGTAGTTTATCTCCGGAGTCATCGACAGGCTGGTCTTGATCGCCATCTAAGCAGTAGTTCTGATGGCAATATTCCATTAACTCTGACACCAGCACAGACGGCACGCGCTCAGTGTTGTCTTGGATAGAACGCCCAACGTAACTGATGTACAAACTTTGCTGTGCAGACAGCACGGCTTCTAAGAATAGGTAACGGTCATCGTCTCGACGTGAACGGTCGCCCGGTTTAGTGCGCCCTGTCATTAAGTCAAAACCTTCTGGTGGCATTGAGCGCGGGTAAACACCATCGTTCATACCCAGTAGACACACGGTTCTAAATGGGATCGAACGCATCGGCATCAGAGTACAGAAGTTCACTTGTCCGGCAAGGAAGCGCTGGCTGACCCGTGTTCCTGACAGCTTGTTTTGTAGATACTGGCTAACAATAGAAGGCGACAAGGCATCATCAAATGCCGCATCGGTTAGCTGTTCTTTCAGTTGGCTTAAGGTATCTCGAATCGACTTAAGCGCCATTTCCCCTTCTAGCTCAACGGAGAAGAAGTCATCCAGCATCGCCACCAAGGTTTCACGCCATGCATCAATCGACTGAACATGTGAAAGTTTGCGGCGATATTGGCTAATTTGTTGAATAAAGTGAGCTAACTTACCAGCAAGTTCTGCGCCCATACCTTGTACTTCATTGTATGGCGAGAGGCTACCCTCTTGCGCTTCAAACAAACCAGCAGATTCTGGCATCGCGTAGCCTAATAACATACGCTGGATACCAAATTGCCATGTGTTTTGGCGTGTCTCTGGCAGTTCAAATTCGCTGCCGGTATGGCTATCTAGCCCCCAGCGAATGCCGGATTCTTCCACCCATTGTTTAGCTTGAAGGAAATCATCTTCGCTTAAGTCGAATCGCTTCAAAATCGCCGGCGTTTCTAACAGCTCAAGTAATTCAGAAGCCAAGCAACGTGTATTCGGTAAATTAACAAGTTGCATGAAAGCCGCCAAAATTGGGCTTTCTTGATCGGCCGTTCGGTCTGAAATCGAGTAAGGAATAAATCGCTCACCCGGCGCATTGCCGAATACCGCCTGAATCGCAGGGCTGTAGGCATTAATGTCTGCCACCATGACAATAATATCGCGCGGTTTCAGTGTTGGATCAGCATCGAACATCGCCAGAAGCTGGTCGTGTAGCACTTCCACTTCTCGCATTGGGCTATGGCAAGAGTGCAAGCCCAAAGATTTATCACCCAAACTCACTACTTTTTTGTGCTGGCTGCTGTCGATTTGCTCATCGTCTTGGTGCTCTTCTAGATTAAGAATATCTGCTTGAAGTTGATGGAGCAGACTGTCGCGCTCGACATCAACAAAAGCTTCTATCTCATGGGATTCAAGCTGCGACAACAGATACATGTTATCGCGTCCAAGTTTGCCCATCGAAGCCAACAAACTGTTACCCACCACATCGGTGTGCAGCTCATCAATCACGTTTTCTTCTAGTGAACCTTTTAACTGCTCAGTCTCACCTTGCACTTCAGAATGGTCTTCTTGCCACACCACGTGCTGACGATGTTTTGCTGCTAAGCGAGCTAGGAATTTACGGTCGCGTACCTCACCCCAGTAATAACGACAAGGGTTGGTAAACATCAAGTGCACATCAATGTGTTCACCAATGGCTTTGAGCGCATCCATGTAACGTGGCGGCAGTGAAGAGATACCAAACACAAACAGACGCTTCGGCAGATGGTCAAAGTTGCCGTTGAAGTTTTCGAGCGTATCAATGAAGTGTTCGTACAAATTGGCACGATGATAAGGCGATTGCCCAAGAGTAACCGTGTGATCGTACAATGCTTGCCACAAAACCGGTTGCCATGGATGCTCATCCTCAAGTTCGGGCACCATTTGTCCTGCTTCCCAGCTTGCAATCCATTCTGGGCGATACACCAAATAGCCATCGAAGATATCAGCAATTTTCTCTGCCAACTGATACAGCTTGGAGTTGTCAGTGTCGTCTTGAAGATAACGAGCCAAAGGTTCGAATGACGCTTCGTTGAGCAAGCCCGGAAGCAAGTGCATCAGCTTCCACGTCATGGCTTCTTTGTTGAAGGCACTGCGCTTTGGCACATCAGCCAATACTTGGGTAAACATTTCCCAAATGAAAGTCGCTGGCAGCGGAAACTCTAAGTTTGCTGCAACACCAAACTCTTTCGCCAATTCCATTTTTAACCACTGAGACATACCCGGGCTTTGCACCAGGATTTGCTCTTTTTCGAATGGGTTTTCTAATGGGTTGATGCGAATCAGTTCAACAAGAAGTGATTTGAGAACATCGACCTGATTGGAGTGATAGACAGTAAACAACGTAAGTGCACCGAGCGCCAATGGAAACTGCTAGCAAGCTTAGCACAGCCGCATATATTCCTAGAGCGATCTCGATAGCTTAAATAACAAAAGGTTAGAGAACACCCGAACTCTGCGCAAATAACCAGCAACTGACATTTGTAAGTCACGTCTTACATGCAAATACAAAACGTGACATCAATCACAACTATTTCATGATAAAAAACACTGTTTTATAATTAACGCAAATATTTACAACAATACCCATCAAATTGAATATTGAGTGGAAAGCGAAGAACCGCGGGGTTCAAATCGTTTTGATGTCACGCTAAACCACACTTTGTTCTTGATTTGATAGGGATGAGAAAAGCACTGGAATACCACAACTATGTTGCGCAAATTTTCTTCAAATGGCGCTTGGCTGATTGCATTTTTTGCTTGCTTTGCGCTTTATCTGTCGATCGCTTGTTACCCATTTTTGCTGTCAAACAACCAAGTAGGACCGCTCACCTTTCTGCAAGAATATTATTTACTTGCCACACAATTTGGCTGGTTGGGTTTAATTGCTCTTCCGCTGATGTTGGGTTGTTTATTGCTGTCCTTTTTGCCGACGCGCATGTTCAAAGTCGTTGTGATCACCATTGCCATCGCACTCTTGATCATGTTGAAAACCGATATCCTCGTTTTCCAGCAATACAAACTGCACATCAATGGCCTGTTGATCCGCATGTTCTTCGAAGGCGGTCGCGACGTATTTGAAATATCTTGGATGAGTTGGCTAATTTTTATTAGCGATATTGCACTGCTCGCCATTGGTTTGGCATTCACTGTTTGGTTAGCCAATAAACTGGCTCAGAGCCGAGCAAAGTTCGTGATCGTGGCAGTTTGGTTTGGCTTGTTGCTGAGTACTCAGGTTATCCACGCCTATAAGAACGCGCTCTATGACGACGAAGTCAGCCAGTTCTCGAACAACTGGCCTCTTTACTACCCGTTAACGGCACGTAATTTTATCTATCGCCATCACTTGGTGGATGAAAATATGGCCTCACAAAACCGAGTGGAGCTAAAGAATATTGAAAGCAGTTCACTGAACTACCCACTCGCCCCTGTAAATGTAGAGGCGAAAGACAAGCAACCGAATGTGTTATTCATCTTGATTGATGCGTGGCGCTACAGCGATGCAACACCAGAAATCATGCCAAATGTCAGCAAGTTCACCGAAAAAACGGTCAACTTCTCTCAACACATGAGCGGTGGCAACTCTACTCAAGCGGGCATTTTTAGCTTGTTCTACAGCTTACCTGCAACTTACTGGGACAGCTTTTATGCGAGCCAAAAATCCCCTGTATTCATGGATACCTTGCAAAGCCAAGGCTATCGAATGGGTATTTTTGGTTCGGCTTCCTTAACGAGTCCTCCACTATCACGCACAGTGTTCAAAAAGGTAGAGGATTTAACCATCAAACGAGAAGGTAAAGGCCAGATAGAGCGAGACAGAGAAATCACCGATGAATTTCTCGAGTTTCAAAGACAGGATAGCGACCAGCCATACTTTAGCTTCTTGTTTTACGATTCTGCTCATGGCACCAGTTTTCCAGAACCTGAATTCGCTAAGTTCAAACCTTATTGGGAGCGCGTCGATCATATTCTTCTGAACAACGATTTTGACGCCTCGCTTTACCATAATCGCTATAAAAACTCGTTGTATTTCATCGACAGCTTGATTGCAAAAGTGCTCAGAAATGTCGACTTGGAGAACACTATTGTGGTGATCACTTCCGACCATGGTGAGGAATTTAACGATCATAAGATGAACTACTGGGGTCACACGGGTAACTACAGTGGCACTCAAGTGCATGTGCCACTGTACCTTTATCTTCCGGATCATCAGCCGGAGCAGATCAACTACCGCACCACACACTATGACATTGTGCCTACTCTAATGAACGAGCTATTCGACGTTAAAGGCAACACACAATCGTATAGCGTAGGAAGAGACCTATTTGATAATTTTGTTCCACGTGATTGGTTCATTGCGGGCAGTTATTACAACTACGCGCTGGTAGGGAAAGAAACCATGTTAGTGGTAAACCCTGGCGGGCACTCTCAACAAGTCAATAATCAACTGAAAGTGGATAAGGAACATCAAGTACCAGTGAACGTGATTCAAGATTCTCTCGATGAAATGTCACGTTTCTATAAAAAAGGATAAGAAATACGCACGCCCATCAGGCAAGTAGGCATAACAGAGGAGAGTAAATTTCGAATTGCCATCTTCTACTGAGCCACTCTGGTTACAATGTCTGCGGTTACTAAAGTTTGATGTATTAAAATTGTATCTAATTTTCCGCCACCCTATTTGGGTGGCATTTTTTTATCTTCAGATAGGCTTTAGAACCCACCCTACCGATACAAAAAAAGCCTCTTGGCGAGAGAGACCAAGAGACTTTGCTTTACGAGTAAGACTTATGCGTGATGTGTTGTCACTAAACGCGGTTGAATCAGTAAGTTATTGATGTATTGCAAACCTACGTAAGTCACCACAATCGTTGCCACAATCAATTCGATACCTGCTAGACCGCGAACTTGTTGTACATAGTGCGCTGCTAGACCATTTGCTTCCATCCAATTTGCTGTTTTGAACAGAGCTGTCGCACCAATCACCATTGGGAAGGTAAACGCTGCGTAACCTGGGCTAAATGGCAGTCTTAGCAATTTAAAGAAGGCTAAGTAGATGATGGCTGTCATCAATACCGCGATACCAAATAACAGAGCAATAATCACTGGCGAAGGCGTCGCTGTTACAGTTAGGTAACCAGCCAACGATAGGCTCGCTGGTGCCGCCATGATTGCCATGGTTGGTTTTGCTGCATCTGGAATTTCATGGGTGAACATGAAACGGTAGATCATCATTGGCAACATCACCGCGTAAGCCACCATACCGAAGACCAACGCACCGTGTGCAATTGGTGCAAGCACTGGGTTACCAGAAAAAGACACGTCTGCAACGATAATACCCACTGGTGGTACGAACCAGCTTGGCACCATGTGGTGTAGTTCGAAGTCTTTCGCACGGTGGTATAAGAAGCTCACTAGGAACACGATATGTAGAGCTACCGCCACTAACCAAAGCACGTCACCTGCAACAGGGAAAAAGTGCCCTAATGAGTTTGAAACCACCATGGTTCCCATCGCGAAAGTCGGAACGACACTACCCACCACAGGGTGCGCAAGATCTTGTCTCAACAAATGATTGTGAAAAAGAAACTTAATCGCCAAGATTGCTAATAATACGCTTGCAATACCCGCGCTAATCCACTGTCCATAGCCATTTAATTCGGCGAAGTTTTCCCAACTCCAACCTAAGCTCGCAATACCAAGAGCCAGACCCGCCATTGGGGTTGGTGCTCCCATTACTTTTGCTTTTGTTCTTTGAATCATTACGACCTCAAAATCTAGGCTAACTTTCTATGGGGTGTATATTACTCTTGCACTTCGTTCCAATATATCTAATTATTTAAAACTAACGTTCAGATAAACTTAACGGAATATCATGCCTAGTCATATCTCTCTTAAACAACTGAAAGTTTTTACTACGATCACTCAGCACAAAACGCTAACTGCGGCTTCGGAAAGCCTGTTTCTTTCTAAGGCGGCCGTGAGTATGGCGCTGTCTGAGTTAGAGAAACAAATTGGTCATCACCTATTTGACCGGGTGAACAACCGCTTAATTCTCAACCAAGAAGGACAAAAACTTTTGCCCCTCGCGGATGAACTCCTCAACCGAGCTCGGGATATTGAGAGTGTGTTCGATGGCGACCAAACCTTATCAGGGCTGCTTCGCATCGGTGCCAGTGACACCATCGGCAACCAAGTTGCACCTTACCTATTAAGTGATTTTCGTGATGAAACGAATCACCAGTCGCAGAGTTTATTCATCTCTAACTCTGCCCAGATTTGTGACATGTTGATCGCGTACGAACTCGACATCGCGCTCATTGAGGGCAAGACCATACACCCAGAGTTGGAATCAACGCAATTCAGTGAAGACGAAATGTGTGTGATTTGTCCGCCGGACTACCCTAACTTCGATGAAGGTCCTATCAGCCTAAACGAGCTCGAAGACACGGAATGGATTCTGCGTGAGGCGGGTTCTGGCTCTCGAGAGTTCTTTATGCGCGCCATCGCTCCGCGTCTAGAACACTGGCATGAGGCTTTTCAGCTCAATACAACAGAAGCGCTGATCAATTCGGTATCTGCTGGGCTGGGTTTAGGTTGTTTATCACGCCTATCTGCAGAACCTGCAATTCGAGATGGTCGTGTGAAAATGCTCAACATGCCACTGGATATGAAGCGTCGCTTCTGGCTTTTGATCCACAAAGAGAAGTATCAAAACCCGCTCCTGCGTACATTCATTGAATTCTGCCAAGATTGGGAGCGACCAGAGAACCCACACCTTAAAGATGGCTAGTTCGAGATGGGTCGTTCACGGGAGATAGTTCAAGGCAGATAGTTCAAATGCTGGTCACTTAGTTGTACACGGCTCTCATTCTGAGGCTTGTCGCTAGACTTAATTGGTCAAAAACTGTATAAAAAGCCAGTATAAAATTTAACAAATTAACTTAGAGGACCAACCATGGCTGTAATCGTCAAGTACGTGGTAGAACGCAATGGAGAAGAGAAAATGACTTTTACCTCTAAAGCGGAAGCTGACGCATACGACAAAATGCTGGATATGGCGGACGAGTTATTCTCACTGCTAGGTAAGAGTGAACTTCTAGAAGACGAAGGTAAGCAAGAAGATCTTGCAATGTACCTTGCGCAAAACAAAGAAGAAGTGCTTTACGCTCTGGGTGCAAAACGTAAACCTGCACCAAAAAAAGCAAAGAAGCTTGAAGCTGTTGAAGAAGATAGCGAACAAGAAGACGCTGCATAAGCCTCTCATTTGTTTCGAAAAAACGTCGCATTATGCGGCGTTTTTTTATGCCATTCATCTATCGCCATATATCTCTAGCAATATAAAGAACCGATTTAATATCCCAAATTACTCTAAATTTCATGTTGCAGATTAGTGTGACTTAGATCTACTCTAAACGCACACGGTGATGGGGTGCCACCAGAATCGAAAGATTCAAACCGCTTTTACAGCTGATGACTCCTACAGAAACGAGAACAGGTAAGCCCTGTTGGAAACGCTTTTGCCTCCAGCGTAAAAGTAAGAGTTCTGTAGTGAGCAAATCAACTCTCCTCCAACCCCGCTCCTGTTTTCTCAAGACATAAAAATACACTGGGAAAACATTATGCAATATTCACACGAAATCCAATCAATGTGCCCGATTCAACGTGGCGATCTTCATGCATCTGCACCGATCCCTGTTGAAGGCGCAATGATCAATCCAAAAGACGTTATCGCGATTTCTGGTCTTAGTCACGGCGTTGGTGCTTGCGCTCCTCAACAAGGTGCAGCAAAACTGACCCTCAACGTTAAAAACGGCATCATCGAAGAAGCTTTGATCGAGACGATCGGCTGTTCAGGTATGACTCAATCAGCCGCAATGGCCGCAGAAATCCTAACAGGCAAAACTATTCTGGAAGCACTGAATACCGACTTGGTATGTGATGCTATCAACGTCGCGATGCGCGAAATCTTCCTTCAATTTGTTTACGGTCGTACTCAATCTGCTTTCTCTGAAGGCGGCTTGGAAATTGGTGCGGCATTGGAAGACCTTGGTCAAACTCAACGCAGCCAAGTGGGTACTAGCTACTCAACTAAAGCAAAAGGCGTGCGTTACATGGAGCTGGCTGAAGGCTACGTAACAAAACTCGCGTTAGACGAAAACAAAGAAGTGATTGGTTACCAATATCTCAACCTAGGCAAGATGATGAAAGCCATCAACGAAGGCGTATCTGCTGCAGAAGCCGCAGACAAAGCAACGGGGACTTACGGTCGTTTTGACGAAGCCGTAACGACCATCAACCCACGCCAACAATAATTGCCACCAAGAGGAAAGAGATTATGAACACTCCAATTACTGAATCTGTACGTCGCACATTAGACGAAATGCAACTTTCTTCTCTGGAAGCGGCTTACCAATACTGTATGGATCGTGGTATCGACCCTAAAGCACTAGTGATGGACACTCAACCTATCGCGTTTGAAAGCGCTGCCGATGCCTACACACTGGGCACCGCTTTGGCGATTTTCCGCGGAGCAAAAACAGCAGAAGAAGCTGCAAACATCATCGGTGAAGGTCTTCAGGCGTGCACTAAACCCGGCAGCGTGGCAGAGCAACGCCAAGTGGGTATCGGTCATGGTGCATTGGCGGCTCGCCTACTGAATGAAGAAAGTGGCTGTTTTGCTTTCCTTGCTGGTCATGAGTCATTCGCAGCGGCAGAAGGCGCAATCAAAATCGCATTGAGCGTCAACAAATCACGCAAAAATCCGTTGAAAGTGATCCTAAATGGCTTGGGTAAAGACGCCGCTTACCTAATCTCACGCATCAATGGTTTTACTTACGTACGCACTCAATACAACTACCAAACTGGTGAGTTAGTGGAAGTAGAACGTCGCCGATTCTCCCAAGGTCCACGTGGTGAGATCCTTTGTTACGGTGCAGATGATGTACGTGAAGGCGTAGCTATCATGCACAAAGAACAAGTGGATGTGAGCATCACTGGCAACTCAACCAACCCGACTCGCTTCCAACACCCTGTAGCAGGCATCTACAAAGCAGAACGTAACCGTGAAGGCATGCCTTACTTCTCAGTTGCATCAGGTGGTGGTACTGGTCGTACTCTACACCCAGATAACGTGGCGGCTGGTCCTGCTTCTTACGGTATGACCGATACCATGGGTCGCATGCACGCCGATGCACAATTCGCGGGTAGCTCTTCAGTACCTGCACACGTAGCGATGATGGGCTTCATCGGTATGGGCAACAATCCAATGGTAGGAGCAACGGTTGCACTTGCAGTAGAGGTCGGTGAGCTAAGCCTCTAAGTCGATTTATCGCTTTACTATCCAAAGCCAGTAAATCCAACAAACCCAGTGTAGGGGGAGTGACTTCGGTCCTCCCCTTATTTTTTGCTACGCCCCTTTTCCAACTTCACTTCGTATTTACCCCAAATCGGTCTGAGAAGGCTTTTGCGACACATTTCTCATCAGACAAATATATCTCTAAAAAGACAAAAGGTATCCATCTACAGACTTTCTCCATTTCCCCTCTTTAAACTCCCCAACACTCTCTTTATGATGGCTGACAACTTAATTATTTCTTGTCAGTGAACAGACGAGACACAAGACTCAACACATGGAGATCAACTATGGCTTTCTTCTCTCTAGCCTTTGGTACGGCAACTAAAAACCGCGACGGCAAAATCATCGAAGCGTTTTTCCCAAACCCAGTTCTAAACCCAAGCGAAGCGCTTGTTAACGCACTAGCAGCAGTAGCAGGTTACGAGCAAGGCAACCAAGCTATCGAGATCTCTGCAGCACAAAGCGCAGAACTGGCAGCAGCATTTGAAGCAAGCGGCGATGCAGCAAACGCATCTTTCGCAGCAAAAGCAGCAGAATCAGCACAGCCACTTGTACTGGTTATTCTTGCCACTGACGAGCAACCACAAAGCGTTGCTGAAGGTTTCCTAAAACTTCAACTTATCTCTAACCGCCTAGTTCAACCACACGGCACGGTACTAGACGGCATCTTCGGTCTACTACACAACATCGCATGGACTAACGAAGGTCCAATCGACCTACCTGAACTAGCAGAGCGTCAAATCGAAGCTCGCCTAGCGGGTCGTGCACTAAGCGTAGATTGCGTAGACAAGTTCCCTAAAATGGTGGACTACGTGGTACCAACTGGCGTTCGTATCGCTGACACTTCTCGTGTACGTCTTGGCGCACACGTTGGCGAAGGCACAACGGTAATGCACGAAGGCTTCATCAACTTCAACGCGGGTACAACTGGCGTGAGCATGGTTGAAGGTCGTATCTCTGCTGGCGTAGTGGTTGGTAACGGCTCTGACATCGGCGGCGGCGCATCTATCATGGGTACGCTATCTGGCGGCGGTAAAGTTGTGGTTTCTATCGGTGAAAACTCTCTACTAGGCGCAAACGCAGGCCTTGGCTTCCCAATGGGTGACCGTTGTACTATCGAATCAGGTCTGTACGTAACTGCTGGTTCTAAAGTGCGCATGCTAGATTCTGCTGGCCAAGAAGTTGAAGTAGTGAAAGCACGCGATCTTGCTGGTGTGTCTGACCTACTGTTCCGTCGTAACTCTGTAACAGGTCAAATCGAGTGTCTTGCAAACAAGAGCGCGGTTGAACTGAACAGCGAACTGCATAAAAACAACTAATTCATTCGTGAATTAGCCCTACGAAAAATCCCCCAGCAGGAAACTGTTGGGGGATTTTTTATTGCCTGATAGAGGGCACATTGTTACGACATGGCGTGTGACGTAATACTGAGCGTTTCAAACACTCAGTTTTTAGAACTTTACTTGTTCAGAAAGTTCACCGCTTTATCAGGGAAGTCAGTAAACAAACCATCCACTTTCACCTGATTGTAGAAGATGTCCATCATGCCATCGAAGCTGTCGGTGTAAGCAGGAATACGCCCTGGGTCCGCGCGGAAAGTATAAGGATGAACTTGCAAACCTGCGTCTTTTGCTGCTTTCATCAAAGGTTTGATGATGATGTTATCCTTAGTTGATTTGTCATCCACCAACATTGGCTTCCAAGGACCAATTCCTTCCGCGTATTGTGCAACCTTCTTCATTCCATTGGCTTCAAACATCCAGTCATAACTGTATGGTGTTGCCTTGTCGCCTTTGTACTCCATGGTTTCGTTCCAATCGGTGTAAGCCATCAGCTGAACGAGCTTTAAATCCATGTCCATTGCAGGCATGAGCTCACTGTTGATGCGTTGAAGTTCATTCGCATCAAAACACTGAAGGTATACTTTGTCGTCTTGCGAATCGTAACCGTACTGTTTTAGAACGTTAAGCACCGCTTTTGAGATGTCTTTGCCTTCATGACGATGGAACCACGGCGCTTTAATTTCTGGGTAAATACCGATGTCATAGCCCAGTGTTTTGTTTAAGCCTTGGATCAGCTCAATCTCTTCAGCAAAGGTAGGGACGGTGAAGTCTGATTTCCACATTGGGAATCGAGTCGGGTAACCAGCTACCTTGTCACCCTTATCATTGATTTTGAAGCCTTCTGTCACGCGCAGTGATTTGATTTCTGCCAACGTAAAATCAATCGCGTAGTAACGGCCATCTTTACGAGCTCGATCTGGAAAACGCTCAGCTACATCGGTCACGCGATCGAGATAGTGGTCATGTAGCACGACCAATTGATCGTCTTTGGTCATCACCACATCTTGCTCGATGTAATCTGGTTTCATTGCGTACGCAAGGGCTTTGGCTTCCAATGTATGTTCGGGTAAGTAACCGGATGCGCCGCGGTGAGCGATAACAAGGGGCTGGGCAATAGCTCCGGCAGATAGGCTACACGCCAAAAAAGTAATGCATACTGACTTTATTTTCATTGTTATTTCCTTAACTTATTTGAAGGGGCAGTATTCCACTGCCCCTTTAAGGTTTTATGACGCCAATGCTTCTTTCTCACGCGCTTGTTGTTCGTGGTGAGCACGCTCACCAAGAAATGCGTAAGTCAAACAAACTATGGACGTGATGCATGAACCGATAAGGATGATAAAGCCGCCATCCCAACCAAAGTGGTCTACGGTGTAGCCAAGAATCGCGTTTGCCGCAACTGCACCGCCTAAGTAACCAAATAGACCCGTTAGACCCGCAGCCGTACCTGCCGCTTTCTTCGGAGCAAGCTCCAATGCGTATAGACCAATCAACATTACCGGACCGTAAATCAAGAAGCCGATTGCAACCAGCGCCATCATGTCTACTGCTGGATTACCTGCAGGGTTGAACCAGTAAACCAACACGGCTACGGTTACCAACGCCATAAACAGAATACCGGCAGGAGCACGACGACCTTTAAACAGTTTGTCTGAAATCCAACCGCACAATAGCGTCCCTGGGATGCCCGCCCACTCGTATAGGAAGTAAGCCCAAGAAGATTTATCAACCGAGAAATCCTTTGCTTCTTTCAGGTATACCGGCGCCCAGTCCAGCACACCGTAGCGGATCAGGTAAACAAACGCGTTCGCAATCGCGATTGACCACAACAACTTATTAGAAAAGACATATTTGAAGAAGATTTCCTTCGCCGTCATTTCTTTTTCGTGTGACTTGTCGTAATCATCAGGGTAGTCGTCTTTGTACTCTTCAATTGGTGGAAGACCACAAGACTGCGGTGTATCTCTTACCGTGAACCAAATAAAGACAGCAACGAGCGTGGCAAAAAATGCAGGAACATAGAAAGCGGTGCGCCAATCGTCGTTAAATGCCCAAAGGCCAAGAATGAACATAGGACCAATCAAACCGCCACCTACGTTATGTGCTACGTTCCAAACCGACACTATCTCGCCACGTTCTTTGCGCGACCACCAGTGAACCATGGTTCTACCACAGGCAGGCCATCCCATACCTTGGAACCAACCGTTTAGGAACAATAGAATAAACATTGCGGTAATGCTGCCAGTCGCCCAAGGCATAAAGCCGAAGCAGAACATCACAAGCGCTGACATTAATAGACCGCCACTTAAAAAGTAACGAGGGTTAGAGCGGTCAGAAACACTGCCCATTAAGAATTTTGATAAACCATAAGCAATAGATACTGCAGCTAAGGCAACACCTAGATCACCACGGCTAAAGCCTTGTTCAATTAGGTAAGGCATCGCCAAGCTGAAGTTTTTGCGGACCAGATAGTAGCCTGCATAACCAACAAAAATGCCGATAAAGAGTTGCCAACGTAAGCGAGAATAGGTGCTATCGATCTTGTCGGACGACAAGCGATCAATGTGCGCCTTGGGTTTGAATATTCCAAACATAGGAACCTCATAATTATATTGAGCGATGGTAAGGAGTCTTAAATCGCGAACGAGCAAAAAGGAGTTTCGTTCGAAAGTGGATGCATTTTATGAAATTCGATTTTTATTTCTGTGATAAATGTTGCATAAGAATTAAATTTCAGTAAATACAGAAAATTAGAGACTTTAAATTAGACTGCGCTTCCACTTTCCCCAAATTTCGTTACTGTTCACATACAACATTAAATGCGCAAACGAACAAATTAACCGCAGTTTTAAGCAAACCAAGCACTCAAACAACCACAGGATTAGGATAAAAGGTTGAGTTTGAGCAACTTGGACACGTTAACCGCCAGTCATCAAGGCTAAATACGTGGTGTTGCCACAATGTCATTCCATTAACAAATGAGGTTGATATCGCTCTCCCACTCACTAAAGCTCATTGAGGCATGTTTTCGAAGTTAATGTTCATTCACCAACCCTAAGGAAGGCTCCCTTCTCTTAGCCGTGTATGAAAGCAGAGTATCGAGTCAATAAATATCAGCAATCCCTTATCATTATTAGTGTTAGCTAGCTCTTTAGGGTTAGTTTTCGACCAATCATCTGAGCAATTTACCACCATTCACGAAGCAGCTTCACAAAACTCCTCTTACCAGTTTGTGCATTGATTTTCACATCGGTAGTTTTAAGCCGAAAAGTCGAAGTCGAAGCTTCTAAATCGTTTTATCGAGTTTCCTTTTTGAGCAAAAGATGCGTCAATTAACAAAAACGAAGAGTTTGATTAACAAATTTATGCTCAAACGCTCACTTTTAACGCTCGTTTGTTTTCGCAAACGTTTATATATGCACAATAGAACCGTGCTAGATAAGCATAAATATTAAAGGACTCTTAACATGACAACGAACAAACACCCCTCACTGCTCGGAGAATGTTTGGCCGAGTTTATCGGTACAGGATTACTTATCTTTTTTGGCGTAGGCTGTGTTGCTGCACTTGTGTTGACCGGAGCTCAATTTGGTCAATGGGAAATCAGTATTGTATGGGGCTTTGGCGTCGCCATCGCTATTTACTGTACTGCGGGCGTATCCGGTGCACACATCAACCCTGCCGTAACTATCGCACTGGCGATGTTCCATGGATTTGATAAGGCGAAAGTAGTGCCTTATATCATTGCGCAAATGCTCGGTGCATTTTGCTCTGCCGCTTTGGTTTACAGCTTGTACAGTAACCTGTTTACGGATTACGAAATCGCACACAACTTCGTTCGTAGCAGCCAAGACGCATTAGCCACAGCGGGCATTTTCTCGACTTACCCACATGCTTCTCTCTCTTTCTTTGGCGCTTTTGCTGTGGAATTCGTGATTACTGCAGTGCTAATGTTTGCCATTCTTGCTCTTGGTGATGAGAACAACGGCGCACCTCGCGGCGCGATGAACCCATTACTTATCGGTATTCTCATTGCGGTTATCGGTGGTTCTTTAGGCCCACTTACTGGCTTTGCGATGAACCCTGCTCGTGACTTCGGCCCTAAACTGTTTGCTTACTTTGCAGGCTGGGATTACGCACTGACTGGTGCACGTGAAATCCCATACTTTATTGTTCCAATTCTTGCTCCTATCGCAGGTGCTTGCTTCGGTGGTTGGTTGTACCCGAAAGCGATTGCTGCATATCTGCCACAACAAGGTCATGGCTGTACTATCCCTAACCAGTGCGAGACTGAAGAAGAAGCAGAACAAGCTCAAGCTTAAAACCAACTCATTCGAACATTTACTAAAATATAAATAACGAAACAAAAGGATTCTTACCATGACTGAGCAAAAATACATTGTTGCCCTAGACCAAGGTACGACAAGCTCTCGTGCTGTCATTCTGGATCATGACGCGAATATCGTAAGCGTCGCTCAGCGAGAATTTACTCAGATTTATCCAGAGGCTGGTTGGGTTGAACATGACCCAATGGAAATCTGGGCAACTCAAAGCTCTACTTTGGTTGAAGCACTTGCAAAAACCGGTATCCGTAGCGACCAACTTGTTGGTATCGGTATTACCAACCAACGTGAAACCACAATTGTATGGAACAAAGAAACAGGCAAGCCGGTTTACAACGCGATCGTGTGGCAATGTCGCCGTACTGCCGATATTTGTGAAGAATTAAAAGCGCGCGGACTAGAAGATTACGTTCGCGACAATACCGGTCTGGTTCTAGACCCTTACTTCTCTGGTACAAAAGTGAAGTGGATTCTAGATAACGTTGAAGGCGCACGCGAAGATGCTGAAGCAGGCAAACTGCTGTTCGGTACTGTTGACACTTGGCTGGTTTGGAAGATGACTCAAGGCCGCGTTCACGTAACAGATTACACTAACGCATCTCGTACCATGCTCTTCAACATCAATGACCTATGCTGGGATCAGAAAATGCTGGATGAGATGGGCATCCCAGCGTCGATGATGCCTGAAGTCAAACGCTCATCAGAAATCTACGGCCAAACCAACATTGGTGGTAAAGGCGGTACTCGTATTCCAATCGCGGGTATTGCAGGTGACCAACAAGCTGCGCTTTACGGTCAGATGTGTGTTGAAGCTGGTCAAGCGAAGAACACCTACGGTACAGGTTGTTTCTTGTTGATGAACACAGGTCAAGAGAAGGTCACATCGAAAAATGGTCTGTTGACCACGCTAGCGTGCGGTCCAAAAGGCGAGCCGGCTTATGCCCTTGAGGGTGCAGTGTTCATGGGTGGCGCTTCAATTCAATGGCTACGTGATGAAATGAAGATTCTGGCTGGCGCTGAAGATTCAGAATACTTTGCGACCAAAGTAGATACTTCAAATGGTGTTTACGTTGTTCCTGCGTTTACTGGTCTGGGCGCACCATATTGGGATGCTTATGCTCGCGGTACGATTGTCGGTCTAACTCGTGGCGTAAACTCTAACCACATTATCCGTGCAACTTTGGAAGGCATCGCTTACCAAACTCGTGATGTGCTAGATGCAATGCAAGCAGACTCGGGCATCAAGCTCGCGAACCTTCGTGTAGATGGCGGCGCAGTAGCGAACAACTTCCTGATGCAGTTCCAATCTGATGTTCTTAATACCGAAGTTCACCGTCCTCAAGTAACTGAAGTAACCGCTTTGGGTGCAGCCTACCTAGCCGGTCTAGCGGTGGGTTTCTGGAATAGTATTGATGAACTGCAAGACAAAGCAGTGCTCGATCGCACATTCGAACCACACGATGATGAAGAGAAACGTAACCGTCGTTATAAAGGTTGGAAGCGCGCAGTTAAGTGTGCTCAAACCTGGTCTGAGCTTCACGATGAAGACGATTAATTTCTGATAAACGATTAGTTTCCCCCTGATTAATCGTAAAGAGCGCCGAGTTGGCGCTCTTTTTTTGCGTTCGATCGCGGATTCCCGACTCCCACAGCTTCTCACAATGCGCCAATTCGAGCACAATAGAGCAAGTTTCTATTTTCGATTTTGAAGCATTGGCGATTACCAGTGCACAAGGGAGTGCTAAGTGAAGCAAATACCAAGACACCAACAGATTGTTGAGTTGGTGAAAAAACAAGGCTATGTCAGCACGGATGAGCTGGTAGAAAAATTTAATGTTAGTCCTCAAACTATTCGCCGCGACCTAAACGACCTCGCAGATGAAAACAAAATTCGTCGCTACCACGGTGGTGCAACCATTCCTCTCAGTTCAGAGAATACCTCATACAACACGCGTAAAGCGCTTAACTTCAATGAAAAAGATGTCATTGCGGAAGAACTCGTAAAACACATTCCAGATGGCGCAACCTTGTTTATTGATATTGGCACTACTCCAGAAGCCGTCGCTCGAGCGCTCAATAAAAACCACAAACAGCTTCGCGTGGTGACCAATAACATTAATGTTGCCACCATTCTTTTACCGAACCCGGAAATCAAAGTGATTTTAGCGGGTGGTGAAGTTCGCAACCGAGACGGCGGCATTGTCGGTGAAGCGACACTCGATTTCGTCAAACAATTCCGCCTCGACTTCGGTATTTTAGGCATCAGTGGTATCGATTTTGATGGCTCACTACTGGACTTTGATTACCACGAAGTTCGCGTTAAACAGGCGATTATCGATAACAGCCGCAGCGTGTTCCTTGCCGTTGACCATTCGAAGTTTGGTCGTAATGCGATGGTGAAACTGGGCAATATCGCGCAATTGAACATGGTATTCACAAACAAACAACCACCAGAAGAGATTCTCGCGATTCTAAAAGAAGCCGCAGTTCCGCTCGAAGTAGTTGATACACAAATAGAAAGAGTCGCAGCCGAATAGCGTTTTCACTCACTATTTACGCGTATAAATGACCTCTGTCTTAATTAGGCAGAGGTTTTTTTGTGCCCAAATCACACAAAACGCTCATAAACGAAAATAAATAATGACCACAAACGAAACCTAAGCTAGGATAAACTCATGTTCTAAAATGCTCGTTCGCTCACCAAGAGGTCAAATTTATGAGTATCCAACAAAATGCTTCCACGACGAATTCATCCCCTACTCTAGATATGATCGTGATCGGCGGCGGCATTAACGGGGCTGGTATTGCTGCTGATGCTGCTGGCCGTGGTTTAAGCGTCGGTTTGTACGAAGCTAACGACTTCGCATCGGCAACCTCTTCTGCAAGTTCAAAACTGATCCACGGTGGATTACGTTACCTTGAACACTATGAATTTCGTTTGGTTTCGGAAGCGCTCGCTGAACGTGAAGTGATCTTACGTAAAGCACCACATATCGCATGGCCTATGCGTTTCCGTTTACCTCATCGCCCATTTTTACGCCCAGCTTGGATGATCCGCTGTGGTTTGTTCCTTTACGATAACTTGGGTAAACGAACCACTCTTCCAGGCAGTAAAACTGTCAACCTTGCAAAATCAGGCCTTTTAAAACCTGAAATGAAAACTGGTTTCGAATACTCAGATTGCTGGGTAGATGACGCACGCTTAGTGTTGTTGAACGTTCTGGCGGCTAAAGAGAATAACGCAGAAGTTCGCAACTACTGCCGCGTAGAAAAAGCACACCGTGAAGGCGGTATTTGGCATGTCACTATTCATGACGTCACCACAGACCAACGTTTCGAACGCAAAGCGAAGGCCCTAGTGAACGCCGCAGGTCCATGGGTGAAACAATTCTTTGATGAAGGATTAGATCAAACTTCTCCTCGTAACATTCGTTTGATCAAAGGCTCACACATCGTTGTTCCTCGTATCCATGACGAGCCACAAGCCTACATCCTACAAAACAAAGATAACCGCATTGTGTTTATGATCCCTTACTTAGATAAGTTCTCGATCATCGGTACAACGGATGTAGAATACAAAGGCGACCCTCGCAAAGTGTCTATTTCAGAGGAAGAAGTCGATTATCTAATCGACGTCGTCAATCAGCATTTCGTCCAGCAATTAAACAAGGATGATGTTGTGTGGTCGTTCAGCGGTGTGCGTCCGCTGTGTGATGATGAGTCTGACTCACCACAAGCCATCACACGCGATTACACTCTAGAGCTGGATGCTGAATACGATCAAGCACCGTTACTTTCTGTATTTGGCGGTAAACTCACGACTTACCGTAAGCTTGGTGAGGCAGCCCTCAATAAACTTGCTCCTTTCCTACCTGAAATGGGTAAAGACTGGACGGCAAACCAAACGCTTCCTGGCGGTAACTTCAGTTGTAGCCGTGAGCAGCTAGTGAAGATGATTCATGCGAAATACTCATGGGCGTCAGAAGCGATGTTGCTGCGCTATGTGACTCAGTTTGGTACCCAAACTTGGGACCTGATGGAAGGCACTAACAGCGTAGAAGATCTTGGTCATTGCTTCTCAGAGCAAGCAAGCGGCGTATATCAACGTGAAATTGATTACTTGATGAATCACGAAATGGCGCTAACCGATGAAGACATCTTATGGCGTCGTACAAAACTTGGTTTATACATGAACGAAGAGGAGAAAATCGCACTGGCAGAATATCTACAAGAGAAGCTGCAACAGAAAGTCGTTAGCCTCTCACAAGTAAGTTAAATTGGACTCTCCTAATACAAAGCCTGCACCCCGCAGGCTTTTTCTTTTTCCGGTGAACACTCAGCATCAAACGCTTCTATCGAAAGCACAAAAAGTTTTAATTTCAGGCAATTAGCACTCTTACTTATTATTTTCTTCAGTCGGCAATTGCCCTCACCTCTAATTAAATCGGTATCCGATGAAGAAATCGCTAATCCTGAGCTTACTCCTTCTCGGTGGTTGTTCTGTAGCTCCCGAAGAGACACCACCATGCGCATGTGATGACTACGTTCCTCCCTACGTAAAACCGCCAAGCGCGTCGAACGAAGATAACATCAAACAGTTACTGGCTTACATTGCTCAAAAAGCCAAAGATCGCTGGGGTGAAGATGAGTTCGTTGAAGCAGGCAAACACCGTTACGTGAAGTACCTTGATGGCTACAACACCCGAGCACACATCGACTTCGAAACGGGTAAGATCTATGTTTCGACGATTTCTCAGTACCAGCCAAGGGAGAAGCTGCAAAAAGCCATTGTTCAAACTCTGCTAATGCCTGCCGATCCAGCTCATGCAGAATTGTTTAGTGACAAAGAAGCGGTATTGCGTGGTAAGCCTTTCTTATTAGGACAGGTTCTCGATCACGATGGAAAGCCGATTGAATGGGAATGGCGCGCTAATCGCTACGCGGACTACCTGCTCGACAATAAACTGCAGAAGAAAGCCATTAAACGTGGCAATGCTTATTATGTCGAAATCAACATGGTGAAAGATCACCTAGAGCAGCGAGAATACCAGTACGCAGGCTTGGTACGTGATGCAGCTAAACGATATGGCTTGCCTGAAGATCTAATCTTCGCCGTGATCAAAACCGAAAGTAGTTTTAACCCTTATGCGGTTTCTCATGCTGGCGCTTACGGCTTAATGCAAGTGATCCCAAAAACCGCCGGTGCTGATGTATTTAATTTGGTGAAAAACAAACCGGGTATTCCAACCAAAGAGTACTTGTTCGATCCTGCCAATAACATCGATACAGGAGCAGCATATTTCTATATATTGAAAAATCGCTATCTAAGAGATGTGAAACATCCTACCTCGAAACACTTTAGTATGATTTCAGCCTATAACGGCGGCACTGGTGGCGTGCTTTCTACCTTCGATAGTGACCGAAAACGCGCGATGAATGAGCTTAACAGCCTTAACCCGACTCAGGTTTATGATGCGTTAACCACTCAACACCCAAAAGGGGAAGCAAGACGCTACCTACAGAAGGTGCTGTATTTCCAAAAAGACTTCAGTGAAGGGAATATAATATAAAAATAACAACATCACGATAGCTAAAAACTATCGTGATGTTGTTTACAAAGCTGCTGAATAAAAGTTTTAGTTTGGTCGAACTTCTACTAAATACTCAATTTTTCTAAAGTTACTCCAGTAAACACCCTTAAATTTTTTAAAAGTGTCAATTTTTTGGGTTTTGAGCGAAGGAGTCTTAGATGCACTTTCAGATAAATCATTTCCTTTAATGACTAAGAATGGATGGCTAAAAGAACTTCTACTTCCCCAATCAATGGTTACAGTTTCCTCCCCAACCTTACGACCAGTGCCAAGTGGAAAACCATATCTTTTATCAAAAGCTACTCTAACTTTAACTGCGTTGCTTGGTATGGCTACTGTTTCAATAGCAAGAGCATGGGGGTTCCAGCTACCCGCTTTCGATACCTCTCTCCATACAGAGTAGCTCTCTTTCTCCAACTGATTACATCGCTGCCCTTGAAGCAGAGTACATTGAGCCTGATCAGGTGAAAAACAATTACTCCAACTTCTCGCCATCTCACACTTTCTATACATATCTTCATACTTATTGTTAGTTTGAACACACAATTGAGAATAAGACTGAGAAGGACAGCGAGGTGCGTATTCAAAGTCCATAAAATGATCCCACTTTTTCATTTTTTTTCCTATCGGACGATAGTCTAAAAATGTTTGCCAGTAGGATTTATTAGTTGGATTTAAATATTCAGACGTTTCATAACGAATTGGGCTAAGTACTTGACTATCATTTTCCTCAAATCGTACCAATTTATCTTTAAAGTTAAGGAGGTTGGAATCAGAAATTACAGTATTATCACCAACCACGTAGGCTTTGATCTTAAAGTTATAATCATTTTGGTAACGACGGTATTTTTCAATCGTAGACTGACTTGCAGAGCCCCCCACTAGCCCACCGTACGAAGCCGATATTTCCTTAGCAACTTCTTTCGATTTATTTAGCTCATTAGTTTTTGATTCAACTTGAATCAACACAGCAATCTCTTTTCCATAGATAGCACTGCTAATTACTGCATCCCCACATAAATTTCGGAAGTTAATTTTAGAAGCCTGACTTCCTGCCTGAAGAAGCGTTTGCGCTCTAGAACTTAACTCTGGCCATACTTCCGTTATTTTTTCTTTAGTTTGGTTTTTAATAGTAAACGCAACGGTTGTCGCATTACTTAGTTCTCTAAAGTCGCGAGTAATCTTCCTCTTATAGCTCGCGGAAGCAGAGAATTTACCCAAGCCTCCACCAACACTAGCTGAAGTATTCATCTCGAAAAACTCATTTATTTCAGTAGTATTGAGCACTACTTTTCCATCAACTACTTTAGAGAAGTTTGGCACCTCAACCGTCCCGCTTTGTGAGAGGCAGTTATAGTTGGTTGGTTCTTGAGATAAGATATTGAAACCGTAGTTAACGATATTATTTTCACTACTAGAGTTAGGCATCCTTGGAACTCTTACGCCTGCAGTATTATAAGATCTTTGATTGATCTTAGACGTTTTCTCTCCATAACTCTTAATTCTGTCTAGTTCATTATTATTTAGAACAGTAGTCTCTGCTTTCTCCCATAAGCTTATTAGCTCTCCAGACTCATTATTTGCATATACTCCATTAGCAAAAAAAGCAGATAATACTGATATGTATATTATTTTTTTATTCATAACATCTCTTTCTTGGTCTAAATACTTCACGCCAATCATATACATAAGAAGAATAAATAAAATTAAAAACAATAACTTATTTTATAAATTTATACCTGATCACATTCAGACCAAACAAAAAATACAGAAGCATCAATAAAAAATAATACAATATCCATTTTGTCATTATTATTAATTTTATTTCTGATTGTTATCACAAAAAATAAAATAGTATATTCCTGTGTTTTATCTACCAAATAAGTAAAACCAATGTTGACAAGGAAATTAAACCTATGATGAATGAGCTTAACAGCCTTAACCCTACTCAGGTTTATGATGCGTTAACCACTCAACACCCAAAAGGGGAAGCGAGACGCTATCTACAGAAGGTACTGTATTTCCAAAAAGACTTCAGCGAAGGGAATATCTAATTTTACCTAGCCACAAAACGAAAAACGCCGCTTAGTTCCACGGAGGTATAGAACTAAGCGGCCATGTAATTACACGAAAAGACACCTATGGGTCTAAAACGTCAATTGGCTAGTTAATCACTCATGTGCATACGAGCAATAACATCTACAGAGTAGCGGAGTCCGCACCTTCTAGCACGCTCAAATCCCACTATAGAATTCAACGTTTTTCACATTCTTAACAATTACCTTACTAATTGTGGGTCATTTGCGGAAGCAAGCTCAAATAAAAAGGACTCACACCGTTGGTTGAGCCCTTCTTTATCAAATCTTAACTGTGACTATCCGGGATGACCATCCACTCTTGGTTTCATCAGCATCATTCCGAATCGCCATACGAACATACCGAAAGCCAGAATCCACAAGGCGGCACTGACATCAATCCAAAGTAGCATGTGTGAAGGGTCAAAAATCACGCCTAAGCTTCTTGCTAATGCCGCTCCAATCACAGCAGCAAAAGCGATGCTCATGTTTGGGCCTTTGTAAATCATGCGACCTGTATGCCCCATGGTCACTCGAGCAATCATCGCTAAGATCAATCCACCCAATGCACCAATAGCAAACAGATGAATTAAGTTGTGGCTCGCAAACGCATTATCCCAACTGCCACGTAGAATCAGACTCAAAGGCAGACACAAATAAGCCGCATGTAACGACCACACCAACGGCTCGCTAAGTGTCAGCCAAGGCTTCCAGAGCAGGAATCGAACCAACTGCGCCACACCGGCAAACAACATAAGTGGCTGACCAAGTTCCGCAAACGTCACAGGGAAGAAACTCAACACGAACAACATGACCAAAGGTAGGTTGGCGAGCCAATCTAGCCACATCAGCGGTTGAGCCTTTTCGAAGTTAAAGCGACGAGCGGTGAAAAATGGAATCACTCGTCCGCCCATGATAGAAAGCAGCAGAGTGAACCACCACAGCATTGCTTGCCACACAGCAGAAGAGGTAAATGGCGGCATGCCTTTTACCGTGGCATAACTGGCAAAGTTGGCAAAGATTGCAAGTAAGAATAACGGCACAAAGAATAGATTACGCCAACCTTTCGCGCGGTAAACACGAATGCCCACTTCGTACGCCACAAACAGTAAAAACAGCGCTTCAATGCTGCTGGTTAACAAAAGTGGTGCTGGTGTCCAAAGCAGTATTCTCGGTGCAAGCCATAAGGTAAATATCGCTAACAAGGTATAGTGTTTCGTGCCGTTAATGCCCGTCCAGTTTTGCACTGCAGTCAGCACAAAGCCCACCACTATTGCCATTGAAAAACCAAATAACATTTCATGAACGTGCCACCACAACGCCGGAACACTCAACGCACTTGGCTGTCCGGTTTGGAACATCCATACCCATACCGCAATTGCGACAACAGCATAAATAGAGCCAAACAGGAAAAACGGTCTAAACCCTAATCGCAGCCATGCAGGGATTTTCTCTTCCACTTTTTTATCGGTGATATTCAGCATTGTGATGCCCTTAAGTACCCATTTGATACCGTTCAAAAATTCTACGCGTTCGATATTAACACAAACATGCATAAAAAATACATGTTATAAAATCAAACTATCCTTTCGAGGTAAAACCTGTGCTTCATGCGTTGCTTGGTTGATAGTGTTTAGGTATAACGGATAACAGTGATTTCGTCGAAGTAAGGGAAGCAATCGAGATGTATATATTTGGCTACGGCAGTTTAATTAATGCCGCCTCGCGCAAGTTAACGGGTCAAACGGGAGAAGCCATCCCAGTCATCGCTCATGGTCTGGTGCGCTCTTGGGGCAAAGTTGACGACAGCTATATCTTGTCACCCTTGGTTGTGAATGAAGGCGAAGGGCAAGTCAATGGCGTACTGCTTGAGGTCGACGATCAAGCGCTAGCGGATTTTGACCGACGCGAACGTGGCTACCATCGTATTCAAATCCGTCCAGATCAGATTGAAGCAGAGATCGCTTTTAACTCTGAGCGCAGCATTTGGGTTTATGTGAAAAACGATCCGTTACCACCCTGCTCGCTCAGTCCCATCATGCAAAGTTATGTAGATACTGTTTTAGCCGGATGCTTGGAAGTCTCCCACGCCTTTGCTGAGCACTTCGTTCGCCATACCGTTGGTTGGCATCATGCCAAAGAAAACGACCGCCACCAGCCCAAATACGGCAACTTAGCGGGCGTACAAGATCATCATTATGAGTTGATTGATAATCTAATTGCTCAACACTCTTAAGAACAGAATAAAAAAACAGCGCTCTATCAGCGCTGTTTTTTATTTGAGCAAGCTTAAGGATACTAAACGATTCTCACACCAGCAGGCATCGCGCGCTCAGGCGTTAGCAGAACACTTTCTGATTCATCATCGGTTTCGGCACACAGCAACATGCATTCAGAGGTTTCACCACGCATCTTAGCTTTCGCAAGATTACACAGCACCACCACTTGTTTTCCCATCAACTCTTCTTCCGTGTAGTAAGGCACCAAGCTGGTGACGGTTTGCAGTGTTTTCTCACCGATATCGATCTGCACGATGTAAAGCTTATCTGCGTTTTCGTGACGCGCCACTTCGATGATTTTTCCGGTGCGAATTTCTAGCTTTGCAAAGTCTGAGTAAGCGATCGTTTCCATTGATTAAAACCTCAAGTAAAATTTTACTAAAACAAACTCTACATTATCAGTTAGTACTTTAAATACAAGAGGTGAAGATCGCATTTTGATGAGCAAAGATCGTGCTGGTTACAATCGCCCTTTACCAAATTTCACTCAACTTCGGCCAACCCCACGCCGTGATCTCTACACCTTTAAATATGTCTTGAAAGCTAAGTGTTTGTCGGTGGTGAAGCATGGGACTAACCAAGCCTTCATATATGAGGACGGAACCTAACTGTTCCAATTGATTCAAATATTCACTCGGAGGAAAACGTGCTCGTATCTGGTTAATTTCAGCCACTAACCATCCACTCACTTCAGCACCAATTGATGCATGCAAAACAGGGTCACTAAGGAAATACAAAAGCGCAGACACTTGACGGTTATCGTCTAAGTTAAAACTGCCAAATACGATCTCTTCATCAAAGCTTTCGCTCAACGCTTTTTCAATATATGCATCAAATGAGTATACGTTTATTTCTACCTCAATCCCCTGTTTAACCAATATCTGTTGAGCAGCTTTAGCACAACGTTGTAGGCCAAGGTGGGAATAGCAAGCGATACGAATAGAACCGGGCAACATCACCTTTTGACTTTCGATATGTTTCACGTTGTGCCAGAAAGGGAAAAAATTATGCGCTACCTCGGCACCAAATGTTGTCTTGTTTTGCTCAAGCTGACGCCAAATATTGTCTCCATTGAGCTTTTTTCCTAACCAACGGCGTTGAGAGTAAGAGAGCTTTGAGTTGTGCTGGTTGAAAAGCATAAATAAACACCCTTCCTCGATGCGAGCTCGAGAGTGGGTATGCTCTGTGCTTACACTCCCCTGCTTAGACTCACTACTATGGTTGGTGATGATTTTCTTCGAGTACTGTTCAGTATTAGAGAGCTCACGTGAGTCGAGAGCGGTGTTTTGAGAAGCCTCATTGGCACTATTTAACGACCAGATTGTGACTTTGTCAGTCAAAGAGCGAAACGTGTGAAAGCGCTCATTCGCAGCCAAAATTAATTTACTATCGGTGTGAGACTCCAACGAAAATACGCCACATCCCACAATGTCCGACGAATGCTTATTTAATTGTTCTGGTGGCTGCAGAGAGTATTTCAAATCACTGAGGAGAGCAGCAAAGCCTTTATCAGGACGACTAAGTTGAATCGCAAAACGATAAGGCGATTCGACAACAATGTGTTCAAGATGAGCGAGTTCATTCTTGTAATAAGAGCGCGCCTTTAATTGGTTGAGTAATTGGGCGATGATTTCAGCATCCACTTTTCCGCCATGATGAAAGCAAACAGACGGACGAAGATAAAACGTCCATGTTCGCCACTCTTCATCAGCTTGCCAATGATGCGCAATGTTTCCGACTAACTCGCCTTCAGGTGTCATGGAAACCAAGCAAGCGTGAATTTGACGAATTAAGAAACGTTCGCTGTTTCGTTGCGGTGTGATTGGATTGAGCGTAGCAAAAGAGCGGTTATAGGTGAGTTGTACACTGACTTTGCCTTCTGTCACTAGGGCACCGGAAGTCTGCTTTAGCAGTTGCTCAAACACAAATTGGTCGTACTCAAGTAACTCTAAAGCGCGATCGTATTTCGTCTCTTTAATCCACTCCAATGCAATCGCACGTTTCACCTCTGCTTGATCAAGTTGACGGATAAATGTTGAACGCTGATTTCGCCCCACTCTAGGTATCCAAGCAATCCAGTTAAGCTCATTCATTTGCTTGAGAATTGCTCGTGCATGTCTCGATCCAGTAAACATCTTCTCTGCAATCTCGGCTAATGTCACCGCATGCTCTTCTCGCAATTCAAACGTTTCCAAACGTTCGTAGTATCGGAATAGATTAATACTCTCCAAAATAGGCACTCCAAAGCTAAGCTTCCGTTCCTTATATTAGCTCCCAACACCTTCCTTCAAGTAAAAAGGTCTAAAAACTTAGTTATCAGGAACCAGAAAAACAAAAAACAGTCTGTTTTTTCATGCCTCGTTTTTCACCAAAATACGCTTAGATTCTGACGCAGTCCTATGGTTGAGTGATTGAAAAGATGCCATTCCAAATTGTAAAAGCACCTCATTCTTCCACTCAAACACGCCATTTATAAAGCTTTAGCGATAGCAACCTGTTTTATGTTTATGCTCCAAACCCCCGCAAACCATAATCGCGATGCTATCGCTAATCCCCCCGCTTCCCACAGTTTATTCATGACTGCGCCCACCAAGATTTTTATCTAACAAGTTGGAGTATATTTATGTTTGCTAACTTTTTTGCCAGCCTTTCTAAGGTCGGTAAGGCGCTCATGTTGCCAATTGCCTCGATGCCGGCAGCCGGTATTCTTTTGGGTATTGGCTCGGCGCAATTTGGGTTCATTCCCCCCGTCGTTTCTGAATTGATGGCAGAAGCGGGTGGCGCGGTATTTGGTAACCTGCCACTTATCTTTGCGCTTGGCGTTGCTATCTCATTTACCAACAATGATGGTGTTGGTGCGGTTGCGGCAGGTATTGGTTATTACGTATTAGTCGCGACGTTAAAAGTCATGGCTGGCGTACTGGGTGTGGACCATATCGACACAGGTGTGCTCGGCGGCATCATCTCCGGTGCGGTTGGTGCGTATCTGTTTAACCGTTTCTATACCATTAAGATGCCAGCTTATTTGGCCTTCTTCGCGGGTAAACGATTTGTCCCGATCGTGACGTCATTTTCTATGCTGTTTTTGGGCATTGCGATTGCCTTTATCTGGCAACCCATTGGCTCCGGCATCGATTGGTTTGGCACATGGGCAACGGAGCAAAACCCATTGGTGGCATTCTGGGCTTACGGCACCGCGGAACGTGCTCTGATCCCATTTGGTCTGCACCATGTGATTAACGTGATTATTCAGCTTCAAGCCGGTGAGTTTGTGAACGCTGCTGGCCAAGTGTTCCATGGTGAGATCCCTCGCTTCTTCGCTGGCGACCCAAATGCAGGCAACCTAGCGGGTGGTTACCTATTCAAGATGTTTGGTCTTCCTGCGGCGGCAATTGCGATTGGCCGTGCAGCAAAACCAGAGAACCGCACCAAAGTTATGGGCATCATGATCTCAGCCGCGCTGACGTCATTCCTAACTGGTATCACTGAGCCTATCGAGTTTGCGTTCTTGTTCATCTCGCCTGTGCTTTACGTGATTCACGCTATCATTGCGGGTCTGGCTTATCCACTGTGTATCATGCTGGGCGTAAAACATGGCTACAGCTTTAGTGCAGGTCTTATCGACTACGTGACCTTCTTTGGTATTTCGACCAAAGGTTGGATGATTATCCCACTAGGTTTGGCATACGCAGCGCTGTACTACGTAGTGTTCACTTGGTTCATTAAAACGTTCGATCTGAAAACACCAGGCCGCGAAGATCAAGACAGCAGCAAAGCCGTCAATGACACCAGTTCAGAGTTTGCTAGTGAGTTGGTTAGCGCGTTTGGTGGCAAACAAAATATCTTAAGCACCGATGCTTGTATCACTCGCTTGCGAATTCAAGTCGCAGAGCAAGACAAAGTCGACGAAGCCAAACTGAAAGCACTTGGTGCAGCAGGTGTGGTGCGAGTCGGTACAGGCGTACAAGCTATCTTTGGCGGCAACAGCGATGTGTACAAAACCCAAATGGTTGATTGGATGAACAACAACTAGCTTTCTGAGCGCCATTTTCTGTGGCCTGTAAAGAGAAATAGAAACGACAAATCGCGGTCGCATCAATGACCGCGATTTTTTGTTTTCATGCGGCTAAACAACCACCTGCCTAAGATAACGTTTACACATCACATATATTCAATAAATTCATAGATTAAGACCAAATTCATCGCAATATAAAAATGGAGCTGATTGCACTTATTACACAATGGGTGTTTAATACTCCAATTAACGTTATTTAGCCCACGAAAGGTCCCTCATGGCAACAATCAAGGATGTCGCGAAAGAAGCCGGCGTATCGGTCGCGACCGTCTCTCGCGTGATCAATAAATCACCGAAAGCAAGCCAATCTTCTATCGACGCAGTGACGCAAGCAATGAGCAAACTGGGCTACCGTCCAAACGCAGCAGCGCGTGCACTCGTCAGCCAAAGTACCAACACCATGGGCGTACTTGTGGGTGATGTCTCAGATCCGTTCTTCGGCACACTGGTGAAATCGGTAGATAACGTGGCGCGTGAAAACGGCAAACACATTCTGATTGGTAATGGCTACCACAACCCAGAAGACGAACGCCAAGCGCTAGAACTTCTGATCAACAGCCGTTGTGAAGCCATTGTGATTCACTCTAAAGGTCTATCAGATGAAGAACTGATCGGCTACGCCAAAGAAGTCAAAGGCATGGTGTTGATCAACCGCCATATCCCAGAGTTGGCAGAGCGTTGTATCTCTCTTGATAACCGCAAGGGTGCGTACTTAGCGACGGAATATCTGATCCGTCATGGTCACAGCAAGATCGCGTGTATCGCCTCATCCCATGACATCGAAGATACCAACGAGCGTTTACAAGGTTACCAAGCGGCACTGAAAGATCACGATATAGAGCTATCAAAAAGCTATGTCGAATATGGCGAGCCAAACAGTGACGGCGGCGAAACAGCCATGACCAATCTGCTGACCAAGTCACTAGCAATCACTGGCGTGGTGGCGTACAACGACTACATGGCAGCAGGTGCGCTGGCAGCGTTAGACCAAAACGGCATCGACGTACCAGAAAAAGTGTCCATGGTTGGCTTCGACGATGGCTTAATTGCTCGCTTCGTCAATCCAAGTTTGACCACGATTCGTTACCCAATCGAAATGATGGCAGAGCGTGCTGCGCGTTTGGCATTAGCGTTATCGCGTGATGAACAAGTGGAAGATGACACCATCATATTTAGCCCGACTTTAGTGCGCCGTAACTCGGTGGATCGTCTTTAAGGTATCGCGCTATTCAGTGCCAAGAAAGGTTACAAAGTAAAAGCTCTGCCACCGAAGTGACGGAGCTTTTTCTTTTTGGGGTGTTTGTAGAGAGCGTTATTTTTCCAACTTTCGATGAGCTTTTGACCTACTGTGAGCAAAAAGCCTACGGCAACCCAAAAGCTCGAAAATGCTCAGTTTAACTAGAAAGCAAACTGATAAGTGGTGCAGAAGCGGTACTCTTGTTCAGGCTCAAGAATACAGCTTGGCTGCGCCCACTCAGCATGGTTTGGCGAGTCTGGTAAAAACTGCGTTTCTAATGCCAGACCCGCGTAATCGTTATATTCACCGCCACGGCGATTTGGTGCGCCAGCTAGCCAGTTGCCCGTGTACAATTGCACCGCAGGCTTGTTTGTTACCACTGACAGGTGCACTTTTTCATCTGGAGAAACCACCAGCGCAACTGGTTTTGAAACATCACGATGAGCATCAAATAGGTAGCTATGATCATACCCTTTGGCGGCAATCTGCTGTTCATCTTGTAAGAAGTGTTCTGAAACTGGTTTTTCACATCTAAAGTCAAATCCAGTGCCTTTCACATCTTGCAATTCACCCATAGGAATACCGACCTCAGAGGTTGGTAAGTATTGGCTTGCAACGATGGTTAAGCGGTGCGAACGACAATCTAAGTCCGCTTCTGCCCCCAACAAATTGAAGTAGGCATGGTTGGTCAAGTTTATCGGTGTTGCTTTATCTGTCTTAGCGAAGTACTCAATGCTCACTTGGTTATCATCAGTCAGCGTATACGTCACTTGCACTTCTAGATTACCCGGAAAACCTTGGTCTCCATCTTCAGACAACAGCGAGAACGTCACTTGCTGATTCGAGTGAGACTCAATCTTCCAACGACGTTTATCAAAACCTACTTCACCACCATGCAGACAGTTGCCCGCTTGGTTAGTAGACACTTGAAATACTTCGCCATTCACTTCAAAAAGACCATTGGCGATGCGGTTTGCGTAGCGACCAACAGTGACACCCATGTAACCCTGTTGCTGCATGAAACTCCCCATCGTCCCCACTCCGAGAAGCACTTCACGCAACTCCCCATTCGCCAAAGGTAAACGACAACTCAGCCATGTCGCGCCAATATCCATAAAGGTAACGCTCATACCTGTGTTATTTTTCAGTTCGACCACGTTGGCAGGCACGCCATCAAAGGCGGCCTGCTGTGTCATCGTGATAGTTAATGGCTCAGTCATCTCTCGCTCCTACTGCGTCTTAAAGCACTTTGAACTTAAAACAATTTTGCACTTAAAGTACTTCGACTAAACCAGCGCCGTTTTTCGCTTGGCACACGTAGATGGATTCTTTTAGACCCGTTGCTGCTTGGTACTTTGCCTCTACCGTTGCTTTCACTTCGTCAACCAATGCTGGCGGTAAAATTGCAACGATACAACCACCAAAGCCGCCGCCTGTCATGCGCACGCCGCCTTGCTCGCCAATCACTTCTTTCACCATCTCAACTAACGTATCGATTTCTTTGACTGTGATTTCGAAATCATCACGCATGGACGCATGAGACTCGGCCATCAGTTCACCCATACGCTTCATGTCGTGCGCGCGAAGTGCTTGCGCGGCTTCTACCGTGCGGTCGTTTTCTGTGATTACGTGACGAGCACGTTTTGCTACTAGCTCATCAAGTTCAGAGACTTTCTCGTTGAACTGTTCAATGGTCACATCTCGCAGTGCTTTCACACCGAAAATGCGCGCCGCTTCTTCACACTGCTCACGACGTGTATTGTATTCGCTGTCTACCAAGCCACGTTTTTTGTTCGAGTTGATGATCACCACGGCCATGTCTTCAGGCATTGATACCGCTTCGGTTTCTAGGCTGCGGCAATCCAACAGCATAGCGTGGTTTGCACGGCCTTCTGCCGAAATCATTTGGTCCATAATGCCGCAGTTACAACCAACGAATTCGTTCTCTGCTTGCTGGCCGTTTAGCGCAATTTCCGCTTGGCTGATTTCTAGATTGAACAGCACTTTGAACGTTTGACCAATCACCACTTCCAACGCTGCAGACGAACTTAAACCCGCACCTTGAGGCACGTTACCGCTAACAGAAATATCCGCACCTGTGAATTGGTAACCACGTGCAAGAAGGTACTTCACCACACCGCGAATGTAGTTCGCCCACATTTTGTCTTGTTGGAATGTGATTTCTTGCGTGATGTCGAATTCATCAACGGCGTTGCCGTAATCCACAGAAATCACGCGTACTAGGTTGTCTTCACGCTTCGCTGCCGCCACAACCGTTTGGTAGTTGATCGCACATGGCAGTACAAAACCGTCGTTGTAATCAGTGTGCTCACCAATCAGGTTTACACGACCAGGAGCTTGAATAATGTGGCTTGGCGCGTAACCCAGCACTTGTTCAAAAGAGGTTTTCACATTTTGGATTAGATCAGACATAGGGACTTTCTCTTAAATTATAAATTTGGTATTGGTGTAACCGGTGTTAAATGCTGATTTCCAGTTTCGTATTTGCTCAGCTAGTCCTCCCCCTTAATAAGGGGGAGTTAGAGGAGGTTAGCCCTCCACTAACGAATAAAAGAGAATTTGACCGAGTTTTAGGTAAAACCAGCGATAACTCCGGTTATTCATTAATTGGTTTATTGCTCTTTGTAATGCACATCGCTTAGGTCACGCAGACGCTGCGCCGCTTGCTCTGCAGTAAGATCTCGTTGTGTCTCAGCTAGCATCTCGTAACCCACCATGAACTTACGAACCGTTGCACTGCGTAACAGCGGTGGGTAAAACACGGCGTGCAGTTGCCAATGCTCGATGCTTTCTTCCTCAGCAAAGAAAGGCGCGTAGTGCCAACCCATGCAGTATGGGAAAGAGCATTGGAATAGGTTGTCGTAACGGCTGGTTAGTTTTTTGATTGCAACTGCAAGGTCATCACGTTGCTCATCAGTTAGCTCAATCATTCGACGAATGTGCGTTTTAGGCAGTAGCATGGTTTCGAATGGCCACGCCGCCCAGTAAGGAACAACAGCAACCCAATGTTCAGTTTCCACAACAATTCGTGAGCCATCTTCTAGCTCAGCTTGCACGTAATCCACCAGCAGGTTGCTGCCATGCTCTTGGTAGTACGCTCTTTGGTGGTGATCTTTTCGCTCAATTTCATTCGGCAAAAAGCTGTTAGCCCAAATTTGGCCATGTGGGTGAGGCTGAGAACAGCCCATGGTCTCGCCCTTATTCTCGAATGCTTGAACCCAAACGTAGTCTTTACCTAGCTCTTCGATTTGATCATTCCATGTGTCAATCACGCCACGGATTTTGTCGACAGGTAGCTCTGGCAAAGTTTTGCTGTGATCAGGCGAGAAACAAATCACTCGGCTCAACCCGCGCACACCTTGCGTTTTGAACAATGGGTTGTCTGACTCAGGTGCATCCGGAGAGTCCACCATCAATGCTGCGAAGTCATTTTGGAACACGTACGTGCCTTGGTAATCTGGGTTTACATCGCCAGAAATACGCTCGTTGGTTGGGCAAAGGAAACACTTCTCGTCGTAGCTTGGCAGCTCATCAATTGCAGGTTTCTCGTCAGCGCCACTCCAAGGGCGTTTTGCACGATGCGGTGACACCAAAATCCACTGACCCGTTAGAGGGTTGTAACGACGGTGTGGGTGATCCACTGGGTTAAATTCAACATTCGACATCTTACTTACTCAACTTTTTCGCTTTTGGTGTCAGAACCAAAATTCATCAATCTGCTTGCTAGAGATTCCCTACTCCGCTCGTCCCTCGCTCTAGGGAATGACAAAGTTCATAGCTCAACGTTGTCATTCCAGAATCGAGGCACGAGATGTCCGGAATCTCTAATTATTTAGTAACCTTGCGGGTTGTTTGACTGCCACTTCCACGTATCAGCTGTCATTTCCGCAACACTGCGGGTCGCTTTCCAGCCAAGGTCTTGCTCCGCTTTATCTGTACTTGCCCAGCATTCTGCAATGTCACCAGAGCGACGAGGACAAAGCTCGTAAGGCACTGGATTACCGCAAGCCGCTGCGAACGCTTCTACCATCTCGAGCACGCTAGAGCCTTTGCCCGTACCTAGGTTGTAAATGTGCAAACCTGCTTTTTCACCTACCGATTTCAGCGCTGCGATATGGCCATCAGCCAAGTCCATCACGTGGATGTAATCACGCACGCCTGTGCCATCCGGCGTTGGGTAGTCATTGCCAAATACCGACAGTTTTTCGCGGCGGCCTACTGCCACTTGCGCGATAAACGGCATCAAGTTGTTTGGGATGCCCTGAGGGTCTTCACCCATAGTGCCCGATGGATGCGCACCAACTGGGTTGAAGTAGCGCAGCAAAGTCACGCTCCAGTCGTTTTCTGCATTAAACAAATCGCTCAAGCACTCTTCCACCATGTACTTGCTGCGACCGTATGGGTTAGTGGTCGCCCCCGTTGGAGAGTCTTCCGTAATCGGCACAATGTCAGGATCGCCGTAAACCGTTGCCGATGAGCTAAATACAATGCTTTTCACGCCCGCTTTACGCATGCTGCGCGCCAACACCAATGAGCCATTCACATTGTTATCGTAGTATTCCAATGGTTTCGCGACAGATTCGCCCACCGCTTTCAGACCAGCAAAGTGAATCACAGCTTGAATGTCATGCTTGGCAAATACTGAGTCCAAAAAGGTTTCATCGCGAATGTCACCTTGATAGAAAGCCGGCTGCTTACCGGTTAGCGCTTCAATGCGGCTTAACACTTCCACTTTGGCATTACACAAGTTGTCGACAATGATTGGCTCCATACCTGCTTCAATCATCTGGACACATGTGTGACTGCCGATGTACCCCATACCGCCTGTGACAAGAACTTTCACTTTTGCTTCTCCACTTTTGCTGCTCGATGCTTGGAAATTGGTTGAGCCTGATCACCAAGCAAATTCGCTCATCTCTTAACTGGCTAAAAGTCTACCAATCAAAACCGATCCAGATCCGTGATCAAACTCAAAATAGTGTAAACGTTTCCACAAAATTACACCAAGATTCAAAATCAGTAAAAATAAAGAAAATTGGGTTAGATCAGAAAAATGGGAAAGATTTATGACACTTACATGTATAAACGTTTACACAATGTAAGAAAAACACGGTGATTCACGCAAACCAGAAAGATGATTTTCCGCAATCGATACCTGACATTGCTCTTACAAAACGAGAGATAAAGCCCGCTACAGTAGCCCCGCCCCAAATGTAACCTTTTGTAACAAGACTCGAATCGCGTCTTTTCCTTTTATCGGGGCATACAAAGAATAAAAACAGATCTGAAGGGCCCTCATGCTACGCAAGCGAAACGAATTTCGAGACCACAACCAAGAAGTACGGTTGTTTAAGAACCGTGCCATCGTTGCCTTCCTCGGCATGGTTATTTTGCTGGGTGGATTGGTCGCGAACCTGTACAACTTGCAGGTTAACCACTTTAAAGATTATCAAACTCGTTCTAACGACAACCGAATCAAAATCCTGCCTATCGCGCCAACACGCGGCTTGATATACGACCGAAATGGCGTATTGCTGGCGGAGAACCGCCCGGTTTACAACCTTGACATGATCCCAGAGCAAGCAGGCGATCCGGATGTGCTAATTGAAAAGTTGCGTCATTACGTCGACATCTCTCCTGAACAAGTCGACGCTTTTAAAAAACGCTATAAGCACACTCGCCGCTTTCGTTCTGTCACCATCATGAATGAGCTGAATGACGAACAAGTCGCGCGCTTTTCTGTTCATCAGCATGAGTTTAATGGCGTGTTTGTGACTGCCGACCTCAAGCGTTTTTACCCTTACGGTGAAAAGCTGACGCACGTCCTAGGTTACGTTTCGCACATCAACGACCGAGATTTGCGTCGCCTTGATGAAGAAGGCAAAGCGCAGAACTATCAAGCAACGCAAAACATCGGCAAGTTGGGCGTTGAGCGCTACTACGAAGACCTTCTCCATGGCACCAAAGGCTACGAGGAAGTCGAAGTAAACAGCCGCGGTCGTGTCATTCGCACCATCAAATACGTACCGCCGATTCCGGGTAAAGACATCGTGCTAAACCTTGATATCGAGTTACAAGAATACGTCTACAAAGAGCTCGACCACCGCCAAGGTAGTGCTGTAGTGCTCGACCCACGAGACAACAGCGTACTCGCGATGGCATCTAGCCCAAGTTATGACCCCAACCCATTTGTGAACGGTATTTCCAGCAAAGCGTACCGATCACTATTGAACGATCCTGCTCACCCCTTGGTAAACCGTACTACGCTTGGTGTCTACCCTCCGGCTTCAACCGTAAAACCATTTATGGCAGTGGCAGGACTTGAGGAACATGTGATTACGCCAACGACGGTGCGTAACGATCACGGTTCTTGGCGTATTCCTGGCTCGAAACCAAATTCAAAAGCATGGCGAGATTGGAAACGTTGGGGGCATGGTAATGTTGATGTCACCAAAGCGATTGAAGAATCCGTGGACTCTTTCTTCTACCAAACTGCCTTTGACCTTGGCATCGACCGCATCTCGAAATGGATGAACAAGTTCGGCTTTGGCTTGCCAACCGGCATCGATATTTATGAAGAGAGCAGTGCGAACATGCCGACCCGCGAGTGGAAAGTCGCACGTCACCGCACGCCTTGGTATCAGGGCGACACAGTGCCCATCGGTATTGGGCAAGGTTATTGGACAGCGACGCCAATGCAGATCGCCAAAGCGACTTCATTCCTTGTTAACCATGGTGAAATGAAAGCTCCTCACCTACTTAAAGCTGTGATTGAACATGGTGAAGAGTTTGAAAACCAAGTCGACGTTGCACCGAAAGATCTACCGCCAATTGAAGGTGTGCCAGATAAATACTGGGACATTCCAATCAACGCGATGCGCTTGGTAAACAATGGCGCACATGGTTCTGGCCGCCGCGCATTTAAAGGCGCAGAGTACAGCAGCGGTGGTAAATCGGGGACGGCGCAGGTATTTGGCTTGCGTAAAGACGAAGTCTACAACTCGAAAAAGCTTGCTAACCACCTGCTTGACCACGCGTTGTTCACTGCCTTTGCACCGTATGACCATCCAAAATACGTAGCGACCGTTGTGATTGAGCACGGTAACGGTGGTTCAAAAGTCGGGGCTCCATTCATTCGCCATGTGTTTGACCATTTGCTTGTCGACCCAGATAAAACCAAAGGTAAAAAGTCTTAGGTTTAACCTTATCGCCTTACCACTCGTTTTAAGTCGTGAGAGTAATAACAAAGCCCGAACGGATTGTCCTAGCCGTTCGGGCTTTTGTTTGCTTAAAAATCCCCCTTTTCGCGGAGGTATCTTCATTTCACTCCTCGCACAGTTTTACTAAAAATTTGTGCATCCATAAGTAGCTGTTTACAATGGTGGGATTATTGCTTATCTCACTGGGACAGTGAGCTTTGCCAACGGGAAGTGAACATGGCAACACTAAAAGATATCGCTACAGAAGCGGGCGTCTCACTTGCAACCGTCTCACGCGTGTTGAATGACGATCCGACTCTGAGCGTAAAAGAAGAAACCAAACACCGCATCTTAGAGATTGCTGAAAAGCTGGAGTATCGCACCAGCAGTTCGAAAAAAGCCACCAAAGAGGCGAAACAAAAACACCACTTTTTAGCTTTGTATAACTACAAGCAAGAAGCAGAGGTGAATGACCCCTACTACCTGTCGATTCGTCACGGGATTGAAACCCAGTGCGACAGGTTGGGCATTACATTAACCAACTGCTACGACAGCGTGATTGATGTCGAAACGCAAAAGATCACCGGTATCCTTTTGGTTGGTAAAACCGATAAAGCGATCATCAATAAACTACCTAAGCGCCTCGTAGACAGCATTTGTTATATAGACTTCTCAGACAGCGACAGCGTGTACGACAGTGTTGATATCGATCTTGCTCGCATCAGTAAGCAAGTCGTCGACTTCTTCGTCGAACAAGGTTACCAGCGCATTGGATTCATTGGCGGACAAGACGAACCCAATACGGCGGACATTCGTGAAAACGCGTTTGTGGAATACGGCAACCTAAAAGGTGTCGTATCAGAGAACGACATTTACCGCGGCGATTTTTCTAGCCTATCGGGTTACGACTTAGCCAAAGCGATGTTGGCAAAAGGCGACTTTCCAACAGCGCTCTTTATCGCATCAGACTCGATTGCGATTGGGGTTTTACGTGCCATCCATGAGTTCGGTTTGAACATTCCACAAGACATTGCTCTGATCAGTGTGAATGACATTCCAACCGCTCGCTTTACCTTCCCACCGCTTTCTACTGTGCGAATTCACTCAGAGATGATGGGCATACAAGGGGTAAACTTATTGGTAGAAAAATACCGCGATGGTCGTGCGCTGCCATTGCAAGTTCACGTACCAAGCAAACTCAAACTGCGCGGCACGACTAAGTAACCCTCCCTCTTCATTCTTATTTTATAAAGCACTGAATCCTCAGTGCTTTTTTATTTCCCTTATCTAAATCCCCGTTATTTTTTACTCGTTTTACCCAGCAAATAAGCTTGGGATGCTATTCCTTTACGCTGATCACATCTTGCTCACCAATCACGTATTAAAACGTGATCGAGTTAAAGTTAAACGTTTTCACTAATTTATTTTAGTAAAACTTTTACTAATATCTTTCCCAGATAACTCATAAGCCTTTTCACAATACATCGGCTGCATTTCTTTTGGGCAGATTCGACGCTGACGATACCGCGCCGAAATGACCAAACTAAGCCGAGGGGAGAACAAACGTGAACAACTGGGAAAACTTCCTTCACCTACATGAGAACCGTATGGCACCACGTGCTTACTTCTTCTCATACGATTCAGTTAAAAACGCACAAACGTTCCAACGCGAGCTAAGCAGCCGCTTCAAACTGCTGAGTGGTCAATGGACATTCAACTACTTCACTAACCCGCTTTTGGTTCCTGAAGCGTTTTACTCTCAAAAAATGGAAGACTGGGGACGCATTACCGTTCCAAACATGTGGCAAATGGAAGGCCACGGTGACCTTCAATACACTGACGAAGGTTTCCCATTCCCTATCGACGTACCGTTTGTCCCAACCGACAACCCAACTGGCGCATACCAACGCACTTTCACGCTTGGCCAGCAATGGGACAACAAACAAACCATCATCAAATTTGATGGTGTTGAAACTTACTTCGAGGTTTACGTAAACGGTCATTACGTTGGCTTTAGCAAAGGCAGTCGCTTAACCGCTGAGTTCGACATTTCTTCTTACGTTCAACAAGGTGAGAACTTATTGTCTGTGCGCGTCATGCAATGGGCAGATTCGACTTACATTGAAGACCAAGATATGTGGTGGACGGCGGGTATCTTCCGTGATGTTTACCTTGTCGGAAAAGAGCACGTTCACGTCCAAGATCTGACTGTTCGTACTGATTTCGCCGACGATTACCAAAGTGCCACTTTAAGCTGCCAAGTTGAGCTAGAAAACCTGTCTACTGCGGCTGCTTCTGGTTACACGCTGGAATACGCACTACAAAACAAAGGTACTGTGATTGCAAATGGCCAATGTGATGCACTGACTATCCAAGATAACAGCCAAGCAAGCTTTGCCATTGATGTAGTGAACCCAACCCATTGGACCGCGGAAAACCCATACCTATACCAACTGTTCATCACACTGAAAGATGCACAAGGCAATGTGATTGAGGTGATCCCGCAGCGCGTTGGCTTCCGCGACATCAAAGTGCGTGACGGTCTGTTCTACATCAACAACCAATACGTGATGCTGCACGGTGTGAACCGCCACGACAACGACCACCTAAAAGGTCGTGCAGTTGGCATGGAGCGCATCGAGAAAGATCTGATTTTGATGAAGCAACACAACATCAACTCAGTTCGCACCGCGCACTACCCTAACGACCCACGCTTCTACGAACTGTGTGACATTTACGGCTTGTTCGTAATGGCAGAAACCGACGTAGAAACCCATGGCTTCGCGAACGTTGGCGATCTAAGCCGCATCACCAACGATGCAGCGTGGGAAAGTGTGTTTGTAGACCGCGCAGAACGCCACGTTCACGCCCAAAAGAACCACCCTTCCATCATCATGTGGTCACTAGGTAACGAGTCCGGTTACGGCTGCAATATCCGCGCAATGTACGACGCAACCAAAGCGATTGATGACACCCGTTTGGTGCATTACGAAGAAGACCGCGACGCAGAAGTTGTCGACGTGATTTCTACCATGTACTCACGTGCGCAGCTCATGAATCACTTTGGTGAGCACCCACACGAGAAACCACGCATCATTTGTGAATACGCACACGCGATGGGTAATGGCCCTGGCGGTCTAACGGAATACCAAAACGTGTTCTATGCGCACGACCACATTCAAGGTCACTACGTATGGGAATGGTGTGATCACGGCGTATTAGCACGTGATGAAAACGGCCAAGAATTCTACAAATACGGCGGTGATTACGGCGATTACCCGAACAACTACAACTTCTGTATGGATGGTTTGATTTACCCAGACCAAACACCTGGACCGGGCTTGAAAGAATACAAACAAGTCATCGCTCCAGTGAAAATTCAAGCAGTAGAAGGCAAGACAAACACCTTCACCGTAGAGAACAAATTGTGGTTTACCAACCTTGATGATTACACCATCACGGCGGATATCCGAGCGGAAGGTGAAACGCTGCGCAGCGTGCAGTTTAAGGTCGAAGAACTTGCAGCAAACAGCGCTCGTGAAATCACAATTAACCTGCCTGAACTGGACGAGCGTGAAGCTTTTATTAACTTCACCGTGCGTAAAGACAGCCGCACTTTGTACAGCAAAGCGAACCACGACATCGCGGTGTACCAATTCCAACTGAAAGAGAACACAGCAAGCGAAGTCGAATTTGTTAGCCACAATGCACAAGCGTTAGTCACGACAGAAAGCCGCTTGGAACATGTGATTGAAGGTCACAACTTCACTCTGACCTTCTCTAAAGTCAACGGCAAGCTGACCTCTTGGCGCGTTAATGGTGAAGAGCTGATTCAATCGGAACCTAGACTGAACTTCTTCAAGCCAATGATTGATAACCACAAACAAGAGTACGAAGGTTTGTGGCACCCAGCACACTTACAAATCATGCAAGAGCACTTCCGCACGCTACATGTCGAAGCAACGGATGATTCGGTTTCGATTACGACCACCAGCATCGTTGCACCACCGGTATTCGACTTTGGCATGCGCTGTACCTACCGCTACCAAATCAACGCACAAGGTCACTTGAATGTGGAACTGAGCGGTGAACGCTATGGCGATTACCCGCACGTAATCCCTGTGATTGGCTTGGATTTGGGCATTAACGGCAGCTTTGACCAAGTGAGTTACTACGGCCGTGGCCCTGAAGAAAACTACCAAGACAGCCGCCAAGCGAACTTGATTGATGTCTACCACAGCACAGTAGCCGACATGTTTGAGAACTACCCGTTCCCACAAAACAACGGCAACCGCCAACACGTTCGTTGGGCTTCACTGACGAATCGCCACGGCACGGGCTTATTAGTGAAACCACAGCAAGAAATCAACTTCAGCGCTTGGTTCTACACCAACCAAAACCTGCACGAAGCGCAACACACCATTGAGCTAGAAAAGAGCGGCTACATCACGCTCAACCTTGACCATCAAGTGATGGGACTGGGCTCGAACTCATGGGGCAGCGAAGTGCTTGATTCATACCGCGTGTACATGGACGAGTTCCGTTATGGCCTAACACTGATGCCACTTCAAGCAGGCGATTGCAGTGCACAAGCCATGGCAAACCATGATTTCAACAATGCGTTCTTCACTCAACCTAATACTCAAACAGCAAACGAGGCGTAATCCATGATCGTGTTAGACAACTTAGAACAATTCAAAGTCGTGTACCGCGACGGTCGTAAATGGAACCGCTGCGTGGAGGCGATTGAGAACATCGCCAACATCAAAGACGGCGTGATGTATTCGATTGGTGACTCTCTGGTTTACATGATTGAAGACGGCACAAAACAAACCGAACTGTTTGAAGGGAACCGCCGCTACTTCGACGTGCATTACTACCTAGAAGGTCGCGAAACAGTGGAGTTCGCCGACAAATCCGATTTACGCCTAGAGCAAGCATACCGAGATGAAACTGACCGCGAATTTCTCTCCGGTCAAGGTGAGATTCGTGAGCTTTGCGAAGGCCAAGTGGCAATTTTTGATAACGATAAAGCGTACCGCTTCCACGGTAACAACCGAGTAAGAAAAGTGGTGCTCAAAGTGACCATCGAAGATGGCTATTTCCTAAATAAATAACGGCTTACAGGCAAGGCCAGACAACGCGTCTGGCCTAACAACAAAATAATTAAATAAACCCAAAGTAATTCAGATCACAGATCAGTTGTAGACCTCAGCAATCCAACCCGATTACGAATAGTATTCGCCCAAGGATGATAAAACGGTCAATAGCACTATCACTGAGTTACGAAGGGAATTGACGTGATTCATCGGAGGACTCTATGTCTGAATCTATGCGCGGCACCATTGGCAAATTCGCCTTGCTGTCGATGACATTTGCGGCGGTATTTAACGTCCGTAACATCGTGAACAACAACATTGAGCTTGGCCTTAGCTCTGCCCCGATCTTCCTTTTCGCGACGATCGTTTACTTCATTCCATTTGTATTCATCATTGCGGAGTTCGTTTCGGCGAACAAAAACTCTGAGTCAGGCATGTACGACTGGCTTAAACAACCACTTGGCTCTAAAGCCGCTTACCTAGGTTCGTTCCTATACTGGTTCGTGAACCTATTCTGGTTTGTGTCTCTGCTACCAAACGTGATTGCTTACGCGTCTTACGCGATGCTTGGTTACGAATACACCTTCTCACCAATGGTGACATCGATTATTTCGATCGTTCTGTTCGCAGCGGCGACCCACATTTCAACCAAAGGCGCATCTTGGTTGGGCAAAATTTCTGAGCTAGTTGCTTACGGTGTGTTTGCCCTATTCGGCATTTACGTTCTCGGCGCGCTAATGGCATTAGGCGGTGACTCCTACACGCCAGCAGAACCAATCACGTTAGAAGCAATGAGCCCAACAATTAACTGGGCGACGCTAGGTATTATGTGTTGGATCTTCCAAGCAGCAGGCGGTGCAGAAACCGCAGCGGCTTACCTGAAAGACGTCAAAGGCGGCCAAAAAGCCTTCATCAAAGTGATCATCATGGCGGGCATCTTGATTGGCGCGATGTACGCTATTGGCTCACTTTTGGTGAACGTGTTCGTTCCGCGTGAAGACCTAACATACGCAGGCGGCATGGTAGAAATCTTTACTGGCATGGCGCAATACTTCGACATTTCAACAGTATTGGTTGGACGCTTCGTTGGCATCATCTTGTTCATCGCGATGTTTGGCTCAATGATGATGTGGACTGCAGCACCAGTAAAAATTCACTTCTCTGAAATTCCAAAAGGTGTGTACGGCGAGAAAACCACAGAGTTAAACGAGCACGGCGTGCCAGTACGTGCAGCATGGTGGCAATTCGCGTTCGTTGTAGTGATGCTGATCGTCAACGGCTTTGGTTCAGAATCTGTACAAGACATGATGAACCAAGCGATCAACCTAACGGCAGGTACGGCGATGCTACCGCCAATCTTCATCATGATTGCGTACTTTGTGTTCCGTCTAAAACACGACGATACACCGCGCGACTTCCGTATGGGTTCACGCAAAGTGGGCATGAGTGTGGTGTCGGTACTGATTGTCATCTTCGTGGTGAGCATGACCGCATCGGCATTCCCGACAGGTGTTGATTTGGTACGTGCGTTCTTCATCAACGTGTTTATGACTGCCGTCTTCTCTGCTTTGGCTTGGTGGTGGATCTCTCGCTTTGAAAAGAAGCAAGCTATCAAACAACAAGCAACGCAAGAAAAGGCACAAGAGCCAGTAACGCAAGTATAAACGACCTATAGCTCGGTTACTTAAAGGGCACCCTCGTGGTGCCCTTATAAGATCAATTACCTGTAATCAATTCTGCCACTAGCTGACGCAGCCAAATCCCTTTATCCTCGTTATTGCGGCTGGTATGCCACAACATGGCGATATCAAAATCCGCTACCGCAATCGGCGGCTGGACGCTCACCAAATCGTCCGAGAATCCTTCCGCTTGCGCCATTTTCTCTGGCACAATCGCAACCAACTCTCGCTGTTTAAGCAAGTTTCTAATCGTCAGGAAGTTACGTGAAGCAACGGTGACTTTTCGGCTCAAACCATGCTCAGCAAGCTTTTTGTCTACTTGTGTACTCAAGCTGCCATCAGGACTTACGAGGGCTTGTTCAATATTGGCAAAAGCGTGAATCGACAATTGTGTTTCACCCTTCAGAACTCGCTTATCACACAGACATACATGCTTTTCTGTGTAGAGGTACTGACTATCAAAGTTATCGTCGAGCACAGGCATACTGCCGATGATGACATCTAACTTATCGTGCTCCGTGATCGCCACGTAATTGCTGCGGTTGACGTTGATAAAACTGATTTGGGCTTCTGGTGCACGCTTACGGATTTCATCATAAAGCAGTGGGGCGAAGATGAATTCGGCGTAGTCGGTTAAACCAATGCGGCACACGCCGGCGTAGTTTTCTGGTTGGAAAGCAGACTTCGTCAGTAAGTCTTTGGCAATCGAGTCCAATAAATGATGCACCGTCGGCGCAATATAATGCGCGTGCTCGGTTGGGTCCATCTTATGGCCTTTACGCTCAAACAATGGGTCATCAAACAGCACGCGCAAACGCGACAAGCTGTGGCTCATGGCAGACTGACTAACAAAGCTTTTCTCAGCTGCCAAACTCACACTGCGATAGCGATACAGATAAGAAAAGGTCACCAACAGATTTAAGTCGATATTGCGCCACTGGATGTCATCTTTCACAGAACAAACCTCATCCCATTTCATTCATAGATGAAATTAAAACTATTAATTTGAGTCATCTTAGTACATTTCTTACAGTAGATGCAGTTTTATTGGAGATTTAACAGGCTCAACATGTTCACCATTTTTAAAACCTTTTTTTGGCTTGGTTGGATCAGTTTCGGTGGCCCTGCGGCGCACATCGGATACTTCCGCCAAACGTTCGTTGAAAAGCTCAAATGGATTGATGACAGCGAATACGCACAGATCGTGGCTTTGAGCCAATTCTTACCGGGCCCTGGCTCTAGCCAAGTTGGCTTTGCTCTGGGTTACAAACGCGGAGGCTTAGGTGGCGCATGTATGGCGTTTCTTGGCTTCACGCTGCCTTCCGTGATCACCATGTTGACGCTTGCAATGGTAAGCAGCCAGATCACCGATACGGCGTTGTTCCAAAACATCGTTCATGGCTTGAAGTTGCTTGCGGTCGTTGTGGTGGCGGATGCGACTTGGGGAATGTACAAAAACTTCTGTCAAAGCAAACTAACTGCCGGCTTGTGTGTGGCAACCGCGATTGCGTTATTGGTTGCACCGAGTATCGCAACTCAAATGCTGGTACTTGTAGTAGCGGGCTTGATTGGTACTCAATATCTTAAGAAAGAATCCACAGCACCTGCCGAACCTTTTAAACCAACCATTGCCCCATTGGCACTGTTCGCGGTACTTCTGATTGGTTTGCCGTTTGTGGCTCACACCTTGCCAATGCTTGGATTGTTTAGCGACTTCTTCCAAGCGGGTAGCTTAGTGTTCGGTGGTGGTCACGTGGTACTTCCGCTCTTGCAAAACATCGTTGGCGATCAACTAAGCCAAGACGCGTTCCTAACGGGCTATGCCGCAGCGCAAGCAGTACCGGGGCCGATGTTTACCTTCGCGACTTACATTGGTTACGAGCTGTCTGATACACCTATCCTAGGCGCACTAGTCGCAACATTAGGTGTGTTCTTACCGGGCTTCTTATTGCTGCTTGGCGTGCTAAAGAACTGGCAAGCGCTGGCTGGTAAACCTGCAGTGTCAGGCGCAATCAACGGCGTAAACGCATCGGTCGTTGGTTTGCTATTAGCAGCACTTTACCAACCGGTATTCAGCAGCGCCGTCGTTGCCCCAATTGACATCGCTCTTGTGATAGCTGGCTTCTACTTACATAAGAAACTTAACTTGTCGGTGCTTTGGATGATTGTGTTCTTTGTCGCGGCAGGCATTGTGACTGGTATGATGTAAGCGAATCGCTAAGACAAAGACAAAGATAAAGACAAGAGTACAACGCCCGCTTCCAATTGGAGGCGGGCGTTTTAGTTCCATCGAGTCAGTAGTTAACACCTATTCCGTTGCTGGTGGTTTTTCCTGTTCATCCGCTGGAATGTAAACATCTGCTCTACGATTTTTAGAACGACCCGAAGAAGTATTGTTGGTGGCAATCGGTTCAGATTCACCAAAGGATTTAAGCGTGGTTTTCTGTTCGCTCACCCCGTAATAGTGAAGCTCACGAGCGGTGCTTTTGGCTCGATTATGGCCCAAGGTTTGGTTATAGGCTTTGGTGCCTATCCAGTCAGTATGCCCTTCCACGGTGACTTGATAGTTCGTTTGAGCAAGCTGACGAGCAACACTGCTCAAGACATCTCTCGCGAGCGGTGTGAGGTTAAAACGATCGAACGCGAAGTGAACCCGTGCAATCAATTTACCCTTATCCGCGACTTCACCACTGAATTGCGCGATACCCAAATTCGAGATATACGTCAGGCAATCATTCGGATTGGTGAGCAGCGATGAGTTCTTCATCAGCGCCCACTTCAGTGCGGGGTCATTACTCACATCCGTTACTTGCAAATAGCCATCACGATGCGATGCCAACCCCGTCACCTCGCCAACCTGAATGGAGTGCGAGTATTCATAATAAGACGTCCCGCAGTATTCGGTCACTTTTGAACTGACTTCGCTGGCATTCGCACTAACGGTCGTAAAACCGGCCACCAGCATCCCTGTTATTAGTATTACTTTGGTCATATCTATCACCCATATAGTCTCGATACACCATTACCACGAGATCCTTTCTGAATTAGTTCTTCGATTTTCTTAATGAAGTCTTCCGTCTCTGTTACATCGATGATGTCTTCATCCGGGTTCAACACACAATCTTGGAAACCACTTTGCGAAGAAGCGCTGAAGTTCACCCCAATGACGCCAATGTACAAGTTGCCATTCTCAGTTTGGAAGTGTTCACGCGCCTTATCGCACATGCCTTTATTCACCAAACCGGGCAAGATTTCCGTGTATGGGTACTCCATACCGTCACTGATTACTATCAGCATTTTTAGGCGGTCATTGTATTGCTCCGTTTCTTCCTCGCTTCCACCGTTCGGCCGACCTGCTTCCATGATTTGCAATCCACGCAACATACCTTGATAGGCAGCCGTGTTCCCACCAGAGCTCATGGTTTGTACCTTGTCGAGGTTTGCTTTATTGGCAGTCAATGGAATGGTATAAAAGCCCGAATTACCAGTCCGCGTCATACTGGAGTTATAAAGCTTGTTGTTGTTCGATCTAAAATGAAAGGTCAAATTGTTATTCGCGACTTTATCGTCAAACATGTGTCTAACCGATTTTGAGTAACCAACATAGTCAGGAATCTCCAAACGGTTATTGTTGATATTCACCACATCTGCGACTCGCTTCGCTTGGTCTCGCTCCCAACTTTTTTTGTTTGGGCAGTCGGTGCGTTTGTTGGCACATTCCTCCACAGCTTCTTCAGAGTAAGGAGACCAATAGTCCCAATTTACCTGCTCATACTTCACTGAAGAGACGCTTTTGCGGTAGTTACCTTTGTACCTTAACTGACTGGTAGAGTAGAGATTTTCATTTATCTTCTCCTGTACTCGCAGGTTAAATGGAATAATGGCAATACGATTCAGTACCTCACTCTCGCCTTCTCGCGGAACTAAGATACGATTTGAAATTTGCTTAACCGCATCCTTGAGGAGATCAATTTTAATTTCGCCATCCCAGCTGTTGTTCATCGACCCGGAAAAGTCAGTAACCAAAACCAGATCAATGATTCTGTCTCCTAAATAAAAAGGATATTTCGCTGCAACGGCTTGTCCAGCGAGTTTCTCCTGAGTCTCAAAGGAAGGGATTAAGTTACTGGCAAACCACGAGTTGTGAGTGGTAACCGCTTGCACGGAATACTGGATTTTTTCCGTATTATCGTTGTCTTCTGTTGGCTCTTCGTACGTCCTAACCGTTTGAATATCAACATGGGAAATATCACGCACATAGTCATTGATATACATCGTCGCCAATGCATCCGCTTGGTTCGACTTGTCGTCTATCGTAATGGCTAATGCAGCAGTTTGCGCTGCGTCTCTCAGTCGACTTGTCTCTTGGATATAACGCGTCCCCTCTACGGCGAAAAATGTCATACCAAAAACAGGCACTAAACTCAGTGCGAACCAAACTGCCGCAATCCCTTTTTGACTACGACCAGAATGAATTGGAGCTCGTTGCTTAATAGTGAAATTCATTGTTACCTCCCCACCACAACAGAACTGGATGTGATTGTCATCGTGGATGCGCCTGAATTCCCCCAAAGCTGGGTAAACCAAGAGTTTTCTTGCTGACAAAGCGTTACTTGATACAAAGAGAAAATCACGCCATTCTCAACGGGTGCTAACTCTGACTTCGTATCTAACCCCGCAGCCTCACAGCCGAGTTTTTTGTACTCGTTACTTTCAAAAGCATTTAACGTCGTCTTATTGTGCAATGCTTCAATTTTGATAGCGACGCTGCCTGGTGTCGTATCAAGTAGACGTGACGCAAGTGTCTGCATGTCCGTTTCATCACTTGCGTTTAAAGGTAATCTTTCGTCGTAATAACGACTTCGCTCTTTAAGGATATTAGCTAGCGCAAAACTCCCACGATCAAGTTGAGCACGAGCTAATAACTTGTCACTAATGTCCGTCATGAAATAAAAGATGCTGATGAGAGCAATCAAAACAAAAAATAGCTCAATCGCAAAAACACCTTTTTGTCGGGATCGTATTTTCATCATCACTCCTCCCAACCTTCATGTTCTAGGTTGATCAGTGTGCTTTTAGTAATCGGGATAACATCGTTGGAAAATACGTTCAAAATTGGCGTGTAGTTATAAGTCAATGTAATTTCAGCGATTGCATACCCTTGACCGCCTTCTCCCATCTCGGCATCAGAATAACTGGTACCTGAAATTAGATCGGCGTATGTCAAATAGTACCGACCAGACACTTCAAAGTTTTCAGCAGGAACGAGTGACGTCCATAATGCCCCTCCGTCCTTCATCGCCGAATCCAATTTTAGGTTGTAGTTATCGTAGGAGTTTCCGCCTTCAAACACCTTTGTATTTCTGACTGACTCCCTCAACGCATACTCAACCAAGTTGGTTACGTAAATTCTAAATCCCATTTCAAAAAGCATGACGAGAGCAAGAGCAAGAACCCCGGCCCCTAATGCAAATTCAACTACGGTTACGCCCTTTACCTTTCTTCGAGAATACTCCATACCGTCCACCTTTATTACCGGTGTAACTCCCTTGAGATTTGTTCTACTTGAGCATTGGTAAATGTTCCTTCAAGTAGATCTCTCGCTTGATAGACATCCCCTACTTTGAACAGCGCGATCGCCAAATTCGCTCGCACTTTCTGGTTACTTGGGTTCTCTTGATAAACAGGAACCAATAGCGATATCACGTCGTCATACTGTCGTTGTGCAAGATAAACTACGGCTAAATTGTTTTTCACCGCCACGTCGTTATAGCCTTTTAGACGAGCTTGATTAAACGCATTTTTTGCTTGAGAGAACTGGTCGGTATTACAATAGGAGATGCCCGATAAAACATAGATTTCTCCGCTTTTGTTGCCCATTTCTATCGAGCTTTTATAGCGTTTTAGAGCCAAAGAATCTTCACCATCTTGGCTATGAATCTGACCTCTTAATTGCAGAAGCTCACTATTCTTAACTCCTTGATTAAGCAAATGGTCAGCATAAAACTTAGCCGACTCGATATCGCCCTTATCAAAATACACTTTTGCCAATTCCTGCATGATCTGGACGTCTTCAGGTCGCTTTTCTAGATGCCCTTTATAGTGATTAATCAGGCCTGTATGGTTATCAACACGCTCCATGTTTTGCACCACACTCTCTTCACTCTCTATTGTGGAAGAGCAACCAAACAGCAAAAGTAGTGGAATACTCAAAAAAGTCGCCTTATTCATTATTTACCCCCTCTAAAGCTCGTAAAGTCGATTTGTAAAAAGCCAGGAGCAAGAATAAAAATGACGATTGGAAACATGATCAGCAAGATCAAAGGCACACTCATTTTGGCTGACAATTTACCCATTTTCTCTTCAATTTCGAGTAATTGAATCCGACGCATATCTTCGGCTAAATCACTTAAAACATTCGCAACGGATGCGCCATAGTGAAGGTTTTGAATAATCGTTAAGACAAAGCTGTTGATTTCTGGTGCAGGCAAGCGAACGGAAAGATCATGCAATGCTTTTTCTATCCCATGTACTTTGCCGGCTTCTGATGTTTTATTGATTTGATAACATAAATCTTTATCGAAGATTTTTAGCTCTTGTGCTAAATACGCAAACGACGCTTCAATTGTCATACCGGTTTGCACGCAAACAGACATAATATCGAGGACATAAGGAAGGTTTTTCGAAACCTTTCGCACTAACATGCGCTTTCGCGTCTCGAGCAACAGATCTGGAACAATGATGATACTAATAACAGCAATGATTGAAACTAATAACTTATTAATTAATGCCATGTCTAACAACCATATAAATACGGTTACTAAAAGAAAAACAACTGCTTTCAAAGGGAAGTAATATTTAGCTAAATCTTTATTGTAGTATCCGGCGTTAAGAAGTTTTTGCTCTAAATCTTTTTTGTTTCCTTCACCAAATTTAACAATGAAGGAATCAATTTTTTTCTTTGCCGGTTGTTTTTGGCCATATTTAAGATACTTGCTCAGTACCAACTCTTTTTTACGAGTGAAATAATAGTCATAAATCAAAAATGACAACGAAAAAATAATCAACAAAATACTCAGCGATAAAATCATCGTCTTACTCCTTTTACAAGAAGCCAAACAACGAATAAACCTAACACCTCACTACCTACAACATAGTAAAGTACCATCCGCCCTTGAGGGTCATTAAGAATAAAGTCGATGTGGCTCGGATCAATTTGATTGACCATGAATGCAAATGCGATCGGTATTGCAGCGACTACTTTAGCGGAGATACGAGCCTCAGAGGTCATCGCCATTTTTTTCGACTCTAACGTTCTAGCATCAACCAAAATGCGAATTAGCCTTGCCAATACATTTTTTAGTTGTCCGCCTCGGTTGATGTTGGCGCGTATCGTAATGGTAAAGAAGATGTATTCTGGATAAGGGAATGCTTTACAAGAGCGAAGTAACACCTTTTCTGCATTTTCCCCCAGCTTAAGTCGATCCCCCATTTCTTTAAATTCTCGCCCGACTTCTCCTTCCATGTTTTCGCCAACAAAAGAAAAAGCGTGCATTAAACTCTCACCAGCGGTTACGGCACTCATCAAAATGTTCAATGCGTCTGGAAATTTCTTCTCGAAATCCAAACGACGTTTGTTTTGTAACCAGTAATAGCCCCAAACTACTGAAAATGTAAAAACACCAATAGAAAGTAGTATTGAATTAATATTGAGCACTTCATAAATGATGTAATAGCTTAAATAACCAGAAAGAACGATAAACACAAATATAATGAAGTTCGCTCTTGGTCCTAAAACCTTTATTGCGGGAGATAAATTATTTTTGAATCTCTGCCAACGTTTTTGTTCCATTAATGCGTTCAAATTAATTGCCGCAATAATATCTTCGTCGACTTCAGTCTCTGGAAAGTAATTCTCTATTTTGCTTCTTCGGTGACTCGTTAAAAGCAAAACTGCAATACCAAATAAGATAAAAGCAATCCATAACATCATGATCTTGCTCCTTGGAAGGCTTGCATCAGCTCTTCATATAGGCCGTAAAAATGTGCTTTTTTAACAAGCTCGGAGCGCTGCATAAGGCCCTCGGTCATAAAGCGTCCTCTTACCGCTTCACCATACCCCACTTCGTCGTATTGAAAGCGGAAGATTTCCTCCATCACCACGCTATCGCCTTCAAGCCCTACGATTTCAGAGATGCTGGTTATTTTCCTTGAACCATCACGCAGTCGGTTCACTTGAACCACCAGCTCAATAGCACTCACAATCGCGCGTCGAATAGCATCGAGAGGCTGATTTAAGTTCGCCATCATTACCATGGATTCCACGCGTGATATTGCATCTCGTGGCGAGTTAGCATGTAGTGTCGACATGGAGCCTTCGTGACCCGTATTCATTGCTTGGAGCATCTCAAATGCTTCTGAGCCGCGACACTCGCCGAGGATGATTCGATCAGGGCGCATACGAAGCGCATTAATAACCAAATCACGCTGAGTCACTAAGCCCGTGTGTTCCACACTCTCCGCTCTCGTTTCTAGGCGAACTAGGTTGGGTTGCTCTAGACGAAGCTCTGCCGCATCCTCAATTGTCACAATACGCTCGTCTTCACTGATGTATTGTGAAAGCGAATTCAATAAGGTGGTTTTACCTGAACCCGTACCACCAGAGATCAGAATGTTCATTCGGCAACGGGAAGCAATTGATAACAACCTCGCCATGTCCATCGACATTGAACCAAACTCAACAAGCTCTTCTAGCCCGATATTTTGTTCGCGGAATTTACGTATCGAAATTGAGGTGCCATCTAAAGCAATGGGTGGGATAACGATGTTGACACGACTACCGTCCTCAAGACGCGCATCTACGGTAGGAGAAAGCTCATCCACACGACGTCCGATCCGCGCAGCAATTTGTTTTGCTATCGTCAGGACTTGCTCTTCATCAATGAAGGTAATGTCAGACTTTTCTAATTTGCCATGCTTCTCAAAAAAGACATTATTGGCTCCATTTACCATGATGTCGGTTATCGTTCGGTCATCAACCAGCGATTGAATAGGCCCAAGACCAAAGAGTTCGTCCAGCATGCTTTTGACCAAACTTGATTTCATCATGGTCGTAACTGGGCGATCAAAGTTCGCTGCTAAGACATCGACGGCGTTTCGGATTTGCCCTTCAATTTCCAAACGAGAGAGGCTTTGTATGGCTTCAACATCTAAAGCCTCAAAAATCTGTGAGCGAAAAGCGGTATAGATCTCTTTGTTTGAACTCATCTTACCCCCAATCTAGCGAGCCAACCGCTAGCATGTTGAGTGGATTGTCCATTTATCAAACGAGTAAGATCATCGATAGCATGATTGATATTTCGATCGTGTTTGTGCGCGCGCTTGCCTTCAATAAGAAGGTGAGCTAGTGAACGACAGTAAGCCATATCAAGATTGACTTCAGAACCAAGATATTTCTGGAGATCATTTTGTTCGATAACAAACGTATTCTCTGGTCGGTGGTGGTTTGCAAGTGTAATAATCCGGATCCGCTTGCTCATTGAAAGCTGCTTATTCTCAAGCTGTTCAAGTAACGCCTTAGCATTGCGGACGGAAGAAACCGAAGGCTCAAAAACCACCACGACCACGTCGTAATTTTCAATCAACATATTGGGATCAACTCGAAAATCGACACTTCCCGAGAAGTCTTCGATCATAAAGTTGGTGTTTCGACTCAGTAACTCACAAAGTGTCTGGCTATAACTGAAAATGTCTGACTGAGATCGGTCACTATTAAGTGAAAGTAAACGTAGGTTTTTACGCACTTTGGTCAGATGGCTTAATGCCCCTTCCGTATCTAATTCATGGATAGGGACAGAGTATTCGTCGATGGAGCGAGATTTGAAGTCATCTAGAGCAAGGAGCACATCAATATTGCTGTCATTGTATTGATGGTCGACCAACACATTATCGATATTATTGGCGGCTAACTTCGAGCTAATTTCAGTGGCAATAAACGACGTCCCTATCCCACCTTTGCTTCCGACAACTGCAACACGCTTTGCTTTTCGCTGTTTACTTACCCCTGTGTAAGTCTGCAAATTACGATGTACATTCATGACGAAATCAGCAAACTCGTGCTTGTTGATTGGCCAATAAAGATAATAGAACCCTAACTCTTTGAGCTGACGTAAGACGCAGATGGAGTCTTCTGTACCGATGACAATAATACCTTTGTGGGTCGGCATTTGGTTGGTTAACGCTTGAGCATCCGTGACAATGTCAGATGACTCCGTGAGTTCAAGAATCACAATATTTCCGCTTTGCTCTGAGTAAAAGCTTTTAGGAACCGAACTCTGTTTGACGCACGTTGGTACACTCCACCCCTCAAACTCGAACATTTCTTGAACCAGAGACATACACTCTAAGCTCTGGTAAAGCAGTACACACCCTGTTGGCCCATGTGCACTTTCTATGATTTGCGGTTTGCTCTCTTTGAGAGATTTTCCTAAGTCAAACATCACAATCCCTCCACGATACGTTCCTTGTGTGAGACTTGCTTCATCCTAGCTACTTCAGAAAAGCAATTCCGACTGACATTCACCTCTTCTATCTCAGAAGGTGCGCACTGGTGAGTCACTAATGCGTGGTAAGTAATCGTCAGTTGGATGTCATTCGACAGCGAACTGTTTTGGCGCACAACAAACTCATCCGCTCTCAAACGCAACGCCGTCTTGTCTTTAAGTGATTTATAAACCACTTTTTTACCCTTATTGCTCCGATATTCAACAAGGTAACTCGCCCCTGAATCTATCTCGTCAACCGTGTCAAAAATCATGTTCAACTTTTCTTCCGTTTGTTGAGTCGATTTCACCGTAAACTGATAGATATGGGTTTCAGGATAAATAAGCGCTTCCGCTCCTGGTCCATTGAAATAACGCTCAGCACATCCAGAGAGTAATAACGCGCTTAGCATTGCCACAAATAAAGTTTTCATTGAATAAACCCTCCCTGAGACAGCAACTGAATGGTTGGGTCATTGCCTTTGTTGCCTTCTTCACTATCCGAGATTTTCAACCAACGGCGAAGCGTCGACGTTTTGCTCATATAGGGCATTTGGATGTCTTTCTTCTTCATTGGTTTGACAAGATTAACGGTCGCGACAATGATCAACTCCGTGCGTCGTCTATCTGTAGAGGCTTTGCGAAACGCAGCCCCGAGAACAGGAATATCGCCAAGCAGTGGAATTTTTTGCAGCTCTTCTAAATCGGCACTACTCATCAAGCCACCAAGAACAAAACTATCGCCATCACCAAGTTCAATCGTGGTCATCGCTCTTCGCGTTGCAAATTGGGGCACTTCTAGCCCAGCAGAGCGAATGTATCTTTCTACTTCGCTAACTTCAGGCATGAGACGCATTCGAATTTTGCCCTCATGAAGGACTTTCGCGGTAAGATCGAGTTTGATACCAAACTCTCGGAAGGTAATATTGATATTATTATTGGTGGTAACAATCACGGGTACTTCACCACCAACAAGAAAGCTTGCTGACTCTCCTGAGATAACAGTAAGGTTTGGCTCGGCAAGCACTTGGGCTACATTTTCATTGCCAAGCGCAGTGATCAAAGTGGTGAGGTCAGCAGCATCAAATTGTTGGAATAAAAACTCACCAACATCCGCACCAACAGAAGACCAATCCACACCTACAGTTTGGGCGAACGTTTCTGTCACTTGAGCGACCGATATTTTCACATTGACTTGTTGATCAGTCGCCACTTCTATGAGCTCTAGGATGCCTTCCCACGTCATATTTCGAGCAAAAATCATGCTTTGAGGCTCTTCGATGTCATATGCCTCATTCTCGAACTCTAAGACCTGCGTCTCTTCCCACTTCTCCGTTTTGTCTCTTCCAAGCAGAGTAGCAACCATCCGATAAATATCATCACGTTGCTGCTCCGATTCCACTACACCACTCACTGCGACCTGATTACCAACCGATTCTACTTTGATGTTGAGTTCGGGATAGTGAAGCTTGATTTGACGTCGGACCAACGACAGGTCAATATCGACAATAATTCGGTCAGAGAGCAGCACTTTCTTCGATTTACCGTAGATGATGAATCTGGCTTGTCCGACCTCCTTAGCAAAAACAACGACAGTATTTTCATTTACAACGTTGTAGTCGACGATTTCAGGGTCACTCACAAATACGGTCGAGATCGGTTCTTTCACCTCAATGTGTTGCCCATCACTTACCGTGATATAACGATCGCCAGAGAAAGCGGAGAAACTAAATAAAAACACCAAAAACCAAGCGAATGAGAATATCCTTTTTGTTTTCATCACAGCTCCTCTCCTTGGGCAGATTGACGAGCAGACCCTCTTAACTCGGTCACGCCACTGTAATTGCCTATCACATCACGCACTTCCGCGAAAACAGGCTCTTTATAGCGATGGCTTCGGTATACCTCTAGATGCATTGTTTTCTGCGCGATAGATAACTTGGCGATCTCACTCGGATCGACTTCAACAACGATGACTATTTGATGATCATCTTCACTTGAGACATTTGATTTAACTCGGGAGTCCACTGGCTCTTTGGTATTACCGACGCTGAGCACTTTGACGTTTCTCAAAATCAATTGTGCATTCACGCCACTAAAGTCAATAGCGTCGGTATCTTCATCGGCTAAGTTTTCTTTTGGGGAGCCCACTGAAAGCACATCAACGTTAGTACCTGGACGGATATAACCTTTGACCAAGTTACGAGTACTCACCAGTAAAGAGTACGGCTCTTTTCCTTCGGTAATGAGAAGGTCGATATAACGAGGGTCGTTTTCTTTAACTTGATATTCAGAGAAGACGATTTTTCCAGCTTCAATGTTTTTTGAAAGGAGAGTAGACGGTGAGAAGTCTAGCTTTATATCGGAGTTAATCCCCTCTTCTAAAGCGATATTGAGCAACATCTGTTCTTTTTGAACATCATCGATTTCAATAGGTGTTCCGCGCTCTAGATTGCTCTTCGCGCGCCAGACCTGAACATAATGAGCCTGTGGTTCATCTGAATTGCTTGATTGAGATACGGTTGGATTTTGCTGCTGAGGCTGGGCAGTCATGTGGCTGTAAATTCCGATGCCTCCAACCAGAAGTGCTAACAGTGCAAAAACCATCCCGATACGAGATCGCATACGCCCCTCCCGTTTTTTAAACGGATGTTTTCAAAAGAAGTGCCGTATAAAATCCACAACAAATTGCAACACCGTAGGGAAGCCCGATCTGAGGTTTATCACCCTCTCCAGTAACGTGAGATGGTCGTAGTAATATCAGGTAGGTTACTGCCAATATCCCTCCGTATATCCCGACGAAAATCAATGCCTCTAAAAGGCTTTGAGTTGGAAGTGAGAGAGAAAAAGCAGCAATAAGTTTTACGTCCCCTCCTCCAAGTACCCCAAGTACATGGAGGAAAAGCAAAGCAGACCAACAAATACCTATCACCCAAAGACTTGATAATGAAAAATCTGCAATGCCAATCGCAATCGCTAAAACGGCAATCACTAACACGTGACTGTTTTTAATGGTTCGCTCTCTAATATCAGAAAGCGACACAACAAAACAGACTGTTGCTAACGTAATGTATACAAACAACATTCAATATTTGGAACACCTGTTTTAGTTTCAGAATGCGTCTAAGTCATCAGCAATATCACCAAACGCATTCCCTAACGCTGTGATAAGAGTTCCATCAGCAGCGAAGGTAAGAATCAAGAATGCCGCCATAGCAACGCCGATTAATCCGTACTCAATTGCAGTAACACCCTGCTCATCGTTTTTAAGTTCATTTAGGTAGTTTGTAATGTCTACATAAAGTTTAGTAATCATGGTTTGTCCCTTATTCCGTTCTAATTGCTTAGCCTATTGATCGTAGACACCGGATCACTGTCTCAAAAATGAACAACATCGGTATTACCGATTATGCCAATACCCTGTACTCCAACTGTCCTTATTCTTTAGAGGTATCAGAAAAAAGCTCTATTTATAGTTCAATCAATTATCTATCCCTTTTCTTCTTTGACTGCCATAAATAAGATTTTGTACAACAAATCATAAATGTGACACAGATCACACAAAACCAAGTTATTAGTTAAAACTTCATCATACCCATTAAGCTAAACCTTAAGGACTAAAGGCAATAGGCAGCACCTCGATGAAACTTCCCTTCGACAACCTGATCTCTTTTCATGCCGTTATCACTCAAGGCTCTTTCAGCGGTGGAGCAAGGAAATTAGGTAAGTCTCAATCAACGGTAAGTGGTGCAGTGAAGAGCTTGGAAGAGGAGTTAGGCTATCTGCTGATAGACAGAAGCAATAAACAAGTCAAACTTACAGAACGGGGAAAGAAGATCTATCAGTTGTCGACACCTATCATTAAAAAATACAACGAACTGAGCCAAATCGCCGAATCCCTGTTGAGAACCGAGCTATTTCATATGCGAGTCGGCATTGATTCTCTGGTGTTCAATAACGAAGTCAAAAGTGCCTTAATTGAGTTTTCTGAGGCTTTTCCTGAAATTGAGCTTAATGTCGTCACTAAACCAAGTCGAATTCTGGGTCAATACATCAATAATAACCAAATCGACATTGCTATATGCAACCCTTATCACCGTACCAAATTAGACTTTAATATTGACGAGCTTTTTACCGTTAACTGCAATTGGATTGTGCATCGAGAGTTAATTCAAGAGGGTAAGTGCACTGAGTCTCGTCTACTCTTATTAGATGGTTGCGAAGATCTGATCGACCTTTCTAATGTAGCTAAAAATTACATGTGGATACTCGATGACATTAGTACCATCTTGGAATTGTGTATTGCGAAGAAAGGCATGGCGTTCCTGCCGCAACATACAATTGATAACTCCATGCATCAGGGAGTGTTAGCAAAGGCCCCCAGCGAAAGTGCGTTGTTTGGGAAACAGCTATACGCCTCTTTGATTTGGCCAATACACTCTGAGTACGGCAAATACCATCAATGGTTACACGATAAATTAAGAAAAGGGCACAAACACTTTTAACTGGAGTCGAGATGTCTTTCTACTCTCCATTATTCAAAAACTATCTTCTCATCGTCTTGAGCGTTGTTTTGCTTTATGCCTCCTACTCAATTCAAGCAAAAATGACTGCGGTAGACAAAAACTCCGTTGCTCAACAAAACCGGCAATCATTGAACAATAAAAAGCTTAGGCTGAAGCCCGCTTCAACCGCCTCTGCCAGTTCAAAAAATCGCGTCATTGAACTTCGAGGAAAAAATACGCCTTCTTCCCAAACCGTTTATTCGTTCATTCAAAAGCCAACATCGCCTGCCGCCTTACAGTATTTACCCACCATCGTCGCAGCGTCGAAACAGTGGCAGATTGATCCTGCTCTGATTCTTGCTGTCATTCATACGGAAAGCGCATTTAACCCCAATGCGGTTTCTCATGCCGATGCCATTGGGTTGATGCAGGTGATGGAAAACGGTGGAGCATTAGAAGTCTCTCAGCAGCTCTATTTTGGCCGAAAGATAGAAAGAGAAGCATTGTTCGACCCTGAATTTAATATCGACATAGGAACGGCTTATTTGCATATCCTCGAAACGGAGTATTTACACGCTATTCACTCAGAAAAAAGTCGAACCTTACTCTCAATTGCGGCCTACAACTGCGGTTTATCGAATTTAATGCGCAGCTTATCTTATACGCAGTCCGTTCCAAAATTTACTAAAGAAATGAATGATTTAAATTATGAAGAAGTCTATTTTCGATTGACACAAACACTGCCAATTGAGGAAACTCGGTTCTATGTCGCGAAAGTGATGAAGCTTTATCAGCACTATCAAAAGCACTTCACCAATACATTTAAATGATGCGCTTAACCGTATTTTGGCCCAAAGAATTGATAAGCTGTGATCCTTGACAGCAAGTTACTGTTTTTTCTCTCCCCAAATAATCACACTCATGCTATCGTTAACATTAAATTAACAACAATACACCTGCGATTAACATGGAGTTAGAGAATGATTCAGCCTAACGAGTTAAGTGAGCAGACTTGCGCTCTCCCACCACCAAATGAAATGATTCTCAAATGGGCAGCGGAACGCCCAGATGAAGTCTATTTAAAACAAATCATCAACCGACAGTTCGTTGAGTTCACTTATGCGGAAGTTGCCGATCAAGCGTTAAGACTTGTCAGTGCTTTACGTAACCTTGGTGTACAGCCAGGCGATAAAGTGGCCTTAGTCTCGAAAAACTGTGCCGAATGGTTCATCTGTGATTTGGCAATGATGCTGGGCGATTACGTTAGCGTGCCTATTTTCCCAACAGCTGGTGCGGATACAATCGAGTACTGTGTGACACACAGTGAGAGTAAAGCTCTGATCGGTGGTAAGTTAGATGATCCAGCGGCAACGCAACAAGTGATCGATTCAATGCCAGATTTAATTAGCATTGCACTTCCTTACGATACTGCGCCGAAATGCCAATATCAGTTTACTGAGATTATTGCCGATGTAGAACCAAGCGCAGAGCGTCCGCAACACCATGATGACAAGCTTATGTCTCTCGTGTATACCTCAGGAACGTCAGGGCTACCTAAAGGGGCAATGCTGACATACGGTGCGTTCAGTTGGTCAGTTCAGCAGTTGATTAATCATATTGGTATTCAAGAAAACGACCGTTTGTTCTCTTATTTGCCACTTGCTCACATTACTGAGCGTGTATACATCTTCGGCTCATCCATTATGGGTGGTGTAACTACGGCTTTCCCAGAGTCTCTCGATACCTTTATCGAAGATGTAAAAATGCATCGTCCGACACTGTTTATTTCTGTGCCTCGTTTGTGGACCTTGTTCCAGCAACGTATTCAAGACAAACTTCCGCAGAAAAAGCTCAACATTCTGCTGAAGATCCCGTTCATTAACTCACTGATCAAGAAGAAGCTGGCAGATGGCCTTGGTTTAGATCAAGCGCGTGTTCTTGGTTGTGGCTCTGCGCCTGTATCACCAGCATTGCTCGAGTGGTATCGCAGCGTAGGCTTAAACATCACGGAAGCCTGGGGCATGACGGAGTCTTTCGCCTACAGCACACTTAACTACCCATTCCGTGCCGATAAAATTGGCTCTGTAGGTAATGCCGGCCCTGGCATTGAACTTAAAATCGCTGACGATGAAGAAATCATGGTCCGTGGTAAAGGCTTGTTCTCAGGTTACTACAAAAACGACATTGCGACACAAGAGTCGTTTGACTCCGAAGGGTGGCTACACACGGGTGACATCGGCTCAATCGATGCGGATGGTTATCTCACTATCCAAGGCCGCAAGAAGGACACCTTTAAAACTTCAAAAGGTAAATTTGTTGCACCAGTTCCTATTGAGAAGAAACTGTTCGAATACAGCCGCGTCGAAATGATGTGTTTGATCGGCCTAGGCTTACCAGGGCCTATTTTGTTGGTTGTGCCGCACGATTTCCCTAACTTCGACAAAGAACGTTACGCACGAACAACTCGCAAAGTGATCGCTCGCATGAACCAAGAGCTGGAATCGCACGAGCAAATAAAAGGTGTGCTGATGATTCAAGAGCCGTGGAGTATCGAAAACGGTATTCTGACTCCTACCTTGAAGATCAAGCGCCATGTCCTTGAGCAGAAATACCATGAACTTGGCCACAACTGGCCAAAAGGCGAGCTGATTGTTTGGGAAGAAGAATTATAAACCTCTAGTACCGCCTCATTCCAAATTCACCCTTGCTTTGCTGTTTCTTTAAGCAAGGGTGAGTCCGCTTAACTTTCCCTCACTCATAATTCTCACTTTTGATTCAACCTACGCCCCATCCATCTTGCCCATTGTAATCTCATCATTTGGTACTAACCTTTTAATATACAAGTTGCGTATTACCCGTAAAAGATGAGGTTACGTAACAGGCTAAACTGCCAGTCTTAAAAATAGAAAAAACGACATATATCAAAAATTAAAGCAGAATTAGACCAACAGGATTTGTTGCAATGGAACTAAGCACCCAACCTTTAGCAGTACATCTGCTAAGCAAAGATATATCATACACAAGAGTGATTCGCGATTTGGTCAAACTTTCCTTTCCCTTAGTGAGCTTCACCACCAGCGATACATTCACCCATTTGGATGAAGAAGCATCACAACGCATTATCCTCTTTGACGTAAAATCCATGCCTTGCCCAAAGCGATACGGAATTTGCCCCACGGAGAGAAAAGAAAAGTGGGTGGCAATGAATGTTTCATCTGTCTCTTCACTTGAATGGCTAGAGAAGGGATATTCAGGGCAAGTGTGCTCCCGTTTAGAGCTTCTTCCAAAGGCGCTTTCTGCCGTTTCTCAAGGAGACGTGTGGTTCCCTCGCCCTATTTTGAATAAAGCTATCTACCACTATCAAGAAGGTGGTGAGGATCCTACTCTCACAGCAGACTATTTAAGCACCAAGTTTCTGCTTACGAAAAGAGAAGGTGAGATTTGCAAGCTGATGCTTCAAGGGCTCTCAAATACACAGATAGCAAGGCAATCAAATGTCAGCATCAATACCATCAAAACTCATGCTTCAAACGTCTTACACAAATTAAATGTACACTCTCGCTACGAATTAATGGCGATGGCAAAAAAAACATTCTAACCTAAACATAAGAAACAAAAGGATATTATTGGCCAATTCAACAATAGAAAGGGGAAGTAAAATCGAGTTGAAACAGATTCATCCCTTTTTCACCCCAACTATTACTATGGTCTCACCTTTGTTGATGATGTGGAGAAGCTGAGTCCCTCATAAGCTGATAATGCGATTCAAACAACGCATTGTGACTAACGAGGGATTGAGTTATGAAAAAATTACTTCTTGCTACAGCAGTAGCAGCCGCATCACTTTCTTTTGGCGCTTCTGCGGTTCAATTTAACAACCCAGTGGACTTCACAACACTGAGTAAAACTGACCAAAAAACAATTCGAATTGAGGGCCGAGTGCCAAAACGCTGCCTGCTTCGAATTGGTAAGAAAGATGTGAAAAACAATGTTCTACGCAAGGCAAATAAAGTGCATACCGATTCGTGGGACAACGGTTTTAACAACAAGAAAGTGTTAGTGGGTAATTTAAGAGCTTGGTGTAACTACGGCACAGATCTAGATTTCTCCGTAACCGCATACAAACTGCGCGGTGTGACCAAGCACAACATGGGCGAAAAAATTAACTACAAAGTGAAAATCGGTTCTGAAACCGTTGCGAATACTAAGAACGATCATGGTATGGAAAAAATGGCATCGCCAATTCCTTCAGTGGGCGAGCACTTAGTGAACAAGATCAACAAACATCCTATTTACGTCAAACCTGAAGATTCAGGCTTTGCACGAGCTGGTAAATATAAAGGTCGTATCAAAGTGAGCCTTTCTGCATCAGGCCCTGTAATGCCGTAACCGAACGACACTTTATAGATATCGTCTTAAAAGGCAGATACAAGCTTGGCTCGATAATCGGGCCAAGCTTGTTTTAGGGAGAAATATCTATGGCTAGGATCACCACACTTCTTTTTTCTTTTTTGTTCAGTTCAATTATTTTCGCGTACGAGGTCAGTCCAATCTATTTAGAGCTAGATGACGTTGGCCGAAACTCTCAGGGGTTGTACAAAGTTACAAATGTGGAGGAAGAACCCATTCTTCTGGAAGTCCATGTCTATCAAGCCGATTTCTCTTCAGGCGAGGAAGTCCTGACACCATCAGAGGACGAATTTCTCATTCTCCCCCCTCAAGCTAAAATCGACGGGCAAAAGTCCCAAACCTTTCGCGTCCGTTACACGCCCAAAAAACCAATCAAAAAAACTGAGACATATCGAATCGTCTTTACCCAGATAGAACTCGACAACCAAACTAAGGAGAATGAAGAAGATAGTTCTATCTCCATGCTATTGGAGTTTGCTACGTTAGCTTTTGTTTCTCCAGCTTCAAGTAAGTCCATTCCAACCGCGACCATTAAAAACAATCAAATTGCAATCAGAAATGACGGTAAACGCGTACTGAACATGAATGGCATGGAATTTAGTTTCTCAGGTGGCAAGTCAAACAAAACAGTCGATTGGGAAGCGTTAAGTAACAAAACCAGTGCTTATTTAATGCCGGGGTCAACGGTAAAGTACACTCTACCAAGTGAGTTGGGGCAGCCCCAAACAGTTTCTGTTAAAACAGTAGACTAGTGAGGTTTTTATGAAAAATCTCATTTTACACTTTATTCTAGTTTTCACTGTAAAAGCTGCATTAGCTCATAGCTGGTCGTTCCCATTCCCTGTCATTTGGGGTGAAAATACTATCGGCCAAGTGAGCGCGTACTCAGACGGTATGACCGTAGATTCAATCAACGTTGAACAGCTCGCTCAGTCAGTAGAGAAACTGATAAATGATGAAACTCTCGTGGCATTGAGAGGATTCTCTGAAGAATATATCACGGTTGAACAATTGGCTCGTATGGGAATCAACGCAAATTTCGACACATCCGACCAAAGCATTAATCTAGTCATAGATGAGTCTGCAGCCGCGGACTTTTTACTCTCCTTCGGAAGCAAATACGAGCCTGCACAGTACTCGGAAAGCGCATTCTGGACGATACAAAATACACTGAACGCCAGTACTGATTACACCTTATTTAGCGATTCTAACGCCGAAGACACGCAAACTTGGCTAGGGGAATGGCTAGTTCGAGCCAATATTGGTGGCGTTCGAGGGGCAAACCTTGATGTCTCCGGCTTCGTCACTGGCGGTAATAATGTCGATTCCGATGTATATCGTGGTGAAGCTCGTCTTTTTTTCGATGAACCCAGCACACCTTGGCGCTTAACCTTTGGGGATGTGACCCAAACTAGTGCTGGCCATCTGCCGAGCACGCCTCTGGGCGGAGTCGCTTTTGAACGTTTGTACCAAGATTTACAGCCCACCAGAAACATTCAGAACGGCGGGACGCAACCTCTAGTATTAAATGAAAGTGCCGATGTCGAAATCTACATTAACGATATCTTCCTCACCGAGATTAGATTGCCACCGGGCCGATATACACTGGATGATCTGCCTCTCGTGTCAGGTACCAATGATGTACGGTTAGACATTAGCTATCAATCAGGCCGCACCGACACCATCGTTTACAGTCAATTTTTTAACTCTCGTTTACTGCGTGAAGGCATTTCTGACTTCGGTTTTTACTCTGGGTTAATCTCGACGATCGAGGATAACAACTTTAAATACGACGATGAACAGTGGGTCACGTCGGGATACTACGACTACGGTATCAGCGACACATTAACGCTGGGTGTAAACGGACTTTACCACCCTAAGGGCCAACAACTTGGCGTTATTGCCACTATCGGTTCTGATTGGGGGAATGTAGGTGTTCGAGCATCTGCGCAAAACAATAAACCTAATGATGACACTGGCAGTATCTACAGCCTAGACTATTCCCATCAAGTGTGGGGAACGGATAGCTATGGCTCTCCAAACTTTCGTCTCGGCGTCGAATACCAAGATAAGTACTTCGCATTACCTTGGCAAATAGCCGAACCAAGAACAGGCTTACGCGTATTCTCTAACTACGTGCTCACCATTACAGATGACCTTAGTCTAATATTAAGTGGAGACTATCGTGACTTCGAAGAGGAAGAGGTTGAATGGCTTGCGTCATCTGAAGTCGCTTGGCAATTTTACAGCCTGTCACTCTCTGCTGGTGTAGAGAAAGAGGAGAATCCAAACGATAACATTGACGAGACGCGCTTCACTTTCTCTGCAGACTGGGACTGGAACTCTGTGTCTGGGGAATACAATGCAAACGTCTCTTACTCCAACGAGCCCGATACTTACAGAGCTCAATTTCAACGCCCTTCCGATGATTACACAGGCAGCTATGGCTATGCGCTTACAGCAGAAGGTGATGCCGACTCTCAAACTTATTCTGTAGAGGGCAATTATGTGGCAAACCGCTTCATCACTGATGCTAAAGTCTCTCACCTCGACTTTGACAATTCCGACAGTTACCAAACCGCTTCATTGCGAGCAAGTACGGCGCTGACGCTGGCTGATGGCAACTTAGCTTGGTCACGTCCTATCAATGGACCTGTTGCCATCGTCGCCGTTCATGACTCTTTGGATGCTGATGTTGAAATCAACGCCGTTGCGGACGACCCAGCTGAAGCGATTTCAACTTCGGCGATAGATAATGCCGTTCAACTATCTGGTGGGCATCAGTTGTCTAGTGTCTACATCAATGTCCCAGATGCTCCTGTCGGCTATGACTTTGGTGACCACGAATACAACATCACACCAGGGTCACAAACTGGCCATCTAATAAACATCGGCTCAATCGCGTCAAAGACCATAATTGGCACACTTGAAATCAGTTCTAAAAAACCACTAAAGCTCTACCAAGGGCAGTTAGTTGGACAACAGAAAACCTATGACTTTTTCACCAATCGATCAGGTCGATTTGTTGTAGAAGGTATTGCTCCGGGCACCTACACCATCACGGTTGAAGGCTTCAGCCCAACAAAACTAAACGTACCAGAAACCAATGAAAATCTGATTTATCTACCCACTTTACTTATTAAAGAGGGATAAACAATGAAACACTTATTCCAAATATCAGTGTTCAGTCTCGCCATATTATCTCAACCCGTATGGGCAGAATGCAGTGGCAAATGGACACTAAACGTTGACCGAAGTAACGTTGAATTTAAACGTGATTTAGGGGCTTATATTCCAGTTTATTTGGAACTATCTCGCGATATTCAGACCTGTCGATTTCCGATGGCGATGGTCTCGGTCAACAATAAACAGTCCAGTTACTTAAGTTCAATTGGAGCCAGTTTATCTGTGACTATTCTGGACAAAAACTTTCGGCAGTTGAGTCACTTCCCAAATAAAGGTTTTCAGCTACCTTTGGATAATAGCCAAAGAACAAAGTTCTGGATAAAGGTTCCAGAAGCGAAAGTTGCCGCATCTGGTAATTACAACGGACTGCTCGAAGCCACAATTTCCTTGGGCAAAAAGCAAAAGTCAAAAAACGCAAAAGTGAAGCTCAACGTTCCTGCTTTCGTTGCTTTTAACTCTGCCCCTAATGCCCCAAACATGCAACGCTCTGGTAACTCAGGTTATCGCTTTCAGCTTGGCGATCTGGAATCGAACCGAACTTACCGCTCTGACTTCGATCTTCTCTCAAATTCTAACGTTAGGCTGGTTGTGAAACAAAAGTATGGTGAGTTGAAACAGAAATCAGAGCCCAATATTACTATACCGTATACATTGCGATTCAATAACGCTTTGGTTAACCAGAAAGCGGTTTATACCTTCTCTAACAATGAAAGTACTAAGCGATGGGGAGTACCACTCGAAGTGACGCTAGGAAATATCGATTTTGCCCGAGCTGGTAAATACCAAGACACGATAACTGTCGAAGTAAAAGCGATGCCCTAAAAGTGACACCATTAAAGGAAAAGCCAGCGTTAGATTACTCGCTGGCTTTTTCTTTGGCTGAAGCTCAATCACGCCAAAACGGTTTTTGAATTTCCTTTCGCACTTCACTTTCACTATAACCAATGTCATCCAAAAGATGTTCTGGCAGCTCTGCGAGATGGCGCCGTGTTCGGTAGTTCTTTCTCCAAATAGAGAGTTTAGAAAAGATATACTGAACCAAACGTTGCTGTGGCTTCGAGGCTAATCGCCCACAAGTTTGCGTAGTATTGCTCATATCTTCTCCTTTTGATTCACATTGACCACTTAATAATCAGTGACTACCCTGTTAATCTCAAACGATAGAATCTGACATTGAGTTTAGGAAAACTAACGTGAAAGAGCGTATGCCTCCGCTACAAGGTCTGTACTACTTCTACATCGCGGCAAAAGAAGGAAGCTTTAAAGCGGCAGCAAAGCACTTATTCGTCACCCCTGCCGCGATTAGCCAGCAAATACGCCTGCTAGAAGAGTTTCTTGGTACTGACTTGTTCGTGCGCCAACATAGGAAAATTCACCTCACTCCAGATGGTAATTTGCTTTTTGCTCAAGCTGAGCGAGGATTTAGCCACCTCCAACAAGGTGTGCGGTTGATAAACCAAGACCCCAATCCAAATCATCTTTCCATTTCAACCTTGCCCTCTTTTGCACATCATTGGTTGATTCCTCGAATTACTGCTTTTAGGCAGAGACACCCTGAGCTATCACTACTGATGGAGCCCACCAATGATCTGGTCTCATTTCAAGACAGCCAGATAGACCTTTGCGTTCGCTATGGGCAAGGCGATTATCCAAATCTTGAATCACAGTGGTTGATGGATGAAGTTTTCTATCCTGCTTGTCATCCGGTTTATCAGAAAGAGCACAATATCTACCAAATCGAAGACTTGGAGAAAGCGGAGTTAATTGAAGATTTATGGCCTGATCTGGATTGGAATTTGTGGCTGGAAACGCTAGGCCATAAAGCAGCAAAGCCAACTCTGAAATACAGTGGTTCGCATTTAGTACTGGAAGGCGCCCTTTCTCTACAAGGCGTGGCTTTGGTTAAGCACAGCTTGGCATATCGTTATATTCAAGAGGGTAAGCTGGTTCGTATTGGCAATGTAGGAATTCAACCCAAATATGCCTATTACCTCTGTGCGCCAACAGGGTATTTAAAGCGTCAAAAAACGCAGTTATTTAGTCAGTGGATAAAAGAAGAGATTGCCGAATTTGAACGCAATACCATTCGTGACTTTGAGACGATTCAATTAAAAGAAGCGTAAGGTAAACGAGCAATATAGGACCGTTTGCCTATCGAGAGATATTAAAAAGCCCCGCACTAGGCGGGGCTTTGATATTTTAAAGCGTTAGCTTAAGAATTACTTCTTAGCTTCGCGCTCTTTAACTTCTGCGATTACTTGCTCAGCAACGTTCGATGGACATGCTGCGTAACGAGCGAATTCCATAGAGAACTGACCACGACCAGAAGTGATAGTACGTAGGTGACCGATGTAACCAAACATTTCTGATAGAGGAACGTCTGCTTTAATACGAACGCCTGTAGTACCAGCTTGTTGGTCTTTGATCATACCACGACGACGGTTAAGGTCACCGATTACGTCACCAACGTTGTCTTCTGGAGTGAACACGTCAACGTTCATGATTGGCTCAAGAAGTTGCGCGCCTGCTTTAGGCATAGACTGACGGAATGCGCCTTTAGCTGCGATTTCGTAAGCGATTGCTGATGAGTCAACTGCGTGGAAACCACCGTCGAATAGTTCAACTTCAACGTCTAGAGTTGGGAAGCCAGCTAGAACACCAGTATCCATCATTGACGCAAAGCCTTTCTCAACTGCAGGCCAGAATTCTTTAGGTACGTTACCACCAACAACTGTTGATTTGAACGTGAAGCCAGAGTTTGGCTCACCTGGTTTGATACGGTAGTCGATCTTACCGAACTGACCAGAACCACCAGACTGCTTCTTGTGCGTGTAGCTATCTTCAACTGCTTGAGTGATAGTTTCACGGTAAGCTACCTGTGGAGCACCTACTTCTAGCTCAACGCCGTAAGTACGCTTAAGGATGTCTACCTTGATGTCTAGGTGAAGTTCACCCATACCTTTCAGGATAGTTTCACCTGAATCTTCATCAGTCTCAACTTGGAATGATGGATCTTCTGCAACCATTTTACCGATCGCGATACCCATTTTCTCAGTAGAACCTTTGTCTTTTGGAGAAACAGCAATAGAGATTACTGGTTCTGGGAAGATCATAGCTTCTAGAGTACATTCGTGCTTAGGATCACATAGAGTGTGACCAGTTTGAACGTTCTTCATACCTACTACAGCGATGATGTCACCAGCTTGAGCTTCAGTAAGTTCGTTACGTTCGTCAGCTTGCATCTCACACATACGACCGATACGCTCAGTCTTACCAGTTGCAGAGTTAAGAACAGTATCGCCCTTCTTCATGCGACCAGAGTAGATACGGATAAATGTTAGAGCACCGAAACGGTCGTCCATGATCTTGAACGCAAGTGCTTTTAGTGGCGCGTCAGCGTCAACTGTAGCAACTTCACCTGTTGGCTCACCAGTTTCTGGATCTGTTAGAGGCTGAGGATCAACTTCAGTTGGAGCTGGTAGGTAATCTACAACAGCGTCAAGGATAAGTTGCATACCTTTGTTTTTGAATGCAGAACCACAGAACGTTGGGAAGAACGCTAGGTCACGAGTACCTTTACGGATACAAGCTTTTAGTTGCTCGATAGTTGGCTCTTCGCCTTCCATGTAAGCTTCCATTAGATCGTCGTCTTGCTCTACAGCAGTTTCAACTAGCTCTTCACGGTACTGTTCTACATCGTCAACCATGTCAGCTGGGATGTCTTGGATTTCGTAGTTTTCTGGCAGACCAGTTTCGTCCCAAACGTAAGCTTTACGGTTTAGTACGTCTACAACACCAACGAAGTCGTCTTCACGACCGATTGGTAGAGTCATAACTAGTGGGTTTGCACCTAGTACGTTCTTAACTTGGTCAACAACGCGGAAGAAGTCTGCACCCATACGGTCTAGTTTGTTTACGAAGATCAGACGAGCAACTTCTGAGTCGTTCGCGTAACGCCAGTTTGTTTCTGACTGAGGCTCAACACCACCAGAACCACAGAATACACCGATACCACCGTCAAGAACTTTAAGTGAACGGTATACTTCAACTGTAAAGTCTACGTGTCCAGGAGTGTCGATTACGTTCAGGCGGTGACCGTTCCACTCACAAGTTACTGCTGCAGACTGGATTGTAATACCACGCTCAGCTTCTTGCTCCATGAAGTCAGTTGTAGACTCGCCGTCGTGTACTTCACCAGTCTTATGGATTTTACCAGTAAGCTTCAGGATACGCTCAGTTGTGGTAGTTTTACCCGCATCAACGTGCGCGAAAATACCAATGTTTCTGTATTTTGATAAATCAGTCATTGTCTTACTCTGTTAATAAGGTATAAAGTGCGCGCAGAGTATATCACAATCTGTCAAGACGGATACCTTTGCGTGCTATTGGAACAAAAAAAATTTTAACGTCGATTTTCCACCCTCAAATAATAGTCAAACTTCGCAATTTGTCTGCTAATTCGATAATAATGAGAATAGATTCAACATTATTGTTACCCCTTAAATTGGGGCACAAGATGGCGTTTACAACTCATCAAATGCTTCGATAGCCTCCGACAGTTTTTTAACGCCATGGATTTGCATACCAGGAATACCGCCCTTTGGCATATTCGCTGCTGGTACGATCGCTTTCTTAAAGCCGTGCTTGAATGCTTCATTCAAACGCTCTTGGCCACTCGGCACTGGGCGAATCTCTCCCGCCAAGCCAACCTCACCAAACACCACCACATCTTTTGGTAGTGGACGATCGCGAAAACTCGACAAAAGCGCCATAACTAGCGCAAGGTCAGCACTGGTCTCTGTGACTTTTACACCACCAACGACATTCACAAACACATCTTGATCGGCCATTTGTAGGCCACCGTGCTTATGCAGCACCGCCAATAATAAAGACAGACGGTTTTGTTCTAGGCCCACCGCGACGCGACGTGGGTTTGCCAATTGTGAGTAGTCCACCAGTGCTTGAATCTCTACTAATAGAGGGCGCGTACCTTCCCACACCACCATAACGGACGAACCCGACGTCTCTTCTTCACCGCGGGAAAGGAAAATCGCCGAAGGGTTATTGACCTCTTTCAGTCCCTGCCCCGTCATGGCAAAGACGCCAAGTTCATTCACCGCACCAAAACGGTTTTTGTGGCTACGTAAGGTTCGGAAGCGACTATCAGTGCCACCATCGAGTAGAACTGAACAGTCAATAATGTGTTCAAGTACTTTAGGGCCGGCAAGGGTACCATCTTTTGTTACGTGACCAACAATAAAGACAGCCACATTATTTTGCTTTGCATAACGCGTCAGCGCGGTTGCCGATTCACGTACCTGCGCGACACTACCTGGCGAGGACTGAACGTCAGACACGTGCATTACCTGAATCGAGTCAATCACCATAATGCGCGGCTGTTCTTTCTCTGCAATTTGGCAAATCTTGTCGACGTTTGTTTCCGACAACATCTTCAGGTGCTCTTTTGGCAACCCAAGTCGTGAGGCACGCATTGCCACTTGCTGGAGCGATTCCTCACCCGTCACATAGAGAGTAGGCATTTGCGAAGACAACAGACACATGGTTTGCAAAAGCAAAGTCGACTTACCTGCGCCAGGGTTACCACCGATAAGAATCGCAGCGCCCGGAACTACACCACCACCAAGCACTCGGTCTAGCTCTTTAAAGCCACTCGTAAAACGGGGCACTTCTTGCAGATCAATCTCTGACAGGGTTTGAACTTTTGATTCCGTTGCTGAGCCTGCGTAACCAGATAAGCGTTCGTTGCGTGCTACCGTTGGCGATGCAGCAATACGAACTTCAGTAATCGTGTTCCATGCACCACACGCATTACACTGCCCCTGCCAACGTGGGAAATCCGCGCCACAATCATTACAAACATACGCTCGTTTTGCTTTCGCCATGATGCCTCAATTCTTAAACACTCGGTTTTTTCAACAAATGTGACCAAGCACCGCCATGTCATGACCGTATCGAAGATGAACTCTTGATATACTCAAGCTTTGCTTTGCTTAGCCGATATAATTCGAATAACGACATACTTTAACAGAAATAATGCAGCAATCTGAAATTCTCTCGCTCGCAGAACGCCTCATCCCTGTTTACGGCGCTGATGACTTTGATTTCGTCCTGGGTCAATTGACCGAAGGAGAACCACCGTCGGCCAAAATTCTAGTGAAGATGGAACTCAACCGTGTCATGGCTCCTTGCAAAAAGAGCATTGATTTACGAGGTCGAGTGAAAGGCGAATGTCGTGAATACTTATTAGATGGCATCCCACATTGGTTGGATGATGTCGCCTTTAACGCTTACCACAAGAACCTGAAAAAGTATGGTGGTTACACCGAGGGCATGTGGGAAGCCTTGGTCAATACACGTAATAACTTCCGTGTAATGAGCAAAAACAATGGTAAGAATGAAGAGCGATCGCTTACCGATCCGAAAAGCCCTTTTCTCGCAGAGCCTGTGCACCTCGGGTATGACTTAAAACGTCAAGAGAAACGCTTAAAAGTACAGTCTCAAGTGGAAATCGTTCGTTCAAAAGAACAAGTGATCCACGGTCTGAGTATTGACCTTTCTTGTTCGGGAGCGAAATTCAAAGTACCTAGCGCCTTCAAGTACAGCTTGGGTGAAGTCATTCAAGTTACCTTTACCGAGTTTGCCAGTAAGTCTCAAGTGGCGGGCGTCGAAAAACCGATCACGTATCGTGTGCTGGCGGTAGACGACTGCTACGAGAATGATTCCGTTCGTTACCTAAGAACCATTCGGTTAACGGAAACCAATGTCATTGCTCGCGTGATTGATGAGGCACTCAACAGTGCAGCGAAACGCGCTCGACATGACAATCAGGACAAAATCATTCGTGCTCGCACGCGCGGCTATGAGCACATTGCGCTTAAGCACACCAGTAATCTGCCGCTGTTTTTTGAAGGCAGCGAGCTCAAACTCGCCATGCTCACACCCAATAATCAAAAGATGTGGCAATACTGGCATGATGAGCGCAACCAACAAGTCTTCGGCTCGCTATTCAACCCGAAGAGAATGGCTTCGTTAATTGCTCCCGGCGTTAAAGGGGCAACCAATGTGCTGTACTCTTTTACCCATGAGCATGAAGGCAAAACCTACTTCTATTCGATGCTACGTCCAGAGGCGACAAGAGAACAGCGTCAACTCTTCTGGCATTTAGGCGCCAAGCGAAAAAGTTGGCGCGCTTTCCGCATTTCGATTTTTGAGCTATCTCAACAAGAAAAAGAAGACCTTGCTGCGTTTTCCTCTGAGTTAGCAGAAAGCTCACAGAAGCTGACACACGTTGGTATCTTGCAAGAAATTGCCGATGAAAAATCGGGCCAAGATTATTTGCTGACTGAAAAACCAAGAGTACCAGCAAATACCCTGAATGAATTCCGCCATCCGAGAAAGATCCTTGGTAGTCCAAAAGGAATTTACTTCGATGCGCAATCGCGCCGTAAAGAGCCTCGTTATCGCTTCAAAACGCCTTTGGAGCTAGACATTGGCAACACCAAAGCAACTGGCTTCACTATGGACATTTCCAAGCGAGGCCTAGGGCTGAAATTGGACGAACCCACAGCGCTGCGTTCAGGGCAAGAAGTACAGATTAACTTTCGTGAATTGCAGCTTTACGATAAAAAGCTGCCACTCTCGGATGTGCCATACCGAGTGATCCGTATTAGCCCTGACGGTCGAAGTGTCCAATTGGTTATCGATGAACAAAGCAAAACCATGCGTGTGATTGCTTTTTTTAATAGCATTATTGAGCACAACCAAGACAAGCTGATCCCACAAAAAGAGATGCTACCAAGTAATGCCCTCTTAGAACGGCTGCACAGCGTGTTGCTTTCAAGAACATTAAGTACCCCGATCTTTATCAGCAAAAGCGCCGCTTCTTCGGTCAAGACACCGGTGATCGGAGTGAACTTACCGTTGGCAAAACACATCGAGTTGTACGCACGTCTCGGTCACAACCAACAATACTCGCTCGAACCACTGTTTAAAGGCCGCTCAAATACTTTGATTGCCGATCCGATCAAACGTATTGATGGCGCGCAGGCTCGTCACCAAGATATTTATATTAGCGTGAATAAAGTAGGTCATAAGATCACTGCGATTGAGTCGAAAATGCAGCAAGACTTCACCAGCGTGAAAGAGCGGATTCAATTCATTAAGAAAGCGCGCATGATGGGTGAGTTTTACGCGACACGCATTTCAACGGCACCGATCTTCGATCCGATGACATCATTGCTACGCCAAGACTTGAGCGACTTAACCCAATTTGGTGTTCATCAGGCGAGTAAGTTAGAAAAAGAGCTGACCGCCCTAGTTGGTTACAGCGAGTTTGAAGACATTACTGAAGAAGTGATTGTTCGCTTAGAACTAACGGAATAACAAAACACCGCCGAGATGGCGGTGTTTTTCTAGGTTAATTTGGAAGAAGCTCCAGCTAAGGTTTCGCTTTCCAGCTGATTTTCTGCTGCTTAACCAAAGCGCCAGAAAGGATACACAGAACGCCACCAAGACCTGCAAATCGAACAGCGGTTTGCGCTTGTTCTTCAACCTTAGGTTTAGCGTGATAAGCCACACCAAGGCCAGCCGCAGCCATCATCACCAAATCGTTCGCACCATCACCCACGGCAACAGTATTGTGTTGTTCGATTTCGTACTCTTCCGCAAGCTCAACTAAGATATCCGCTTTTGTCTGAGCTGATACAACCTCACCCAGTACTTCACCAGTCAGCTTGCCATCTACGATTTCCAGTTGGTTAGACTGCGCAAAGTCCAATACCACTTTGTCTTTAATGAAGTCTGAGAAGTAAGTAAAACCACCGGAAGCAATGGCGGTCTTCCACCCAAGTGCTTTAAAAGTTGCAATCAGCGCTTCGAAATCTGGCATGAATGGCAGCTGGCTGCGCACTTGTTCAAGAATCGCTTCATCGGCACCTTTCAGTTTACCGACTCGTTGACGTAAGCTTTGCTCGAAATCCAACTCACCTTGCATGGCACGCTCAGTCACCTCTGCGACTTCTTCGCCAACACCAGCAAGTTTAGCAATTTCATCAATACACTCGATTTGAATTGCCGTTGAGTCCATATCAAACACAACCAAACCCGGCGCAGACAGATCCGGCACCTCGTTTAGAGAAGCGTAATCCAATTTTAAGCTTTTTAGGATGGTTTCATGTTCAGGCGTAAGATTGCCCGCCATTAATGCCACTTCATATTGGCCGACTTTCCACGTATCCAGAATAGGATTGTAGAAACCGGTAAAGAAGTCGATGTCTTCGAAGTTACGAGGCTCAAGATGTTCGCCAAACACAATCCAATTCGCCTTGGCTTTATCGAGTTGTGTCGCAAACCGAGTTTCGGGTAGTCGTTTTAAAAGAGTCGTATGCCTTCTGATAGGCAAGCTTTTTGACGCGTCCATGTATATAATCCCTTGTGACTTTGCTAAAACGTTACCTTAACAAGCTAAAAAGGCAAGTCTTTGTTTTGATTTGAATGGACGAGTAAAGAGCATGAGTGAATCCTTGTTCTCAGTAAGGAATGCCCTACGAATTCTGGCTCTGATCCTGTTGTGTGTGATGCTTTTCATCACCATCAAGAACAGTGTCGTGATCAGTAAGGGTAATGAGAAGATACAAGCACAGCAGCTTGAAACCCTGACCAAAGTTTTGATTTCGCAGGCATCATTGTCTGCCGGCGAGATGATCATCAATAAAGACCAAGAGCGTCTATTGAAGCTAACCAACCAGCTTGCTCAAGACCGCTTGGTATTCGACGCGACTATTTACGACGCACAAGGCGTGCGCTTAGCGTCTAGTGAAGAAGCCCTGTCGGTGCGTGAAGTTTTGGGGCTAGATACCCCTCTTGCAACCGCATCCATTGGCCGACAACAGCTCGTAGAACCTGTGTTATCGGATGGTGCCGTGATTGGCTTTGTGCGAGTGACATTTGAAACTGGTCGAGTCACCGCCATCTCTGATCACCATTACCGCAAGAGTGATCGCTACATGTACATGATGGTACTGATGAGCTTTGTGTGTGGCATGTTGTTCATCATGATCTTGCGCAGACAGCCGATCCGCCGCAAGAAAGCAGAAAACCTGTTGCTAACCAAATAATCCAAGAAGCGAATTTAGAAAATAAAACAGCCCGCATGATGCGGGCTGTTTTTTATGCTGATAAGCAAAAGAATACAAGGCTGTTCGCCCTTATTCTTCATCACCTAGCAATACTGAATCTAGAGCAATCAGCATCATGTCGTTGAACGTAGTTTGACGCTCGTCAGATGTCGTTTGCTCACCTGTTTTGATGTGGTCAGAAACAGTACAGATAGTTAGCGCTTTTGCGCCGTACTCTGCAGCAACACCGTAGATACCAGCCGCTTCCATTTCAACACCAACAATACCGTACTTGTCCATTACGTCGAACATTTCTGGATCAGGCGTGTAGAACAGTTCCGCTGAGAATAGGTTACCTACTTTCACATCAACGCCGCGAGCTTTTGCTGCTTCTTCTGCTGCGCGAACCATTTTGTAGTCAGCGATAGCGGCAAAGTCATGACCTTTGAAGCGGATACGGTTCACTTTAGAATCAGTACAAGCACCCATGCCGATAACAACATCACGTACTTTGATGTCTTCGTTCACAGCACCACAGCTACCTACACGGATCACTTTCTTCACACCGAAATCTTTGATCAGTTCAGTCACGTAGATAGAACAAGATGGGATGCCCATACCGTGGCCCATTACCGAGATCTTGCGACCTTTGTAAGTGCCTGTGTAACCAAACATATTACGAACGTCACACACTTGAACTACATCTTCAAGGAAAGTCTCTGCGATGTATTTTGCACGTAGCGGGTCACCCGGCATCAGAACGACGTCTGCGAAAGCACCCATTTCTGCGTTGATATGTGGAGTTGCCATGTTTCTTTTCCTTAACCTGTCTCTAGCGATCCGCACTGCTACTGGCGGTTTGGCTAGAATAATCTCATTTCCGACAAGCAGCACTTCCATGCTGCCAACATAAAACTAGGAGCCTCAAGCTCCTAGTTTTCAAAACCTATCTAATTATAGGAAGTTCTTACCGTAATCCATTGGAGAAGTACCGAAGTAACTCGCCAATGTTTGACCGATATCAGCAAAGCTATCGCGACGGCCTAGTGAACCTGCTGGTACTTTCTTACCGTAAACAATCACTGGGATGTGCTCACGAGTATGGTCAGTACCTGGCCATGTTGGATCACAGCCGTGGTCTGCCGTTAGGATCAGCACATCGTCTTCTTCCATAATCTCTAGCACTTCATTGATGCGACCATCGAAGTACTCAAGCGCAGCAGCGTAACCAGCTACATCACGGCGGTGACCATAAGCTGAGTCGAAATCGACAAAGTTAGTGAATACGATGGTGTTGTCACCCGCTTCTTTGATTTGCTCTAGCGTTGCTTCGAACAATGCAGGGATACCTGTCGCTTTCACTTTCTTAGTAATGCCGCAGTTTGCGTAAATATCCGCAATCTTACCGATAGAAACCACATCACCTTGCTTCTCTTCAACTAGCTTCTGAAGCACAGTTGCTGATGGTGGCTCAACAGAAAGGTCACGACGGTTACCGGTACGCTCGAATTGACCTTTACCAGCACCAACGAATGGACGCGCGATAACACGACCGATGTTGTAATCTTCTAGCTCTTCACGTGCAATTTGGCAAAGCTCTAGTAGACGGTCTAGACCGAAAGTCTCTTCGTGACATGCGATTTGGAATACAGAGTCAGCAGATGTGTAGAAGATTGGTTTGCCAGTCTTCATGTGCTCTTCACCAAGATCGTCAAGAACTTGAGTACCAGATGCGTGGCAGTTACCTAGGAAACCGTCCAGACCTGCACGCTCTAGAATGCGGTCAGTCAGTTCTTTCGGGAAGCTGTTTGCTTTGTCAGTGAAGTAACCCCAATCAAACAGAACAGGCACACCTGCGATTTCCCAGTGACCAGACGGAGTGTCTTTACCTGAAGAAAGCTCTGCAGCATGACCGTATGCACCGATGATTTCAGCGTCTGCGTCTAGGCCAGGTGCGAAACGACCGGTTGACTCTTTGTGCGCCATTGCTAGACCTAGTTTAGATAGGTTTGGAAGACGAAGCGCGCCTTCACGCTTGTCGTTATTTGCTAAGCCTTGTTCACACTGGTCAGCGATATGACCTAGTGTGTCTGAACCTACATCACCAAATTGCTCTGCATCTGCAGCTGCGCCGATGCCGAATGAGTCTAGTACTAAAATAAATGCTCTTTTCATTGCTCGTTCCTTAGGCCCACTCGGCTTCTTATTATGGTTGAGTAGGCCTTGTGTAATTACTTATTCGATTAAAGATCTTCTGCACGGATTTGACGGTAAACCTCTGGAGTTGGTGTGTACTCACCACCTACAGTGATTGCACTGCGAAGTGCTTTTGCTGCTTCTTCCCACTGCTCTTCAGTGCGAGCGTGGATAACCGCAAGAGGTTTGTCGCTATCTGCTACTTCACCAAGACGGATGAAGTTATCGAAACCAACTGCGTAGTCGATTTCATCTGTCGCAACGCGACGACCGCCGCCCATTGAAACAACCGCCATGCCGATAGCACGAGTATCCATCGCAGATACAACACCAGTTTCTGTTGCGTATACTGGTTTGATGATTTCTGCTTTTTCTAGATAGTTATCGTAGTTTTCTACGAAATCCACAGGACCACCTAGACCAGCTACCATCTTACCGAAGCACTCAGCCGCTTTGCCGTTATCTAGCGCTTCCATCAGTTTCGCACGTGCGTCTTCTGTGTTCTCAGCCAATTTGCCAAGCACCAACATTTCAGCACATGAAGCCATGGTCACTTCAAGTAGGCGAGGGTTACGGTATTCACCCGTTAAGAAACGAACCGCTTCGCGAACTTCCACTGCGTTACCCGCCGAAGAAGCCAATACTTGGTTCATGTCCGTAAGAATTGCCGTAGTCTTAGTGCCAGCACCGTTTGCTACTGCAACGATAGATTTTGCTAGCTCTTCAGACGCTTCGTAAGTTGGCATGAATGCGCCAGAACCTACTTTCACGTCCATCACTAAAGATTCAAGACCTGCAGCAAGCTTCTTCGATAAAATCGACGCCGTGATCAGAGAAATGTTGTCTACTGTTGCTGTGATATCGCGAGTCGCGTAAACGCGCTTATCCGCTGGCGCTAGGTCACCAGTTTGACCGATGATTGCTACACCTGCATCTTTGGTTACTTGACCAAATACGTCGTTTGTCGGAGTGATGTTGTAGCCAGGAATAGACTCAAGCTTATCCAACGTTCCGCCAGTGTGGCCAAGACCACGACCAGAGATCATAGGTACAAAACCGCCACATGCTGCCACCATTGGGCCAAGCATTAGAGAAGTCACGTCACCCACACCACCAGTAGAGTGCTTATCGACTATTGGGCCACCAAAGTTCATGTGGCTCCAATCGATAACCATACCTGAATCACGCATTGCACACGTTAGTGCGATACGCTCTGGCATCGTCATTTCATTGAAGAAGATTGTCATAGCAAATGCGGCGATCTGACCTTCAGACACACTGTTGTTTGCTACGCCTTGAATGAAGAAGTTGATTTCGTCGGCTGTTAGAACTTCGCCGTCACGTTTTTTACGGATAATTTCTTGTGGTAAATACATTAGTGCCTCCCCAAGCTCATTATGAGCCATGGAAAAAGTAGGATAGAAGAGGATTGGTAGCACCAAAGCTGGTGCTACCGTTCAGACGTATTGTTGGAATTAGTACGCTGCTGGATCAGCGACTTCGTCCGATACTTCTAATGTATTAAGTAGGTTTGTTAGCAGGCTAGACGCACCGAAACGGTAGTGACGAGCATCAACCCAGTTGTCGCCAAGGATTTCGTCAGCCATTGCTAGGTATGCCGCTGCATCTTCAGCAGTGCGCACACCACCTGCTGGTTTGAAACCAACAGTTTCTGCAACACCCATGTCACGAATAACTTCAAGCATCATGCGAGCGTATTCTGGTGTTGCGTTTACTGGCACTTTACCAGTTGAAGTTTTAATGAAGTCAGCACCTGCTTCGATACAGATTTGAGATGCTTTCTTGATTAGTGCTTCTTCTTTAAGCTCACCTGTTTCGATGATGACTTTAAGAAGGATATCACCACAAGCTTCTTTACATTGCTTAACTAGTTCGAAGCCAACTTTCTCATCACCCGCCATTAGAGCGCGGTATGGGAAAACTACGTCTACTTCGTCTGCACCGTAAGCAACCGCCGCTTTTGTTTCAGCAACGGCGATTTCGATGTCGTCGTTACCGTGTGGGAAGTTCGTTACCGTTGCGATACGAACTTCAGGCGTACCTTGCTCACGAAGTGTCTTCTTAGCAATAGGAATAAAGCGAGGGTAAATACAGATTGCAGCTGTGTTGCCTACTGCTGATTTCGCGTCATGACATAGTGAGATCACTTTTGCATCAGTGTCATCATCATTTAGCGTAGTAAGGTCCATAAGTTTCAGTGCACGTAGCGCTGCTGCTTTTAAATCGCTCATTTCTATCTCCGATCAATATTCAAAAAATTCACTACTCAGCCTCACATCACTTCTCTAACTATAATCAACAAGTCGAGACAGTGTGAGAAATTGGCTAAACAGTCTATTTATGAACGGACTTGGTTCCCTGAAGACTCGGCATATACTGCGAAAAATCATATACCAATTGCTATCCTTGTCACCGCACAGTACCAGTTTGGCCTATGGCACAACAATCTATGATTGCGGTGTCTTTAATATCACATCAAACAATAAAACGCTTGTGAGATTTGATATTGCAGGGCAATTCATTTGCCCATCGAGTATGTAATATTCACTCTGTGATTAGGTGGTATTCATTACCACGATATCGTGATTACTACATTATAGATATTCACCGCAAAACTGTAGCACCAAATAGAGCGCAAACGGTTTGTATCTCAAAATTTTCCAGCCCCTATCCCACCAACTGCGTAAGCTACTCACGTAGACCTACGTGCGGTTAATTTTTTAGGCCCGAAAAACGAAAAATGCCCCGCAGCAATCTCTTGCTACAGGGCATGATTTAAAACGGCGTCTATATATTAAGAACCGATTCTAATTAAAGTGCTGCAAGGCTAAGGCAGAAGCCTGCGATAGTCGCTGCCATTAGGTTAGACAACGTACCAGCAAGAACTGCTTTAATACCCATGCGAGCGATATCTGAACGACGGTTTGGTGCAAGGCTACCTAGACCACCAAGTAGGATCGCGATAGAAGAAAGGTTCGCGAAGCCACATAGTGCGAATGAGATGATAGCTGTTGTCTTCTCAGACATTACTTCACCAGTTGCCGCAACTACTTGAGCGCCTTCACCTAGGTAAGGTGTGAAGTTCAAGTATGCAACGAATTCGTTGATTACTAGTTTCTGACCGATGAATGAACCAGCAACAACTGCTTCGTCCCATGGAACACCGATTAGGAATGCTAGTGGAGAGAACGCGTAACCTAGGATAAGTTCTAGTGTTAGTTCAGGCATACCGAACCAACCACCGATGCCACCTAGCATACCGTTGATAAGAGCAATAAGACCTACGAACGCGATTAGCATTGCACCAACGTTTAGTGCTAGTTGTAGACCAGAAGCCGCACCGCCCGCTGCTGCGTCGATTACGTTAGCTGGCTTGTCGTCGCCACCGTCCATTGCTTCTTCGATGTCTTCGTGAGGCTGGTCAGTCTCTGGGTGAAGAATCTTAGCGAATAGTAGACCACCCGGTGCTGCCATGAATGATGCAGCTACTAGGTACTCTAGAGGAACACCCATTGAAGCGTAACCTGCTAGTACACCACCAGCTACAGATGCTAGACCACCACACATTACCGCGAATAGCTCAGATTGAGTCATTTTTGGTACGAATGGACGAACAACTAGAGGTGCTTCAGTTTGACCTACGAAAATGTTAGCTGCTGCAGACATTGATTCCGCACGAGAAGTGCCAAGCGCTTTTTGTAGTGCACCACCAAGAATCTTGATAACCCACTGCATTACGCCAATGTAGTAAAGAACTGAAATCAGTGCAGAGAAGAAGATCAGTGTAGGAAGAACGCGGAATGCGAAGATGAAGCCGCCGCCGCCGAATACTTCGAACATCTTGTCAGAAACAAGACCACCGAATAGGAAAGATGAACCATCGTTACCGTAGTTGATAACGTTAGAAACACCAGTAGAGAAACCGTTTAGTAGATCACGGCCCCAAGGTACGTAAAGAACAAATGCACCAAGGATGAATTGGATAGCAAATGCGCCACCCACAGTTCTAAAGTTGATAGCTTTGCGGTTAGATGAGAATGCAAATGCAATAGCAAGAAGCACTACCATACCGACTAGGCTCATAAACAGGCTCATAGTTTATGACTTCCTTATAAGTTATTTATTGGCGTGTTACAAAATGGAGCTATAAAGCGGGGGCAATTATACTCATGCAGAATCAATTAAAGTAATGCCACCCTCACACTTTCTTATAAGATTCATCACTGATTCACTCCCGTTTGTGAGTTATCTCACAATAAGAAGGAAAACGTTTTCGCTTTTAAACACCATCTTTAGATTTTATTCACATATAAAGAAGGCAGAATTGCTATTTTCCCATAGCTGAGAGGCAATCGATTGCTTGCTTTCTGTATGCAACAGAGAGAGCTCATTCAATATATGAATCAGTTTTGAAGGGTGATTAGGCTCGCCCTGATAGCCAAGTATAGGCATATCCGGAGCGTCCGTTTCTAAAACGATATTCTCAAGTGATAATCTTTGAATCGCGTCGCGAGTTTTATTGGCTCTTGGATAAGTAATCGTCCCTCCGACTCCGATAAGAAAACCTAATCGAACCCATTCCATCGCCTGCTGATAACTGCCTGAAAAAGCGTGCAACACGCCACCTTTCGGCAATTTAGCAGCTTTGACCATTTGGATAAGACGATTGTGTGCTTTTCGGCTATGTAAAATAACAGGCAGATCGAACCGTCTTGCCAGTTCGAATTGCAACTCCAGTGCCTGCTCTTGAAGTTCGACAGGCACATCTATTGCGAAGTCCAAACCGCACTCTCCTATCGCAACGCATTGTCGCTTGGACGAGGAAAGTAATGATTCCAGCTCGGGAGAAAACTGCTCAAACTCTGGTTGCAGAAAATAGGGATGAAAGCCCAGCGCGTAATAAAGGTGAGAGTATTGATTGGCCAGCGCTTGAATACGAGCCCAGTTACTCGGCCCGACAGAAGGAATCAAGATACGCTCTACTCCTTGGTCACGCGCAAGCTCAACTTGATGTGCAAAGTCATCCTGGAAGACATCGAAGTCAAAATGGCAGTGGGTATCAAACAGTTTCATTGTTTGCTTTCTCTTGCTCTGCTTTTTTAGCAGGCTCGTCTTCATGAACCGGGTCTTGTTTATACGGTACACAACTGCGCTTTTGATCAGGCGTCAGCCCCATCTCTTTGCACCAATCGTCATAGCGTTTGAGTCCTTTCTTAAACCAGTTCATCACACACCCTTTTTAACTAATAAAATTCGCGCTGCGCCAAATAAAAAACCGCCGTTAGCTAAGTGTATAGCTAACGGCGGCTTATGATCTAGTACGCGATATAAAGCGAGTTAGATTCGATTAGTGCTCACGAGTCGCACGGAAATCGATATCTGGGAAACGCTCTTGCGCTAGGTTTAGGTTAACCATAGTTGGCGCGATGTACGTTAGGTTATCACCACCGTCCAATGCTAGGTTAGTTTGGTTCTTACGTTGGAACTCGTCCAGTTTCTTCGCATCACCACACTCAACCCAACGAGCGGTTGCTACGTTTACGCCTTCGTAAATTGCTTCAACGTTGTATTCTGACTTCAAGCGAGCCACAACCACGTCAAACTGAAGCACACCAACCGCACCTACGATCAGGTCGTTGTTTTGCAATGGACGGAATACCTGTACCGCACCTTCTTCAGAAAGCTGAACCAGACCTTTCAGTAGCTGTTTCTGCTTCAATGGATCTTTTAGACGAATACGACGGAACAGTTCTGGCGCAAAGTTTGGAATACCAGAGAACTTCAGCGCTTCACCTTGAGTGAATGTATCACCAATTTGGATAGTACCGTGGTTGTGTAGACCAATGATGTCACCCGCGTAAGCGTGTTCTGCACGAGAACGGTCACCCGCCATAAAGGTAACCGCATCTGAGATACTTACTTGCTTGCCAAGACGAACGTGGTTCATCTTCATACCTTGTGTGTAAGTACCCGATACGATACGCATGAATGCGATACGGTCACGGTGTTTTGGATCCATGTTTGCTTGGATCTTAAATACGAAGCCTGAGAACTTGTCTTCTGTCGCTTCCACATCACGCTCTACCGCTTGACGAGTTTTCGGCGCTGGCGCCCACTCAGTTAAGCCATCTAGCATGTGGTCAACACCAAAGTTACCTAGTGCTGTACCGAAGTAAACTGGCGTTAGTTCACCAACAAGGAATGCTTCGTGATCAAACTCAGGGCAAGCGCCCATAACAAGCTCAAGCTCTTCACGAACGCTTGCGGCTAGGCTTTCACCTACTTTCTCATCAAGTTCAGGGTTGTCTAGACCTTTGATGATGCGAACTTCTTGGATCTCGTGACCGTGGCCAGATTCGTACAGAATCGTTTCGTCACGGTGAATATGGTAAACGCCTTTAAACTCTTTACCACAGCCGATTGGCCACGTAATTGGCGCACACATCATGCCAAGTTCGTTTTCTACCTCATCCAATACTTCCATTGGATCACGAACGTCACGGTCAAGTTTGTTCATGAAGGTTACGATTGGCGTGTCACGCAGACGCGTTACTTCCATCAGCTTACGAGTACGATCCTCGACACCTTTCGCCGCATCGATAACCATTAGACATGAGTCAACCGCCGTTAGAGTACGGTAAGTATCTTCCGAGAAGTCTTCGTGTCCAGGAGTATCAAGTAGGTTTACCAGACAATCGTTGTAAGGGAACTGCATTACAGAAGTAGTAACCGAGATACCACGTTCCTTTTCCATTTCCATCCAGTCTGATTTTGCGTGCTGTGCGTTACCACGACCTTTAACCGTACCTGCTTTTTGGATCGCGTTTCCGAATAACAGTACTTTTTCAGTAATGGTGGTTTTACCCGCATCCGGGTGAGAAATAATAGCGAACGTTCTGCGCTTAGAAACTTCGCCTAAAAAAAGGGGATTTGACATGAGTTTATCTTCTAAATTACTTTCATGCTCACAAAATGGGCAAGCATATCTACTATTCGATATTGTGCGTATTCTCGCTTATTATCGCTATGCTAGCAAACAGGAAAGACATGAACTCAATGTGCTCAGTTCATTTCTCCCTTTCACAAAGGCTCACATGCCCTGGCGCCAGCAATCGAAAACTAGCTCCACACAAGAGATGTAAAAAATTAAAAAAATTATTATTACATGTTCACAAGCCTCGAAGTCAGATAAGCATTTATAGCGTAAGTGTTGATGAGGTAATTCGTAGTGAATTAAAACTAAATCACAAATAGGTAACTCATAATGATGGCGTCCTCTTTACCATTGCCCGTTTTGGCTGGGTAATAGTTGTAACGACGGTCCACTTCATTAAAACCCGCTTGCCCATAAATATGGATAGCTGAGTGGTTACTTTCACGCACTTCCAACCAGGCGCTCTCTGCTTTCGCTTTCTCGCAGTGTTCGATAAATGCATCCAGCAATTTTTGCCCTAGCCCTTTCCCCTGTTGAGAGGGCGCGATGGCAATATTTAATAGCGTCACTTCTCCGACAATATTCTGTCCGTAGAAGTAACCAACCACTTTAGCACCTTCCAGCATCACATGATGGCAAGCGCCGCGACTGGATAAGTCACGTACCAAAGATTCTGCCCAAGGGTGAGAATGCGCTTGCTGCTCGATCTGCCAAACTTGGTCGAGGTGCTCAGCACGCATCGGCGTAATTTCAATTGTCACGCGTTAGCTCCGTTAAGAGTACGAACAGATTTGTTGCCACAATGCGCGGCGTTGTTCGTTGTTGCCATCAATATCTTGTAATAGCGGTGACGTCAGTTGCTTAGCATTAATGCTGGCATCTGCCTCACAGCCTGCGAACCACACCCATTCTAGTTGATGCTCACCCAGCATGGATAAGCGCTCAGGCTCTAGGTGCAGAGCGTCGTCGAGCGTGAGCTTAATGCTTTTTAATACACGCTCAAACATTAAAGCTGTCTCGTTTTCTGGACACATTGGCGATACCAATAGGAGTTTACAAGAACTTTGCAAATCCAATAATGGCGATTGATAGCCTTCCAGTCTTTCTGGGTGACTCAGCTCCCAAGTGCTGATCCCCATTTCGTGTAAATATTGTTTCTCGTTAATTGACATCTTTTGTCACCTATTTGAACGAGGCAATCCTATCAAAATTTCGCATTTAAAGTCAGAGGTGTTATGAAGCTTTTCCAATCACTCGCTATTACGTTACTTATCGCAACCACCAGCTTTACCACTTTCGCTAAGGATAGCAACGATGGTTGGGAGCTGATCGCCGAAAAAACCGTGAACTTCCAAACTGAAACCGACACAGTAGAACCAAACGGTCTGTTTAAGAATCGTCAGTTCAGCAAGATCAAAATCAAGTGCACTCAAGGCACCATGAGCATTAAAAACATGAAAGTGACCATGACCGACGGCAGTGAGAAAAAGCTCAAAACTATGGTTGGTACTCTGACAAAAGGCATGTCGACACGCGCTTGGACATTACCAGGTTCTGAAGAAGCGAAGTTCAAACGTCTAGAGATGGAATACAAAAGCTGGGGCAACATGACACTGAATGCCGCTGGTATGAGCAAAAAAGCAAAAATCGAAATCTGGGGTAAGAAGCGCGTTAAAGAACAGGATTAAACCGCTTTCCTATTGACGACTGAAAAGTAGCCCGCTCAAAAACAAAGCCCGCTTTTTACAGCGGGCTTTGTCATTCAATTTAGCGATTATAGCTCAGAGAACTCTGGAGAATAATCGATGCGACCTGAACGTCCGTCACATTGACCTTCCACCAATTCTGCGACGCGAAATGCACCTTGTGGTACTTCCCACGCACAATCGAAGCCCATCTCTTCGCTGGCTCTAAAACCTTGACGCCCGTAGTAGTCAGGATCGCCCAACACAACACACACTGGGTAACCAAAATCACGCAGTGAATCAAAGCCTTCTTTGATCAACTCGGCTGCAATGCCTTGACGACGGTAATCTTCATGTACAGCCAAAGGCGCAAGACCTTGCCACGACAAATCTTCACCATTCAACGTAACAGGGCTAAACAGCGCATGACCAACCACTTCACCTTCATCGGTGCATGCCACCAAAGACAAAGTGAGCTTACCGTTTTCACGTAAACGCATCACTAAGTTGGCTTCCGCTTCCGTTGGGAAGGCATGTTTTAATAAGCGGTCAATGGTGAGAATGTCCGCAGGGGCTTCAGTTCGAATAAGCATTCGCTACTCCGGTTTCTTGTGCAGGCGCTTGAACCCCTTTCTGAACAAAGTCAGCCAATTGGTTCAGTGCTACTTGCATCGCTTTTGGTAACTGCTCTAAGTCGACACTGTCCATCAGGTTTTTCACTTCTAAGCCTAGCTCAGTGTCGCCTTCAATAGAAAGACGACGTTGGAAGAACAGTGTATCAGGGTCTTCTTTACGACCAGCAATAAGTACTAGGTCGTTAAGGTTACCACTAAAACTCACATCTTCCTGAACCGGTTTCTCTGCTACCACTAATTTTTCGTCTTGGTAGCTGACATACCATGCTAAGTTCAAGTCTTTAATCGCAACTTTCAGCCACTTATCTTCAAGGAATTCAAAATCGCCATCTTCAAGCGCTTCTTTAAATACCATTTTCAAACCTTCTAACAAGGCTTTTTTCTGAACAGTTTGTGGCAATAACTGGACTGGAGATCGCAAAATTGATGCTGCGTTCTTTACTAGTTGACTGCGAATCTTGTTTAACACGCTAATTATCCGTTACTTTGTCATAAGGTCGCCTATATTACGCAATAGCGTAATACCAGTACCTGTTATGTATCAATAAATCTGTTTGTTTTAGAAGTAGGCAGTTTTTCTCACTCAAGCGTCGTTTTTTTGACCTTACGTGTATTATTGACGCTAAGTCGTGGATAAACGCTTTAATAACGGTATGTTCAAAGTTATAGTTATCAAAATAGCGTTTTTATTACACGGACGAATAATCAGGCTCATTGGAGATCGGTAACACCTTAATGCCTTCCCAGCAATTACAACATTGGTTTGCAACGCTTACCTCAAATAGCCCATTCTTTTTTGCCATTCTTGATAATAAACACAATTATCGAATGGTGAGTGATCGCTATTGTGACATTGCAGGCTTAAGACACGACGACATCGTTGGTCTAAACGACAGCCAAGTACTGGGAGAGCAGTTCTACAAAAAGCTCACGCCCTACTACCAACGCGCGTTCAAAGGCGATCATGTTGAAGCGGAAATCACGCTAGACGAGACCGACCTTGAAACCAGCCTTCACTTCAGCCTTTCTCCGGTTCATGAAGAAAACGAAATCCGCTTCGTGGTTTTCCATGCCATCGATACGTCTGAAAAACAAATTCTGGTTCGCTCGTTAGAAGAGTCAGAAAGCAAATTCGCCAAGTTAACTCAACTCCTACCTGACGGCTTGTTATTGGTGGAAGATGACATCATCATCTCAGCCAACCCAGCCTCCGCACGTTTACTCGGGTTGAATTCACCACATGAGCTACTTGGTGAAGAGCTGACTCGGCTGTTTATCGATGAAAACAGCAAAAAAGTTTTCACCCATCGCATCAGTACATTGCTTTCTGAAAAACCTTTCGTGTGTCTGACTAGCGCGCGTTGTGGGTTCGAACGGAAAGTACAGTTGCATGCCGATACCACGGCGATTCTCGGTAGTGAGTCTCAAATCATTTTGATTCAAGACGCCGATGACGCACCAAAGCTGCTCTCTTCCAACTCCAACGAAGACGCGCACATCGATTCGCTGACTAAGCTGTATAACCGCTTTGGCTTTACCAAGCGACTAGAACAACTCATCAAGAGTCAGACACCGCTGCTGGTTTTCTACCTCGATATCGATAACTTTAAGAACATTAACGACTCACTAGGCCATCACATCGGTGACAAAGTGATTCAAGAAGTCTCCGCCCGCCTAAAACGTTCTTTACCTAATCAAGCCATCATTGGTCACTTGGGTGGCGACGAATTTGGCATTATCCTGCCTGAGCCAGAAAACACTCGCATGGCGGAGATCCTCTCTGAGCGCATTATTTCTCTGATTAACCAACCTTTCGATCTGCATCATTTCAGTAAACGCCTTGCGTGTTCTATCGGTAGTGTCCGCTATCCAGAAGATGGACAAGACGCGCGCATTCTACTGCAAAACGCTGATACCGCGATGTACGAAGCAAAAGATCGCGGTCGTAATCGTCTGATTAAATTTAATGATCAGATGAACAAAGAGGCGCGCATGCGTTTGTGGCTGGAGATTGAGCTACAAAAAGCCTTGCAGCAAAACGGCTTGGAAGTGTGGTACCAACCAAAAGTTGACGCACGTGACTTCAGCATTAACGGTGCCGAAGCACTTGTGCGTTGGAAACACCCAGTCGAAGGCTACATCAGCCCGGGCGCATTTATCCCCGTAGCAGAGCGTGCAGGCTTGATTGAACACCTTGGTCGCGTGGTCATGCGTGATGTGTTTAACACAGTAAAACGCTGGAAACTGCAAGGCATTCTACCGGGACGCGTGGCGATCAACCTCTCTCCAGAACAGTTTGGCAACCCACAGCTGATCGACTACATGGAAAAGCTGCTGCGTACTACCGAACTTGACCCAAGCTGCATTACCTTCGAGCTAACAGAAAGTGCGGTAATGAGCGACAGCGAACACACTTTGCAAATGCTTAATGCGATCAAGAAGCTTGGTTTCGCATTGTCTATCGATGACTTCGGTACAGGTTACTCTTCCCTTTCCTACTTAGCACGCTTCCCTATCGATGAATTAAAAATCGACCGTGCGTTTATCAACGATATCGATACGCTACCGAAACAGGTGACAGTGATTGAGAACATCATCAACCTCGGTAAATCATTGGATTTGACCGTGGTCGCCGAAGGTGTGGAAACCCACCAACAAGCGACACTGCTATCGAACCTGCAATGTAACTCGATTCAGGGCTTCCATTTTTACCGTCCTCAACCTAAACACGAAGTGGAAGAGTTGTTTGCGCAAAACCGCCGTCATAAGAACTGATCTCAACTGCAACAAAATCTGAGTGTTACCCCTTACTCTCAAGGGGTAAATCTCAACTTTATTGCGCTAAACCTAACTTAGGTCAATTTCGCTATTCATAATTCTTCATAAAATGCGGGCACCTTTTTATTCTCTATGATTGTGAGCATATGGAACTCTTGTGTCCCGCGGGTAACCTGCCTGCGCTAAAAACCGCGATTGATTGCGGTGCAGACGCCGTATACATCGGCTTTAAAGACGACACCAACGCTCGTCACTTTGCTGGTCTGAACTTCAACGGCAAGAAGCTAGAAAAAGCGGTGCAATACGTTCATGACCGCAACAAAAAGATCCACGTTGCGCTTAACACTTTTGCCCACCCAAATGGTTTTGAACGTTGGACAAACGCTGTCGACAACGCTGCGGCACTGGGTGTCGATGCACTGATCGTGGCTGACATTGCGGTACTTGAGTACGCTGCTCGCAAATACCCAGAGCTCGAACTACACCTTTCTGTACAGGCATCAGCGACCAACGTTGCTGCGGTAGATTTCTACAAGCAAAACTTCAACGTCAAACGTGTTGTACTGCCTCGCGTACTGTCTATCCATCAGGTAAAACAGCTTTCTCGCAACATCACTAGCGATGTCGAGCTCGAAGTCTTTGCTTTTGGTAGCCTGTGCATCATGTCAGAAGGTCGTTGTTACCTGTCTTCATACATGACTGGCGAATCACCAAACACCGTTGGTGCGTGCTCTCCAGCGAAATACGTTCGCTGGCAAGAAACAGAAAACGGTCTGGAATCTCGTCTTAACGATATTCTGATCGATCGCTACAGCGCCGGTGAAAACGCAGGCTACCCAACGTTGTGTAAAGGTCGTTTCGAAGCTGAAATTGAAGGCGAGAAAAAACGCTACCACGCACTGGAAGAGCCAACCAGTTTGAACACCCTTTCTATGTTGCCTGAGCTGTTTGCGGCAAATGTGGCTTCCGTAAAAATTGAAGGTCGCCAACGTAGCCCTGCTTACGTAGAACAAGTAACGCGCACGTGGCGTGCAGCGATTGATCGTTACCAAGCAAATCCAGAGGCTTACCAAGTTGAAGCGGCTTGGGATGCAGCGTTGGCAAACGTGTCTGAAGGTACGCAAACCACACTTGGTGCTTACCACCGTAAATGGCAGTAGAGGTTAAGATGGATAACTCAATGAAATACGCACTTGGTCCGTTGTTGTACTTCTGGCCAAAGCAAGACGTTGAAGCGTTTTATGAACAAGCGAAATCAAGCTCTGCGGACATCATCTACCTTGGTGAGACCGTATGTTCAAAACGTCGTGAAATGAAGCCTGCACATTGGTTTGATATCGCGAAAGAACTGTCTGCATCTGGCAAACAAGTCGTGCTTTCCACGATGGCGTTATTAGAAGCGCCAAGTGAAGTGAACATCATGAAGAAGTACATCGACAACGGTGACTTCGCGATTGAAGCCAACGATGTGTCTGCGGTTCAACTGGCTTCTGAGCACAAAGTGCCTTTCGTCGTTGGCCCAGCGGTTAACACTTACAACGCGCACACGCTTAACTTGTTCCTAAAACAGGGCATGATCCGCTGGTGTATGCCTGTAGAGCTGTCTCGCGAATGGCTAAGCAATACATTGGTTCAATGTGATGAACTTGGTATTCGCAATAAGTTTGAGGTGGAAGTATTTAGCCACGGCTACCTACCACTGGCTTACTCGGCGCGCTGCTTTACCGCTCGTGCAGAAAACAAAGCTAAAGACGACTGCGAAACTTGCTGTATTAAGTACCCAACAGGTATCCAAGTAAGCAGCCAAGAAGGTCAGGAAGTGTTTAACCTCAACGGCATCCAAACTCAGTCTGGTTACTGCTACAACCTGATCAACGATCTGCCAAGTATGGAAGGTCTGGTTGACGTGGTTCGTCTAAGCCCACTTGGCCTTAGCACCTTCTCTGAGCTAGACCAGTTCCGTTCCAATGAGAAAGGCACCAACCCAGGCAAGATCCAAGACCGCCAATGTAACGGTTACTGGCATCAACTTGCTGGCTTAGAGGTGAAAAACATCTAAGCCCTACTCAGGGTTTCAAACCAATAAAAAAGCGAGGTACTGACCTCGCTTTTTCGTATTAATATTCGGTTAAGAGACTTGAACACTCGGCTCTGGAGAGCTCTCATTCATTAACTTCTTAATATCACGCCACAACATTGTCATCACGACCAGACTCAAGGCGATGTTAGACAATGGGAACGCAATCCAAATACCCGTCACTCCCAATAACTTCGGCATGATGAACAAGAAAGGCAATTGAATCACCATATTACCAATGGTCACAAACATCGCTTTGCTGCCTTTGTTTACCGATTGGTAGTACGCCGCCGCAACCACCAAGAAGCCATCTAAGAACAGCGCAAACATGTGTAGACGGATACCGACCACCGTCGCATCAATCAGATGTTGGTCTGCGTTGTTGAACACCGAGACAAACTCGTAAGGGAAGATGTTCATTAGAATAACAAACGCGACACCACCGAGTACTGACGTGCCCATTGCGACCTTCAACAGCTTACGAATATTGTCTTGATTACGAGCACCATGGTTGTAGCTTACTAAGGGCTGCATACCATTAGCAATGCCTTCTGCGATCAAGTAGTAGACCGTCACGATGTAGCCCAAAATAGCGTAAGCACCAATCAACAACGCACTACCATACTGGGCAAATAATGCATTGTGCAGCGCAACCATCATTGAGCCATAAGCGTACATAAAGAAGCTAGACGTGCCTATCATGACAATCTTAGGAATGACATCAAACTGCATCTTCAAATCGCTGAAAGACAAGCGCATGTTGGCTCTGGAAGTAAAGAAGTACCCCACACCCAAAATCGTCACAACCATCTGCGCCAGAGCGGTCGCAATTGCAGCACCGGTAAGCTCCCAGCCAAGCCAAGCGATGAAGATATAGTCGAGCACGATATTGATTACCGCGCCGATCACCATCAAGATGGTGGCTAAGTTAGGGCTATCATCATTACGCAGCAAAAACGGCACTGCAATCGAACCCAGCGAGAACACACACGCGACACTCAGGATATGCAGGTACTGCAAACCAAGCTCGTAAACACGACCTTCGGCGCCCTGCCAGCGAATAAAGTCATCGGCGAAGAAGAACAAGGTTGTCGCCACTATTGGCATCAGAGCGACTAAAAGCAATAGACCAGTTGAGAGAATGCGTTTCGCGCCCTCACTGTCTTTTTCACCTTGTTTGATAGAGGCGAGTGCGCCCGTACCTACACCCACCATCATACCGATACCTAGTATCGAGCCGATAATTGGCCAAGCAACGTTGATCCCCGCTAATCCGTCAGCACCGACATACCGACCGATAAAGATACCATCCACCACTTGATACAAGCCGTTAACCAGCATGGCTGCGACGGTCGGAATTGTGTATTTCCAAAACTGTTTATAAATAGAGTTTTGCATGACTACCACCAATAGTTAGCAAAGCTAACTAAATTGATAAAAGAATAAAAAATAGGTTTAGTTTCCGAGCGCTTTATCTAATAGCGCTTTCAATTGCTGTGCTTCTTTCGCATCCAACTTACGCATAAGCTGCTCTGAAATATCTTTATACACCACTTGTTCCAAAGACATTTCAGCTATCACTTCTTCCGTTAATAGCACGCGTTTAGAGCGAGCATCTTCGTTACAAGCAATGCGCCTTACCAAGCCCTTTTTCTCCAAACGAACCACCATATTTGAAGCCGAAGGTTTGGTAACTTGAAGCTCTTCCGCTAAGTCGGTAATGCGTACACCTTCTGGGTGCAGTTGAATCACTCGCAAGTAATCAAACTCATTAAAACTCAGGTGCGAAAGTGGATCTTCTTTGGCATAAACACGCCACGCTTTGGCACAAAAGCGTTCTAAATCAATCAGGCTTTTTTCTAATGCCATTATGCTTTGCCTATTTAGTTAGCAAGGCTAACTATTCTAGTGAAGCCATCCAAATTCTTCAAGCACAAAAAAGCCGCTCTGATTGAGCGGCTCATGGTTATTTTTCTTCTTGTTGCTCTTGCTCGGCTTTGAGCTTAGCAAGTTGTTCTTGCTGCAACTGATCGTAGATTTGCGCCAACTCCAAGAAAGAGTAACGGTGCTCTACGTATTCATAAACGTTGAAAGAGATCGCCAGCTTGTACAATGAAATCGCGTCAGCAATATCACCCTCGAGTTGGTAACGCTTACCAAGGTAGAAGTAAGTTTCTGTTAAACGCTCAGCAAGGCGGTAGTTCTCACGCGTGCCATCCATGATAGCTTTTAGTGCGGCATCATCAGACACGTCACGTAACATAATAGCAACCAGAACCCAGCCCCACTCTTCACTGCGGTCGCGTTGGTAACGCTTCTCTAAGTTCGCTTTCGCTTGCTCAGGGTTTTGCTCTGCTTCGATGATGTATAACCATAGCGCGCGGAATGGGTCGCTCGGCATTTCTTGATAATGCTTGGTCATGTCTTCCAGAGCCAGATCGATACGGCCACCGTAGTAAAGCGCTATCGCTCGGTTACGCTCTGCGTATGAATTCTCTGGTGCTAGCTCTAATGTCGAATCGAACGCTTCGTAAGCCGCATCAAACTCGCCAACTTGAGTGAAATACACGCCTAGTAGGTTAAAGATGTCTGGTTGAGCAGGGTTAAGTTGCAAAGACTGATTGAAGTCCAAACGAGCAAGATCACGCAGGCCAACACTGTCGTAGTAGTTACCACGCTCGTAATGCATCTTAGCGCGAACTTCATCACTCAGGTCTGGACGCTGTAAAAGCTGGGAAAGGCGCGCAATCTGAACTTCTTGTTGCACGCTTGGTTGTAGCGGTACCGCCATCGGAGGGTAGATCCACTGTTGTGCCGATTGTTGAGAGGTATTAGCACAACCGGTCAGCGCGATAGCAACACATAAACTTGCGGTTTGAAACCATTTCACTAATTGGTACTCCTGTTTGGACCGCTCTGGGTCTGTTTCTCTTTATGCACTATAGGCTAGTTAACTTCGCTTGAGGCGATAATTGGTGAAACAGGCCAAAAAAAGGGGAGCGAAAATGCTCCCCTTTTATAGCATGCTTTCAGGCTCTTAAGCTAATAAAAGACCAAAAGTCGAAACTTAGATTACTCGCCTTTTGCTTCAGAAGCGTCGTTTGCTTCTTCTGCTGGCTTCTCTACTGCTTCTTTCATACTTAGACGTACACGGCCTTGACGGTCAATTTCAAGAACTTTAACTTGAACTTCTTGACCTTCAGTTAGGTAGTCAGACACTTTCTCAACGCGTTTTTCAGCGATTTGAGAGATGTGTACTAGACCATCTTTACCAGGAAGAACCGTTACGAATGCACCAAAGTCAGCTAGACGTGCAACTTTACCAGTGTAGATACGGCCTACTTCAACTTCAGCAGTGATCTCTTCGATACGGCGGATAGCTTCTTTCGCTGCTGCACCTTCAGTTGCTGCAATCTTGATAGTACCGTCGTCTTCGATTTCGATAGTTGTACCAGTCTCTTCAGTTAGAGCACGGATAACTGCACCACCTTTACCGATAACGTCTTTGATCTTCTCTGCGCTGATCTTCATTGTGTGAATGCGAGGAGCGAATTCAGAGATGTCTTCACGAGCACCAGAGATAGCTTCATCCATTACAGATAGGATGTGCTTACGTGCACCTTGAGCTTGGTTAAGCGCAATTTGCATGATCTCTTTAGTGATACCTTCGATCTTGATGTCCATTTGAAGTGCTGTGATACCAGTGTTAGTACCTGCTACTTTAAAGTCCATGTCACCTAGGTGGTCTTCGTCACCAAGGATGTCAGAAAGAACAACGAAGTCGTCGCCTTCTTTAACAAGACCCATTGCGATACCCGCAACAGAAGACTTGATTGGCACACCTGCGTCCATAAGAGCAAGAGAAGTACCACATACAGAAGCCATTGAAGAAGAACCGTTAGATTCAGTGATTTCCGATACAACACGTACTGTGTATGGGAACTCATCAACAGAAGGCATTACTGCTGCGATACCGCGTTTAGCCAGTTTACCGTGACCGATTTCACGACGCTTAGGAGAACCTACAAAACCAGTTTCGCCTACACAGTATGGAGGGAAGTTGTAGTGTAGTAGGAAGTGATCTTTACGCTCACCCGTTAGTTCGTCGATGATTTGAGCGTCACGCTGCGTACCTAGAGTCGCAGTTACTAGCGCCTGAGTTTCACCACGAGTAAATAGTGAAGAACCGTGAGTACGAGGAAGAACACCAGTACGTACGTCAAGCGCACGAACCATGTCTTTTTCACGACCGTCGATACGTGGGTTACCAGCGATGATGCTGCGACGTACCACTGTCTTCTCTAGATCGTGGAAGATAGTGTGGATTTCTTTTGTGTTTGCTTCTGGATCTTCAGCAAGCAGCACTTCGTTAACTTCACCAGCGATCTCGTGGATGCGGTCGTAACGAGCCATCTTCTCAGTGATTTGGTAAGCTTCAACCAGTTTTGCTTCAGCAAGTTCAGCAATCTTAGTTACCAGCGCAGTGTTCTCTGCTGGAGCAACCCAATCCCAAGCAGGAGTAGCAACTTCAGCTTTGAATTCGTTGATTGCTTTGATCACAGCTTGTTGTTGATCGTGACCGAACACAACAGCAGATAGCATTTCTTCTTCAGTTAGGTTGTCAGCTTCTGATTCAACCATTAGTACTGCAGATTCAGTACCCGCAACAACTAGGTCTAGCTTAGATGTTTCTAGCTCAGTGTTGCTTGGGTTAAGTACTAGTTGACCGTCGATGTGACCAACACGCGCAGCACCGATAGGACCGTTGAACGGAATACCAGAGATAGCTAGCGCAGCAGACGTACCAATCATTGTTGGGATGTCTGGTTGAACGTCTGGGTTCACAGATACTACTGTTGCAATAACTTGTACTTCGTTTTTGAATGCATCTGGGAATAGAGGACGGATTGGACGGTCGATTAGACGAGCCGTTAGCGTTTCGCCTTCAGAAGGACGACCTTCACGCTTGAAGAAACCACCAGGGATTTTACCTGCTGCGTAAGTACGCTCTTGGTAGTTAACTGTTAGAGGGAAGAAGTCTTGACCTTCAACCGCTTCTTTTTTACCAACTACAGAAACGAATACTGCTGTATCGTCCATAGTAACCATTACTGCAGCCGTAGCTTGACGTGCGATAACGCCAGTTTCTAGAGTAACTGTGTGGTTACCGTACTGGAACGTTTTAACAACTGGTTTTTCGAACATTGTTATTCCTTGTTTCCAAGCGCATCGATTGATTTGCTTAGAGAGTATTGATTGATACCCAAGGCATTACGAATCGCGACTAGTAAAAACAAACTAATGTGGCGTTCAGTTCACTTTTAATAGTCGCGACCTTTTGGTCGACGTGGTTGACTGTAATGCAATGAGCCTAGTGAAAATCTCTAAACGAGATTTAGCCGCGTGTAGTATAACGGCATAAGTCTGATTTGGCTAAGCTATAGCAGTCAAAATAAGTAACAGGCAACAAAAAAGGGGCATAAAGCCCCTTTTAGACAAACTGCTATGCAGTCGCTGATTAGCGACGTAGGCCTAGACGCTTGATTAGGTCTTGGTAGCGAGCTAGATTTTTACCTTTTAGGTAATCTAGAAGCTTACGACGACGAGAAACCATACGTAGAAGACCACGACGGCTGTGGTGATCGCCTTTGTGTGCTTTGAAGTGACCTTGTAGGTGGTTGATAGAAGCTGTAAGTAGAGCTACTTGAACTTCTGGTGAACCAGTGTCGCCTTCGCCTTGTGCGTATTCTGCAACGATTGCTGCTTTAGTTTCTGCATTCAGAGACATAATTCTCTCCTAATAAGAGTAGGTTTAAAGTTGTAGCAGCCAATCTCTGATTCAGCCGCTACGCGAAGCGCGAATTATAGGGAAGTTTCCTCACCCGCGCAATATAAAAATACCGGCATTATCGCCGGTATTTTCTAGAGCTTAGTGAAGTTACTCTTCGTCGCGGAAAACCACCAAACGTTTTGGTGCCACTTTTCCATCGTCGTTCACTTCAGCAACGCCAATAAACAGCTTATCTTCACCAGAAGTCATGCGAATTGGGGTACCCTCTGGCGCACCCAATACCTGCACTGGCATACCGTGTTGTACTAAGTTAGTTAGCTCAGCGTTTAGGTTTACCTCAGGCAAATCTTCAACGGCAGTGTCCATTGGCAACAGCAGTGGATCAAGCAACTCTTTCGGTGCTACTTCATCGCGATGTGCTTGCTCAAGCAACTCATTAAGTTGTTCTAGCGTCACCATTTTTTCGTATGGGTACTTAGCAACACCAGTACGACGAAGCATAGTCACGTGTGCGCCACAGCCAAGCATTTCACCTAGGTCATCAACGATAGTACGGATGTAAGTGCCTTTTGAGCAGTGTACTTCCATCTCAACTTCATCACCTTCAAAACGGTGAAGTACGATTTCGTATACCGTGATCTTGCGAGATTCACGTGGCACTTCGATGCCTTTACGAGCGTACTCGTACAATGGCTTACCTTGGTACTTCAATGCTGAGAACATTGAAGGAACTTGGTCTGATTCACCACGGAACGTATCAATACACGCTTCTAACTTCTCTAGGTTCACATCAATAGGACGCGTCTCTACCACTTCGCCATCAGAGTCAGACGTATCAGTACGCTCACCTAACTTTGCGATTACGCGGTAGCGCTTGTCTGAATCTAACAAGAACTGAGAGAACTTGGTTGCTTCACCTAAGCAGATTGGCAACATGCCCGTCGCTAGTGGGTCCAATGCACCCGTATGACCTGCTTTCTCAGCAAAGTAGATACGCTTTACTTTTTGCAGTGCATCATTGGAAGAAATACCTGTTGGTTTGTCCAACAAGATAACGCCATTAATTGGACGACCTTTACGACGACGAGCCATTACTCTTCCCCTGCCTGATCTTCTTCGCGACCTGAATCTTGCTGTTTACGTTTATCTTCGTTCACAACCTCAGAAACTAGGTTCGACATGCGCATACCTTCTACTAGTGTGTTGTCGTAGTAGAAACGGATTTCAGGCGTTAGACGTAGGCGAATACGCTTACCAAGCATCATACGGATGTGCACTTCGTGCTCACGTAGTGCTGCTAGGCATGATTCTGGTGTTTGCTCACCCACACATAAGAAAGTAACGAATACTTTTGCGTAAGCAAGATCGCGTGACACTTCTACGTCTGAAATCGTAACCATGCCTAGGCGAGAGTCACGAACTTCACGTTGAAGGATCATCGCAAGTTCTTTTTGCAGCTGCTGTGATACGCGCTGCGTGCGGCTAAATTCTTTTGACATATTCATTCTCTTAAATAGAAAGAATGGGGGGATGGTCAAGCCAGCCCCCCATGGTGTATTCAACAACCAATTACTGTTTGTCTTTCAGACGGTTAGTAATTTTAGTCAATTAGTCTAGAGTACGTTTGATTTCAACGATTTCGAATACTTCGATCTGGTCGCCAACGCGAACGTCGTTGTAGTTCTTAACGCCGATACCACACTCGTAGCCATTCTTAACTTCTTGAACGTCATCTTTAAAGCGACGAAGTGATTCTAGCTCACCTTCGTAGATAACAACGTTGTCGCGTAGAACGCGGATTGGGTTGTTACGCTTAATTAGACCTTCAGTAACCATACAACCAGCGATTGCGCCCAGTTTCGGTGACTTAAATACGTCACGTACTTCAGCAAGACCAATGATTTCTTGCTTGAATTCTGGAGCAAGCATACCGCCCATTGCTTGTTTAACTTCGTCAATCAATTGGTAAATGATTGAGTAGTAACGTAGGTCAACACTTGCTGCTTCAATCGCACGACGAGCAGATGCATCCGCACGTACGTTAAAGCCAAGGATGATTGCGTTTGAAGCTTCTGCAAGAACTGCGTCAGTCTCAGTAATACCACCAACACCAGAACCAACGATGTTCACTTTAACTTCGTCAGTAGACAGTTTCAGTAGAGAGTCTGCGATTGCTTCTACAGAGCCTTGTACGTCAGCTTTCAGTACTACGTTTAGTTCAGCAACTTCACCAGCAGTCATGTTAGAGAACATGTTCTCTAGTTTAGATTTCTGCTGACGAGCAAGTTTCACTTCACGGAACTTACCAGCACGGTAGTTCGCTACTTCACGCGCTTTACGCTCGTCACGTACTACTGTTGCTTCATCACCTGAAGATGGTACGCCTGAAAGACCTAGGATCTCTACAGGGATAGATGGACCAGCTTCTGTGATTTCTTTACCTAGTTCGTCACGCATTGCACGAACACGGCCGTATTCTTGACCACAAAGAACGATATCGCCTTTGTTTAGCGTACCTGATTGAACAAGTACTGTTGCAACTGGACCGCGACCTTTATCTAGACGAGATTCAACAACAACACCAGATGCCATGCCTTCTGCTACAGCTGTAAGCTCTAGAACTTCAGATTGAAGAAGGATTGCTTCTAGAAGACCGTCGATGTTTGTACCCTGTTTAGCAGAGATGTGAACGAACATGTTCTCACCGCCCCATTCCTCAGGGATTACGTCGTATTGAGCTAGCTCATTCTTAACGTTGTCTGGGTTCGCGTCTTCTTTATCGATCTTGTTCACAGCAACAATCAGAGGAACGCCTGCCGCTTTCGCGTGCTGGATCGCTTCAACTGTTTGTGGCATTACGCCATCGTCTGCTGCAACTACAAGAACAACGATATCTGTCGCTTGAGCACCACGAGCACGCATAGCAGTAAACGCCGCGTGTCCAGGAGTATCAAGGAACGTGATCATGCCGTTGTCAGTTTCAACGTGGTAAGCACCGATGTGCTGTGTGATACCACCCGCTTCGCCTGAAGCAACGTGAGTACGACGGATGTAGTCAAGTGTTGACGTTTTACCGTGGTCAACGTGACCCATGATTGTTACTACTGGAGCGCGTGGTACTGCTTCTGCGTTTGTATCACGATCAGATAGTACTGCTTCTTCCAGTTCGTTCTCTTTACGAAGAACTACCTTGTGACCCATTTCTTCAGCAACAAGTTGTGCTGTTTCTTGGTCGATCACTTGGTTGATAGTCGCCATAGCGCCCATCTTCATCATTACTTTGATAACTTCTGTCGCTTTAACCGACATCTTGTTAGCAAGTTCAGAAAGAACGATTGTCTCACCGATTACTACGTCTTGTTTTGCTACAGTCGCAGACTTATCGAAACCGTGTTGCATTGAAGTTGGCTTAGCAAGTTTGCCTTTGTTACGGCCTTTGCCACCACGTTGGTTACGACCACCGCGTGATTGCTCTTCTTTTGCTGGTTTCTTCTTCTTACGACGAGCACCACCTTCTTCTTTACGGTCAGCTGCATCTTCAGCTTCACGAGCGTAACGAGAAGTAGTTACGTGGTAGTCAGAGTTTTCAAGCTCTTTCTTTTTAGTCTCTTCTTCAGACCAACGAGCTTCGTTCTCTTCTGCAAGTTTACGAGCTTCTTCAACTAGCTTAGCCGCTTCTTGCTCAGCTTTACGTTGGGCTTCTTCTTCCTGACGACGCTTTAGCTCGTCAGCTTCTTTCTTCGCTTGCGTATTAGCATCCGCGTTTTTTGCATTCATTTCTTTCTTAGCCTTATCAGCTTGTGCGCGTTTTGCCTTTTCTTCAGCTTCACGTTTTGCATCCGCTTCACGTTTCGCTTTCTCATCGGCTTCGCGCTGTGCTTTCTCTGCAGCTTCACGTTTGGCTTGTTCTTCAGCCTCACGCTTCGCAAGCTCTTCAGCTTCACGTTTTGCTGCTTCCTCAGCCTCACGTTTTGCGTCGTCTTCGATAGTGCTGCGCTTCACATATGTGCGCTTCTTACGCACTTCTACTTGAACATCCTTACTTTTGCCGCCACCTGCTGCAACACTTAGCGTGCTACGAGTCTTACGTTGAAGCGTCAGTCTAGTAGGTTCAGATTCGCCCGACTTATCGCCGTGCTCTTTCTTCAGGTGAGAGAGAAGCTTTTGCTTCTCTTCATCCGATACATGGTCAGAACTCGCTTTGTTCATGCCAGCGTCAGCAAGTTGTTCCATTAAGCGGTCGACTGGAGTACCAATCTCTTCACTCAGAGCTTTAACTGTTAATTGTGTCATGCCGCTTCCTCCTTGCTGATATTATGCTTCTTCGCCGAACCAACAGATGTTACGTGCAGCCATGATAAGCTCACCTGCGCGTTCTTCTGTCAGGCCTTCAATACCTTCTAAATCGTCGATACCTTGGTCGGCTAGATCTTCTAGTGTTGCTACACCTTTTGCTGCCAACTTGAATGCCATCTCACGCTCTAGACCTTCAAGGCCTAGTAGGTCTTCAGCAGGCTCTAGACCTTCAAAAGACTCTTCTTGCGCAAGGGCAATTGTCGTTAGTGCGTCTTTCGCACGGCTACGAAGTTCTTCTACAAGTTCTTCGTTTAGGCCGTCTACGTCTAGCAGTTCATTAACTGGAACGTATGCGATTTCTTCTAGCGTTGAGAAACCTTCTTCAACAAGCAGTTGAGCGAAGTCTTCTTCAATGTCTAGGTACTTCATGAAGTTTTCGATAGACGCTTGAGACTCTTCAGCGTGTTTCTTCTGAAGATCTGCCACAGTCATTACGTTCAGTTCCCAACCAGTTAGTTGAGATGCTAGACGTACGTTTTGACCGTTACGACCGATAGCTTGCGCTAGGTTGTCAGCTTCAACAGCGATGTCCATTGAGTGTGCATCTTCATCAACGATGATAGAAGCAACATCAGCTGGTGCCATTGCGTTGATAACGAATTGAGCTGGGTTATCGTCCCAAAGAACGATATCGATACGCTCACCACCAAGCTCACCAGATACTGCTTGTACACGTGCACCACGCATACCAACACACGCACCTACAGGGTCGATACGCTTGTCGTTTGTTTTAACAGCGATCTTAGCGCGAGAACCTGGATCACGTGCAGCGCCTTTAAGTTCGATGATTTCTTCAGCGATCTCTGGCACTTCTACACGGAACAGTTCAGCCAGCATTTCTGGCTTAGAACGAGTGATGAACAGTTGGAAACCACGCGCTTCAGGAGCAACTTTGTACAGAAGACCACGAACACGGTCACCTGGACGGAAGTTTTCACGAGGAAGTTGGTCATCACGTAGGATTACCGCTTCTGCGTTGTTACCAAGATCAAGTACAACCGTCTCGCGGTTTACTTTCTTAACAACACCAGTGATCAAATCACCTTCGTTGTCGATGAACTGTTCTACGATTTGCGCACGCTCAGCTTCACGTACTTTTTGTACGATAACTTGCTTAGCAGTTTGCGTCGTAATACGGTCGAATGTAACCGATGGGATATCGTCTTCTACGAAATCACCTAGTTGAATGTCTGCATCTTCGTATTGTGCAGCTTCTAGAGAGATTTCTTTTGTTGGGTTTTCAACATCTTCTACAACCAACCAACGGCGGAATGTTTCAAACTCACCCGTTTTACGGTCGATAGCTACGCGTACATCGATTTCGATTTCGTACTTTTTCTTTGTAGAAGTTGCTAGAGCAATCTCAAGAGCCTCAAAGATACGCTCACGAGGTACCGCTTTTTCGTTCGATACCGCTTCTGCTACCGCTAAAATTTCTTTACTCATTGTATTTAGCCTCTAAGCTTCAAATTTTTTAGGGAACTAAAATTTAGGGATCAGGTTAGCTTTTGAAATGTTACTTAGAGCAAACTCTTCTTGTTGCCCTTCACAAGTAACTGCAATTGTCTCACCATCAACGCTGTGGATAATACCTTTCCACTTACGACGGTTTGCAACAGCCATTTTCAATACGATGCTGACCTCGTGACCAATAAATTGCTCGTAATGTGCTGCTTTGAAAAGTGGTCTTTCTAAGCCTGGAGAAGAAACTTCTAGGCTGTAAGCAACAGAAATTGGATCTTCAACGTCTAATACTGCGCTTACCTGATGGCTAACTTCTGCACAGGCATCTACGTTGATACCATTTTCATGGTCGATGTAGATACGCAACGTTGAGTGCGCACCCGCACGAATAAATTCTAATCCAACCAACTCGTAGCCTGTTGCTTCTACAGGAGCTTCAAGCATTTCAGTAAGTTGTCTTTCTAAACCAGTCATTTGAACCACTCCAGAAACAAAAAAAGGGCTCAGAGCCCAATCAAAAAACCAAGCAGTGATCCGAGTTAAATTACAAAAACTCAGATAACAAAAAACCCCGAAAGTCGGGGTTTTATGCTGCTGGACCCTGATACGTTAAGAATAGCCAAAAACTGCTTTTCTTAACTCACAGTGTGGTTAGCACTGTGCAAACTTGCCAATCGAATCATTCTTTCCATATGAAAGAAGAGATTGGTTGCGGGGGCCGGATTTGAACCGACGACCTTCGGGTTATGAGCCCGACGAGCTACCAAGCTGCTCCACCCCGCGTCCGACTTGCTGAGCATTATACGCTCAACTAAGTGATTTACAAGTTTGTAAATTCATGGTGCCGAGAGAGGGACTCGAACCCTCACACCTAAGGCACTAGCACCTCATGCTAGCGTGTCTACCAATTTCACCATCTCGGCTACATAAACCTTTACAGCTTATTGTGGAATTTCATCACCTGTTGGTGCTGGAACTTCACTTGCTGCATCTTTAACTTGTTCTACAACTGGTTGACCTAGTGTTGGGTCTACCCATTGTGACTCAGTCTTGTGCGTAGACATACGACCAAGTAGCAAGCTAACGATAAAAAATACGGTTGCTAAAATAGCAGTTGTTCGGGTTAAGAAATTACCTGAGCCGCTTGCACCAAACACTGTGTTTGAAGCACCTGCACCGAACGAGGCTCCCATATCTGCGCCTTTACCTTGTTGAATCAACACAAGGCCAATCACACCAAGCGCCGCCAACAGGTAAATCACAAGTAGAACTGAAAACATTTTTTTCCACCTATGTTCCAAATTGTTGAGCCAGCGCCGTTCAAAAACAATCGCGTTTATTTATGAACAAGGCTAGCGACCTCCTAACGGGAGGCGGAGCAATACTAGCGAAAGCCAGTAACGCTGACAAGGGAAAATTAGTAAAAAGTCACCACCAACGCATTAAGCGCTCAAAAAAAGGGCAAAAGTTGCCCTTTACTCTCGCAAAATGGGTTAAAGCAATGATTAACAACTTGCTTTTACAGCTTCTGCAATCTTAAGCGCAGAGCTTTGAACAAGTTCCGCATCTTCACCTTCCACCATTACACGAATAAGTGGTTCAGTGCCTGATTTACGTAGTAATACTCGGCCTTTGTCACCCAACTCTGCTTCTACTTCTGCAACTGAGTCTAGCACTGCTTGCGCTTCTAGTGGGTTGCTGTCACCAGCAAAACGTACGTTCTCTAGTACTTGTGGGTAAAGCGTCATACCTTGAGACAAGTCGTGCAATGTCATTTCGCTACCGACAACAGAAGCAAGCACTTGCAACGCTGCTACGATAGCGTCACCAGTAGTCACTTTATCTAGCAAGATAACGTGGCCTGAGTTTTCAGCACCGATCTTCCAACCTTTAGCAAGTAGTTGCTCCATCACGTAACGGTCGCCAACCGCAGCACGTACGAACGGAATACCCAATTGCTTCAGGCCATTTTCCATACCTAGGTTAGTCATTAGCGTACCAACGACACCGCCTTTTAATTCGCCGCGACGCAGTGCATCACGAGCGATGATGTAAGCAATTTGGTCGCCATCGATCTTGTTGCCCAAATGGTCAACCATGATAATACGGTCGCCGTCACCATCGAACGCAAGGCCTAGGTGAGCTTGCTCTTCTACAACGCGTTTTTGTAGCGCACGAACGTCTGTCGCACCAACTTCAGCATTGATGTTAGTACCGTTTGGCTCAACGCCCATTGCAACAACGTCAGCACCTAGCTCTTTAAATACGTTAGGAGCAATGTGGTAAGTAGCACCATGGGCACAATCAACCACAATCTTCACGTTCGCTAGGCTAAGATCTGATGGGAAGGTGCTCTTACAAAACTCGATGTAACGACCAGCCGCGTCGTTCAGGCGGGTTGCTTTACCAAGCTCAGCAGACTCCACACATTCAATGTCTTTATCTAGCTCAGCTTCAATAGCAAGCTCGATATCATCCGGAAGCTTAGTACCCTCAGATGAGAAGAACTTGATGCCGTTATCATAGTATGGGTTGTGAGAAGCTGAAATAACGATGCCCGCTTCCGCTCGGAAGGTTTGCGTTAGGTAAGCAACCGCTGGGGTTGGCATTGGACCAGTAAAGGTTGCTTTCAGGCCCGCAGCGGCAAGACCGGCTTCAAGAGCAGATTCAAGCATGTAACCAGAGATACGCGTATCTTTACCGATGATAACTTTTTTTGTGCCTTGTTTCGCTAGTACACGACCAGCTGCCCAGCCAAGCTTCAGTACAAAATCTGGAGTAATTGGGTATTGTCCAACTTTACCGCGTACGCCATCAGTACCGAAATAACGTCTTTTATCAGACATAAAACTTTCCTTAATTCTTTTAGATATTTTTGTTCGTCATCTCAACCACTTTCATTGCTTCAATGGTTTCTTCAAAGTCATGAACTCGAATAATTTGCGCGCCTTTCATCGCCGCGATAGTCGCACAGACGACACTCGCATTGGTGCAGTCAGCCGCTGGCTTATCCAACAGCTTGAAAATCATGGATTTACGCGACATACCAGCAAGGATTGGCAAGCCAAATTCATGGAACTTATCGAGATGAGCGAGCATATGATAATTGTGTTCTATGGTTTTGCCAAAACCAAAACCTGGGTCAAGGATAAGTTGAGACTTATCGATACCCACAGCCTCACAAGCAGCAATTCGTTCTTGAAGGAATGCAGAGACATCCTCCATCAGATCATCGTATTGAGGATTGGCTTGCATCGTACGTGGCTGGCCTTTCATGTGCATCAGGCAAATTGGCAACTTAGCTTCTGCTGCTACCTCTAATGCTCCTGGCTCTTGAAGCGCACGAACATCGTTAATGAGGTCTGCACCAGCAGCAACCGCTTGACGCATCACTTCAGCTTTACTGGTATCAACAGAAATCCAAACATCGTGCTTATCACGTATCGCTTGGATAACAGGAATCACACGTTGCAGTTCTTCTTCTAATTCAACATCAGGGGCACCTGGTCGTGTTGATTCACCACCGATATCGATGATACTCACACCAGCGGCGATCATTTTCTCAACTTGAGCAAGCGCTAATTCAAGTGAGTTAAATTTACCACCATCAGAAAATGAGTCAGGCGTGACATTGAGGATTGCCATAACATGAGGACGAGAAAGATCGAGAGATTTGTTGTTTGCTTTAATAATCATAGCGTTAATAATCACAACAGATACAAAAACCCCGAGCTTAACTCGGGGTTTGTTATCAAAGGCTACTCTTTATTCAGAGTCTTTCTTTTCTGGCGCTTCGCTTGAAGTCGCTTCTTGAGACGTTGATTGCTCTACAGGTTTTGTAGGCTCAACTGGCTTCTCTTCTGCTTTTACTTCAGGCTTCGCTTGAGGCTTATCGTTATCTTCTGGTTTGTTTGGCTTGTCGCCCCAACCAGCAGGTTCACGGATCTCAGCTTTACGCTCCATTAGGTCATCAATCTGGCCAGCATCAATGGTCTCATACTTCATTAGCGCATCTTTCATCGCATGCATGATGTCCATGTTATCTTCCAAGATTTTCTTCGCACGGTCATAGTTGCGGTCGATGATCTTACGAACTTCGTCGTCGATCAGCTTCGCTGTGTCATCAGACATGTGTTTAGTCTGTGTCACACTACGGCCAAGGAACACTTCACCTTCTTCTTCCGCGTACAGAAGCGGACCAAGTTTCTCAGAGAAGCCCCATTGCGTCACCATCTTACGAGCAATATCAGTGGCACGCTCGATATCGTTCGATGCACCCGTCGATACTTTATCAGCACCGTAGATAAGTTCTTCCGCGAGACGACCACCGTATAGGCTAGAAACCATAGATTCTAGATGTTGGCGAGACATGCTCACACGGTCCTGTTCTGGTAGGTACATAGTCACACCAAGCGCACGACCACGCGGAATGATGGACACTTTGTACACAGGATCATGTTCTGGTACTAGGCGACCAACAATAGCGTGACCTGCTTCGTGGTAAGCTGTTGACTCTTTTACTTCTTCAGACATCACCATCGAACGGCGCTCTGCACCCATCATGATTTTGTCTTTCGCCAGTTCAAACTCAACCATTGATACGTTGCGCTTGTTACCACGCGCAGCAAACAATGCTGCTTCGTTTACTAAGTTTGCTAGGTCAGCACCAGAGAAACCTGGAGTACCACGTGCGATTAGAGAAGGCTCTACGTCACCCGCTAGAGGCACTTTACGCATGTGTACTTTAAGGATCTGCTCACGACCACGTACGTCTGGAAGACCAACAACCACTTGACGGTCAAAACGGCCAGGACGCAATAGCGCAGGGTCCAATACGTCAGGACGGTTAGTTGCCGCGATAACGATGATACCTTCGTTACCTTCGAAACCATCCATCTCAACCAGCATTTGGTTTAGGGTTTGTTCACGTTCATCGTGACCACCACCAACACCAGCACCACGCTGACGACCTACCGCATCGATCTCATCGATAAAGATGATACAAGGTGCTGCTTTCTTCGCTTGCTCAAACATGTCACGCACACGAGATGCACCAACACCCACGAACATTTCTACGAAGTCAGAACCAGAGATAGTAAAGAACGGTACTTTTGCTTCACCGGCAATGGCCTTCGCTAAAAGCGTTTTACCAGTACCAGGAGGACCAACCATTAGAACACCTGTTGGAATCTTACCGCCCAATTTCTGGAAGCGGCTTGGGTCACGTAGGTAATCAACCAGTTCTTTTACGTCTTCTTTTGCTTCGTCACAACCTGCAACGTCGGCAAAAGTAGTCTTGATTTGCTCTTCGCTCATCATGCGAGCTTTGCTCTTACCGAAAGACATAGCGCCTTTACCGCCGCCGCCTTGCATTTGACGCATGAAGAAAATCCATACACCAATCAGTAAGATCATAGGGAACCAAGAGATGAAAATTGTGCCAAGTAGGCTTTGCTCTTCAGGAGGCGTACCTTGCACTTTCACGTTTTGATTAATTAGGTCATCCAGAAGCTTTTGATCATACACCGGCATGTAAGTAACCATTTTGGCACCGCCGCCGCGACGAACAAAGCTAATCTCACCGTCTTTAAAAGTTGCTTCTTGAATCTGGCCTTGGCCAACTTCCTGTACAAACGTGGTGTAATCCACGGTTCTGCCATTGCTTTCTCCAGGGCCAAAGCTCTGGAATACCGACATCAATACGACAGCGATAACAAGCCACAGAATTAAATTTTTTGCCATGTCACTCAAGGTGTCAGCCTCTCGATAACTAATTGTAATTAAAGGTAGGGTACTACAGTTCATTACCTGTAGCTATAGTGTTAACCATGCTCTAAACGAGCGAAATAGTTAACCTTTGTAACCAGTGGCTACAACAAAGACTTCTCGTGAGCGAGCTCGCGATGAGTCTGGTTTTCTGATTTTTACGACTTTAAACATGTCTCGGACTTCTTTCACAAATTGATCGAAGCCTTCACCCTGGAAAACCTTTACGACAAAGCTACCATTAGGTGCTAGAACTTGTCGACACATATCTAAAGCCAATTCAACTAAATACATAGCTCGTGGCTGATCTACAGAATTATTACCAGCAATGTTAGGCGCCATGTCAGACATTACTACGTCCACCATTGAAGGTTGGATTCTTTCTAACAGGGCATCTAATACTGCCTCGTCACGAAAGTCACCTTGTAGGAAGCTTACGCCAGCGATTGGATCCATAGGCAATAAGTCACATGCAATGATTTGACCTTCTTCACCTATTATCTTAGCAGCATATTGAGACCATCCACCTGGAGCGGCGCCTAAATCGACGACAGTCATCCCAGATTTCAACAATTTATCTTTTGTTTGGATCTCTTCAATTTTGAAGTAAGCACGAGAACGATAGCCTTTTTTACGAGCTTCGTTTGCGTATTTATCATCAAAGTGTTCTTTCAACCAACGACCAGAACTAGCCGAATGTTTTTGTTTACTCATTTTAATCCCAACAAGGCGTAATTAGGAGCTATTGTTTTAATAGGCTCAACCTATTACTCAATAAATTATAGTCTTCAGCAATAGATGGCGTTAAAATAGCTTTTTTCAACCCTTATTTTAAAGAAAATTGGCCGCGTAATGAACCTAAGCACCAAACAAAAGCAGCACCTAAAAGGCCTGGCTCACAGTTTAAAACCTGTTGTGCTAATGGGCGCAAATGGACTTACAGAAGCCGTGCTAGCAGAAATTGAAATCGCTCTTGACCACCACGAACTGATCAAAATTAAAGTTGCATCAGAAGACCGTGAGACAAAACAGCTGATCATCGACGCTATCGTACGTGAGACGGGCGCTGAAAAAGTTCAGACAATTGGTAAAGTACTTGTGCTATACCGCCAGTCTGAAGAGCGTAAAATCGAAATCCCACGTAAGTAATACCTACTTACGCAGCGGAAGAAGAAAAGGTCGCCATGGGCGACCTTTTTTGCATCTACTGTTTACATCAGCGAATAGGCAGCATCGCCTAATTAGATGTACTCAACGCTGTCAATTTCGAAGTCTTTCGCACCACCAGGGGTTTGAATAACCACTTCGTCACCTTCCATCTTACCGATCAGGCCGCGAGCAATTGGAGAACTGATTGAGATACGACCTGCTTTAATATCTGCTTCATCGTCACCCACGATTTGGTAGGTTTTCTCTTCTTCCGTATCACAATCAATCAGAGTTACGGTTGAGCCAAAAATCACCTTACCAGTGTTGTCCATCGATGTTACGTCAATTACTTGAGCAACAGACAGTTTGTATTCAATGTCACGAATTTGTGCTTCACAGATACCCTGCTCTTCACGAGCTGCGTGGTATTCAGCGTTTTCTTTCAAGTCGCCTAGTTCACGCGCTTCTGCGATTGCTTCTGAAATTTGCGGGCGAAGCTTTAGTAGACGATCAAGCTCGGTACGTAGCAATTGTTCGCCACGTAGTGTCATTGGAACTTTTTCCATTATATAACCTCAAGGCCAAAGGTGTCTTTGGACAAAAAAAGCCTACCCAATCATGATGATTGGGTAGTACGTTCAAAGATTCTGTTTTGATTAGTTTAAACAAACTGGGATATGAAATCACCCTAATTCGATTTTGCCATCCAGTTGCGTGCTTAATACCTTGTCATCAATGGCTTTTAGATTTAACCATCATCGCAGTTTATTGAAAAACAACACTGTTCATTACACTAAAAACATCAAAAAAGATAAAAACAAATCAATGTCAGACCAATGTCATTGCGATACAAACCAATATTTAACAACAACTTACAAAACAAAAACAAACAATTGAACACTGTTCATTAGTTGGATTTATATCATTTTACTAACTCATAAGGAAACTTTAGCAGTAAAACATGTCCGGCAAGTTGTTACGTCATCGGTTTTTCGAATGTGGGCGATTCTCACGAATGAAACCATACGCATAACGATAACTTGTGAGAGATAACCTCTCCCCCATAAAACAATGATTATGGACAGCTAACTAGGACAAATAAGATGAAAAAGACTCTAATTGCTCTTTCTGTATCTGCAGCAGCTATGGCAACTGGCGTTAACGCAGCTGAGCTTTACAACCAAGACGGTACTTCTCTAGAAATGGGCGGCCGTGCTGAAGCACGTCTATCTATGAAAGATGGCGATGTAGCGGACAACTCTCGTATCCGTCTAAACTTCCTTGGTACTCAAGCAATCAACGACAACCTATACGGTGTTGGTTTCTGGGAAGGTGAGTTCACTACAGCTGAAAACGGCGGCGTAGACGGCAACAGCAATCTAGACACTCGTTACGCATACGCTGGTCTTGGCGGTGCTTTCGGTGAAGTTACTTACGGTAAAAACGACGGTGCGCTAGGCGTTATTACTGACTTCACAGATATCATGGCTTACCACGGTAACTCTGCTGCTGACAAACTAGCTGCAGCTGACCGTTCTGACAACATGTTCTCTTACAAAGGTCAATTCGAAAACCTAGCTGTTAAAGCTAGCTACCGTTTTGCTGACCGTGAACTGAACAAAGCAGGCACTGAATACACTGACAACGGCGAAGATGGCTACTCTCTATCTGCAATCTACACGCTAGGCGACACTGGTCTTGACCTAGGTGCTGGTTACGCAGATCAAGCTGACGCTAACGAATACATGCTTGCTGCTTCTTACACTATGAGCGACCTATACTTCGCTGGTGTGTTCACTGACGGCGAAAAAGAAGCTGACTTCAAAAACACTGTAGACTACACAGGTTACGAACTAGCGGGTGCTTACACTCTAGGTCAAACTGTGTTCACTTCTACATACAACAACGCAGAGACAAACGGCGAAACGTCTGCAAACAACTTCGCTATCGACGCGTCTTACTACTTCAAGCCTAACTTCCGTGGTTACGTATCGTACAACTTCAACCTAATTGACGCTGGCGATAAGATGGGTTCAACTGAATTCGCTAACCACACAGCGACTAAAGCTGACGCAGAAGACGAGCTAGCTCTAGGTCTACGTTACGACTTCTAATTCAGTCTTACGACTTGAAGATAAAATGCCCGCACAATGCGGGCATTTTTTATATCCAGAATTCTGCAATTTTTCGGTATATACTCAATTGCATAACTAACCTCACGAACTCTCATTATGCGCTTACGCTGGTCTTTATTACTTTTTTCTAGTCTCGTCCCACTCACATCAATGGCTTATCCTCATCAAGAGGTTTTGCCAGAAGGCTCTCGTGTCAGCTTGATTGCTGAAAAACTCAATGACCAAAGTGAGCTAACAGGTATTCATCCAACCGATCAGTATTTCCCACCAGCCAGCACGCTAAAAGTCGTCACTGCATTAGCGGCAAAACTTGAACTGGGAAACAGCTTTGCGTTTCGCACCACATTAGAGAGCTCAAACTCAGACGCGGTACTTACTTTTTCTGGGGATCCAACGTTACTGACTCAAGATCTAAAGACCATGCTGACACGAGCCAAGAAAAATGGTTTGAATCAAATCAAAGGCGACCTTTGGTTAGATAACAGCGCTTTTAGTGGTTATAACCGTGCTGTAGGTTGGCCATGGGATATTCTGGGGGTTTGCTACAGTGCCCCAGCTTCTGCGATTACGTTGAATGATAACTGTGTCCAAGCTTCTATCTACACACAGAAAAATGGTTCTACTCGCGTCTACGTCCCAGAACATCAACCAATAAACGTAAAAAACAGTGTTCAAACCGTCTCTAGAAGCGTTCAGAAGAGCCGTCACTGTGATTTAGACCTAATAGCTAACCCAGACAACCAATACGAGCTGACAGGCTGTCTGGTTGACCGTGGCGACAAACCGCTTCCTCTTAAATTTGCTGTGCAAGATCCTGAACGCTATACCAGCCAAAAAGTACAAAAGTTACTCAAGCAAGTTGGTATCTCATTAAAAGGCAATATTCGAATTGGTAAAGCACCAGAAAAGCAGCGTAAGTTGCTTGCTCTACATAAGTCTAAACCGTTGCCACAACTTTTAGACCAAATGCTCAAACGCTCTGACAACTTGATTGCAGATACACTGACTAAAACCCTTGGTGCGAAGTTTTTTGTTCAACCGGGAAGCTTTACTAACGGTACAGAAGCTATCAAACAAATCATCTTTGCGAATACCGGTGTCGATATTCGTAATGCAAGACTGGAAGACGGCTCTGGCTTATCACGCAATAACCGAATTTCAGCCACTTCTATGGCGGCCATTTTGCGTTACATTTGGCAGCATGAGAAGGAGCTTAACCTGATCGCAATTATGCCGAAGTCTGGTGAGTCGGGCACTTTGCAATACCGTAAAAGTATGCGCAAAGCGCCGATCAAAGGTCAGTTGATAGCGAAGAGCGGTTCGCTGTACGGAACCTATAATATGGCAGGCTATGGATTAGATAAGAACGGAAAACCCAATACTTTATTTGTTCAGTTTGTATCGGACTACTTTCCAGAAAAGAGGGACGATAACAAGCCTGTCGTCCCCCCTATTACGCAGTTTGAGAAGTTGTTCTACCAAGACATTGTGAGTTTCAGTCAGGCAATGCCTAAGAAGTAGTTCACCACGGTAAAGTAGATCCACATCCCTGAAATATCGACAATCGATGCTAAGACTGGGCTCACCAAAACGGCTGGGTCCAGTTTACAAGCTCGAGCAATAATAGGAAGTAATCCGCCAAGTGTGGTTGAAATAGTCACCTGAATAAACAGCGCGACGGCAATTGCCAACGCGATATCCTCAATCGCAAAGCCTCCTGTCGATTGCCCCCCACTGAATAGCATGATGCGGCCGACCATCACGATAGCAATCGCTAACGCGATAAACAGAGCTACACGGCTTTCTTTCCACAAAACCTCCAACCATTGGCGCTTCTTAAGCTCTCCTGTTGCAAGAGCACGAATCACCAAAGTTGCGGCTTGAGTTCCTGTATTACCACCAGCGGCTGCGATCACCGGCATGTAAACCGCTAGCAATACAAGTTGACTCAATGTGTCTTCATATTGAGCGATGATTAAGCCAGACACAATCCCAAGCAATGCAAGTGCAATGATCCAGCCAATACGCTGCTTCACATGCCCTAGCACGCTCGTAGAAAGATAACCGTCTGGTGTATCAACCTCAGACATATGCAGACCTAACTGGTGAGCATAGTGACGAGCACGTTTGTCATGCCCAGCTTGTTCAAGTTGAGCAATCAAGCTATTTACATAGCCAACTGAACAGTGCTGCAAAATACCAACCGCCTCATCGATAGGCATAATGGTGAGTAAATGCAGTTGCTGCTCTTGCTCGTATCGCAAAAACGCATTACGCGCGGCACCAATTTCTACTTCAGAAAAGTTTGGTGTTGTTTCAATAAAAGTGTTGTTCATTACCGTCATGGCGAATCTCCCGATTGGCATTGGTAACGACCATCGACAACGCACGCAAAAAGCCTTCAGCACAGTCCATTACGTGTATTAGAAACACTGGATGTACGAAAACATCAATGCTAAAGCACTGTCTATTCAGAATTTATGAAAGGAAATAACAAGAAGGAAAAATTAGAAAAGATGCCTCACCACTCAGGTAAGGCGGAGATCGCCAATACCGAAGCGGGTTATTTCGCTCCCTTAATCTTACTCACCCAACAACTGGGAGGATGGTCGGTATTGTTCATGTAAATCTCCGATAAAGCTGCTCACCTAGCAGCGCGCGTATAGTAGCAAAAATGCGTCACTTTTACAGTCAATCTCTGTGGATTCACCAAATTTTCATACAAAAAAAGCGCCCAGTGGGCGCTTTCATTTTGAGCAGTTATGGATTACTTGATAGTAATACGTGCGAATTTACGTTTACCCACTTGGAATACGTAAGTGCCTACTTCAGGAGCAAACTTCGCATCAGCAACTTTCTCGCCTTCAATCTTAGCAGCACCTTGCTTAACCATGCGCATTGCTTCAGAAGTTGAAGCACATAGACCCGCTTCTTTCAGTAGGTTTGCTACTGGCGTGCCAGCCTCAAAATCGAACTCTGGCATTTCATCTGGAATTTGGTTCTTAGCAAAACGGTTAACGAACTCTTGCTCTGCTGCATCTGCATCCGCTTCACTGTGGAAACGAGCAATGATTTCTTTCGCTAGCAGAACTTTGATATCGCGAGGGTTCTTACCCGCTTCTACGTCAGCTTTAAACTGTGCAATTTCTTCCAATGGACGGAAAGACAGTAGCTCGTAGTAGCTCCACATTAGAACGTCAGAAATAGACATGATCTTACCAAACATTTCGCTTGGTGCTTCGCTGATACCAATGTAGTTACCAGAAGACTTAGACATCTTCTTCTCACCATCTAGACCAACTAGAAGCGGCATCATCAGTACAACTTGAGGTTTTTGACCGTGAGATTTTTGCAGTTCACGCCCCATCAGTAGGTTGAACTTCTGGTCAGTACCACCAAGCTCAACATCTGTTTCCATCGCTACTGAGTCCCAACCTTGAAGTAGTGGGTACATGAACTCATGAATAGCGATTGGCTGGCCACCTGCGTAACGCTTTTTAAAGTCATCACGTTCTAGCATACGAGCAACGGTTTGGTTCGCTGCAAGGCGAATCATACCTTCTGCGCCAAGCTCAGATAGCCACTCAGAGTTGAACTGAATTTTTGTCTTAGCTGGATCTAGGATTTTGAACACCTGCTCTTTGTACGTTTCTGCGTTACGCAGAACATCTTCACGGCTTAGCGGTGGACGAGTTGAGTTCTTACCTGTTGGGTCACCAACCATTGCAGTGAAGTCACCGATTAGGAACGTCACTTCATGACCTAGTTCTTGGAACAAGCGAAGCTTATTGAAAATAACCGTATGGCCTAGGTGAATGTCAGGTGCTGTTGGATCGGCGCCCAATTTAATACGTAGAGGACGACCTTCTTTTAGTTTTGCGATCAGCTCTTCTTCTGGAATCAGCTCTTCAACACCGCGCTTAATCTCGGCTAATGCAGCTTCAATGCTCGCCATTCTTGTTCACTCCCACAGATTTGGCAAAAATATAATAGCTGAACATCTTACTTGAATAGCGATGCATTTTGAAACACGTTAGACTAGGTAGTTGTCAATTTTTACGTTTAATTTAGTAATCAAGTACCTCATGCATTCGATTTTTGTCCGACTACCGCTCTTGCACAAAGTACTGATCGGTTTTTTTAGTGCGCTGATCATCGTCGCGCTGTTTTTCTTACCCGATCCGCAAGACCTCGATCCGCAGCAAAGCCGACTCAAAGTCGGTGAGCATTATTCGGTACCGATTTCTGTGGAATCCCCCGAGCGCAGCACTTCTTCTACTCTTCCTTCTGTTTTGCGCTGGGAAACATACAAAGTCAAAAATGGTGAAAGTGCCGCTGTACTTTTTAACCGCGTCGGTTTATCTCCTCGCCTTCTGCATGAACTGATTACTTCAGATAAAGAAATCAAAGAGCAACTCACTCGACTGCGTCCTGGTGACAGGCTGCAATTTGGCTTTGATGAAAATAACGACTTTATTCAACTAAAACGCACACTCAATGCATTCGAAACGTTCCGCATTAAACTGCAAGGTGGCAAATACGTTTCTGAGGTGGACAAAAAAGAAGTCGATTACCAATACAACTACTCTGAAGCAACAATCAAATCCAACTTCTGGAATGCGGGGATTTCATCCGGTTTGAATGCAAACCAAATTATGGAACTGGCGGGAATTTTTGGTTGGGATATCGACTTTGCTTTGGACATTCGTAAAAACGATACCTTCCGCGTGCTTTACCAAGAGGAAGTGGTTGAAGGCGAAGTGATTGGACGCGGAAAAATCATTGCTGCAATCTTTAACAACCAAGGTGACACCTTTACCGCAATCTTAGATGAGAAGAGCGGTAAGTACTACGATGAAAATGGCCGAGCGATGAAGAAAGCCTTCTTACGAGCACCTTTGGATTTCCGTCGTGTTACCTCTAACTTTAATCCTCGTCGCTTACACCCAGTTACCGGGAGAGTTCGCCCTCACAGAGGTACTGATTATGCCGCGCCTGTAGGTACACCAATTTGGGCTGCGGGTAATGGTGTTGTGCAAAAATCAGCGTACAACAAATTCAATGGTAACTACGTGTTTATTAAACACAGCAATACCTACATTACTAAATACTTACACTTAACTAAGCGAACAGTAAAAACGGGACAACGTGTTAAGCAAGGCCAAACCATCGGTACATTGGGTGGTACTGGCCGTGTAACTGGTCCACACTTGCACTACGAATTCTTGGTTAACGGCGTTCATAAAAACCCAAGAACGGTAAACTTACCGCAGTCAAAATCTCTGACTGGTAAAGCAAAACAAACCTTCTTGGCGAACGCAAAGATCAGTATGGCTAAGCTGGATCGCTACAGTAAGTTACTCGCGATGAAGTAGCTAAAACGATTTAAATTGAACAATGACAAAGAGGCAGCCTAAGCTGCCTCTTTTGTTTCGGGGTCTGGTTCATCAATATTGTGTTCACGGCCAAGCATCAAAAGACACGGTGTCAGCACCAAGGTCAGCACCGTCGCAAAAGCCAAACCACCCGCAACGGCCGTAGCCAATTGAGACCACCACTGCGTGCTTGGCGCACCAAATTCAATCTTCTGGTTAACTAAGTCGATGTTCATCTCTAGCACCATTGGCAGTAAGCCCAGGATAGTTGTGACTGTGGTCAGTAACACTGGACGCAGACGTTGTACGCCCGTACGTAGAATTGCGTCTGATTTTTCTAACCCACGCTTGCGCATTTGGTTATAGGTATCAATTAATACGATATTGTTGTTCACCACAATACCAGCTAATGCGATCACCCCAATACCCGACATAATAATACCAAAAGGCTTCTGAAAAATAAGCAAGCCAGCAAACACGCCAACGGTAGAAAACAGCACTGCGCTTAAAATCAAAAATGCTTGGTAGAAGCTGTTGAATTGAGTAATCAGGATCAAAGCCATCACGCCAAGTGCAACCATGAAAGCACTTTGTAAAAACGCAGAAGAGTTTTCTTGTTCCTCGTTTTGCCCGCGAATTTTAAACTCAATACCAGCAGGCAAGCCCAACAGCTCTACTTCTGCGGTTATCTTGGGCAATTCAAGGGCAAGGTTATAACCCTCAACCATATCTGCTTTGATGTTCACCACGCGTCTGCCATCAACACGCCGAATCGTATCTTGCTTATGATCAGGTTTAATCTGCGCAAAGTTTGTGATCGGCACTAAACCTGCCGCCGTTTTTACACGTAACTGGTCAAAACGTCCGATATCCCGCTTATCTTGTGGGTAACGCACTAAGATATCGACTTCTTCATCGGCATCATCGGGTAGATAATCACCTATCTTCAAACCGTTAGTCACGAACTGGACAGTATTACCAACCAGAGTTGCATCAGCAGCAAAGCGAGAGGCATCGTCTCTGCGGATATCAATCTGCCAATCAATCCCTTCTTTATTGGTTGTATCACTTAAGTTAGTTAAAGCAGGATTACGATCAGCCCAGTAACGAACCATTTTGGCTGCACTGTCTAATTGGTCGATACTTGAGTTTTGCGCCGACATTTCAATCACAAGATCGTGTTCTACCGGCGGCCCTGCATCGGGAAACTTGTACTCCAGCTCAACACCCGAGAATTGGTTAGTGGTTTGTTTGAGTTCTTCAATGATGTCTTTCACTTTGCGACGATATTGCCAATCGACGGGCGTTATTTGAATCTGACCAATCTCATCACCATCATTTGAATCCGTTCCGGTGCGCGTATAGACACTCTCAAATTCATCATGCCCTAACATGACTTTTTCAATCTCTTTCATCACGACATCTTTTTCGTTGATCGATAAATCGCCGTAAGAACGCACCTTGACGGTAAAGAAAGCGGGGTCCACTTCTGGGAAGAACTCTGCCCCTAGTCCTGCTTTGTTATAAGTAAAGCCGACACCACCAGCGAGTAGTATGGCACTGAACAGAACTTTAAGTGGATGCTTGATAGCGACCGAGAGCGTTTGATAGTAGAGCTTGGTAATACCAGTAGCCTTATCAAACTCGCCATTATGAAGATCAATCATCTCTTGCTGGCTTTTAGGATTAACCACTTGTGGCTTACCAATAATCCCACCAATAACCGGAACAAAAAGCAGCGCCATCATCAACGAAGCGGTGAGCGTTGCGATCAATGTTAGCGGCAGATACTTCATGAACTCGCCGGTAATATCCGGCCAGAACAATAGCGGAGCAAACGCAGCAAGGGTCGTTGCCGTCGAAGCGGTGATAGGCCACGCCATTCTTTTTGCCGCGTCCCGATATGCTTCTTTACGTGGCGTGCCCTCTTGCATCCGCCTATCAGCAAATTCGGTCACCACGATAGCGCCATCCACCAGCATACCTACGGCCATGATCAGCGCGAATAGCACCACAATGTTGACCGTTAAGCCAAACACCGAAAGCACTAATAAGCCGGTAAGGAATGAGCCAGGAATAGAGATCCCCACCAAGAGAGCGGTCCGCACACCAAGTATCGCGATAATGACGATAACCACTAAGATAATCGCGGAAAGGATGTTGTTTTGTAGGTCGTTGAGCATCAATTTGACGTCATCGGACTGATCCCACGTATATTTGACCTGCAAGTTGTTTGGCCAATCCGCTCGCTTTTGCGCTTCAGTCAGAACCTGTTTAATGAGTTCCACCGTTTCAATGATATTCTCGCCAGCACGCTTTTTCACGTTCAATACAACAGCAGGGTCACCATCCAAGCGAGCAAAGCTTTCAGGATCACGGAAGGCTCGGCGCACAGTCGCCACATCGCCAAAAGTAATCACTTCTTTGCCGTTTACCTTAATCGGTAACTCTAATACGTCTTTGAGAGAATCAAATACGGAAGGAACTTTGACTGAAAAACGGCCATAGCCAGTATCCACGAAACCCGCTGCCACAACTCGGTTATTGAGAGCAATCAAGTTGTAGATGTCTGCTTGATCCAGGCCATAGCTTTCCATCAACAGCGGATCGACGACGATCTCAACAATGTCTTCACGATCACCGGCAATATCAACTTCAAGCACCTGACGGTAGCTTTCTAGCTTGTCACGCAGTGCTCGAGCAATTTGTACTGTTGTGCGCTCAGGGACGGTGCCATACAGAACCAAAGTGAGGACTGGCTCTTCTGATGCGAACGTCACTTCATTTACGGTTGGCTCATCACTGTCTTCAGGCAATTTAGGTTTGGCAAGATCGACGGCGTCACGCACATCTGCCATCGCTTCAGCCAGATCAACACCGACACTAAATTCAAGCGTAACCGAGGCATGGCCTTCAGAAGCAACCGCGGTCATTTCTTTTACGCCTTCAATCGAACGCAGCTCTTGCTCTATTGGGCGAACTAATAAGCGCTCCGCATCAGTTGGCGAAATGCCTTGGTGACCTACCGAAACATAGATAATAGGGATGGTGATGTCAGGGCTCGACTCTTTGGGGATCGTGATGTAGGTGATCACACCAGCAATCAAAATCATCACCAATAAGGTGAGCATGGTACGTGCACGCGATAACGCAGCATCAATCAAAGCAAACATATTGCCTCCTTACTGCTGATTCGCGGCTTCGATGGCATCATCCACCTTGGTCGCCATCACTAAATCACCATCACGCGCAAAACCTTGTCCGAGCACAATGATGTCCACTTGGTCGCCCAATCCAGACAACCAAACGCCATCTTTTTCGGCTTTCACAAGTTGAATAGGAACAAAATGGACATGCTGATCACGCAGTGTCTTGATGCCAAGGTTGCCTTCTTCATCGAGCGCGAGCATGGCTGCGGTCACTTTTACGGCCAACACTTCGCTCAAAGACAATACGACTTCGGCACTGATCCCCGCCGGCATTGCACTCTCACGGTTATCAATTTCGATCTCAATTGGGAACGTATTGGTTGAAGTCGAAGACACACGTCCGATATAACGAATCGTGCCTTGATGGTGAACGTTGTTAATAGTACGAACGTCAGCGACTTGGCCTTCTTTTAAATACTGAATATGACGCTCGCTAACGTCCGCTTCGATGACTAACTTCTCAAGGTCAATAACGGTGGCAATCGGATCGCCAACACCAACAAAGTCACCAACTTCAACGAATCTATGGTCAAGAATGCCATCGAAAGGCGCTCTTACTTTGGTGTTTTTGAGTGCAGTTTCAACGTTACTTAGATTTGCTCGTGCATCAACCAAGGCAGCTTGCGCTGTGGCAAACGCAACTTCACCCTGTAAGCCTCGATTTTTCAGAGACTCTGCGGCTTTAAACTCTTTTTCTTTAACACGCAGCATCGCTTTGGCGCGTTTAAGCTGAATATCGAGGTCACGCTCATCAATATTGGCAATCACCTGCCCTTGCTTCACGCTTTGCCCTTTTTGCACATTCAAACTGATGATCTTACCTGCGACCTCAGCCCCTAGACGAGCTTGTCGATTTGGCGCAGTACGGCCGTACAGTTCAATGGTTTTGCTGGTTGGTTGGGCGGTAAAAGAGTTGAACATCACCTTAGCAACAGGTGTGTCTTCAGATTGAGAGTTTGAAGGAAAAATCGTTTCGTCTTGTGCTTTAAGTTGCCCCATTGCGAGCCAAGCAGCTAAAGCGATCACAAGCGTTAGAGAGACTAGCCATGGACGCTCTACAATACGACGTCCAAAAGAAGATCCAGACATACAAAGTCCTTTTTATTTTTAGCTCTCAGCTCTCTTTGGAACTGGGAGTGCGTTTACGTGACTTCCTGCTACGTAAAACTCAGGCAGCCAATTGGCTGCCTGTTGTCGTGTTAATTAAACACTGAATGATGCACCACAACCACAAGTTGTCGTCGCATTTGGGTTATTGACGAAGAAGCGAGCTCCTTCTAAACCTTCTGTGTAATCAACCACGCCACCGATTAGGTATTGCAGGCTCATTGGGTCTACAACCAGTGTTACACCATTGTTTACGATTGTTGTGTCGCCTTCATTTACGTTCTCATCAAATGTGAAGCCGTATTGGAAACCACTACAGCCGCCACCAGTAATGTATACGCGTAATTTCAGCGCTGGGTTTTCTTCTTCCGCAATCAACGTTTGAACGCGAGATGCCGCGGCATCAGAAAAAGATAATGGTACGTTTACTTCGCTCACGAAGACCTCTCTCACTCGTGTAATGCGTCAAGCCTGAAGCAAGACGTCAAATTTGTGCTAATTAGAGCGATTATCCAATACCTGACCAACTCGTTCAAGTATTCACCGCCGATTCTTTATATCCGATGCTGATATGTAAGATTACAACGCCAGACAACACATAAATTACCCAAAACGTTTCTAACTTGAGATTAGCTAGGTACAATGCGCTCCACTTGGTCCGAGCAATCAAAAGAGGATAACCCCATGACCAAATCATCAGAGCTATATCAAAAGGCTCAGCAAACCATTCCTGGCGGTGTGAACTCACCAGTTCGTGCATTCAACGGCGTTGGCGGTTCTCCGCTATTTATCGAACGAGCAGACGGTGCCCTGATTTTTGATGCCGATGGTAAAGCGTACATTGATTACGTTGGCTCTTGGGGTCCTATGATTCTAGGTCATAACCACGCAGTAATCCGTGAAGCGGTTATCGATGCTGCACAACGCGGCCTAAGTTTCGGTGCACCAACTGAGATGGAAATTGCGATGGCTGAGCTTGTATCTGAGTTAGTGCCATCAATGGAACAAATCCGCATGGTAAGCTCTGGTACAGAAGCGACCATGAGCGCTATCCGTCTAGCTCGTGGCTTCACTGGTCGTGACAAGATCATGAAATTTGAAGGTTGTTACCACGGCCACGCTGACAGCTTGCTAGTAAAAGCAGGCTCTGGCGCACTAACTCTAGGTCAACCAAGCTCTCCTGGCGTTCCTGCAGATTTTGCTAAGCATACGCTAACGGCAACATTCAACGACCTAGATTCAGTACGTGAACTATTCGCAGCAAACAAAGGCGAAATCGCATGTATCATCGTTGAGCCAGTAGCGGGCAACATGAACTGTATCCCACCAGTAGAAGGCTTCCACGAAGGTCTTCGTGAAATCTGTGACCAAGAAGGCGCGCTACTGATTTTTGATGAAGTAATGACAGGCTTCCGCGTAGCACTAGGCGGCGCACAAGCACACTACAACATCAAACCAGATCTAACGACCCTAGGTAAAGTGATCGGTGGCGGTATGCCAGTGGGTGCTTTCGGTGGTCGTAAAGAAGTGATGCAATACGTAGCGCCGACAGGTCCTGTTTACCAAGCGGGTACGCTTTCAGGTAACCCTGTGGCGATGGCTGCGGGCTTTGCATGTTTGAACCTTCTAAAAGAAGAAGGCAACGAGAAACGTCTTGCGGCGAAAACAAAACAGCTTGCTGAAGGCTTCAAAGCACTTGCTGAGAAACACGGTATCCCAATGGTAGTAAACCAAGTGGGCGGTATGTTTGGCTTCTTCTTCACAGACCAAGAAACCGTAACATGCTACGAAGACGTGACTAAGTGCGACGTTGAGCGCTTCAAACGTTTCTTCCACCTAATGCTAAGTCATGGCGTTTACCTTGCACCATCTGCATTCGAAGCAAGCTTTACTTCACTTGCTCATGGTTCAAAAGAAATCGACGCAACACTAGAAGCGGCAGATCGCTGTTTCGCGATTCTGGCAGAAGAAGCGAAGTAAGCTTTTTACTCGCACACCAAAAGCAAAAAAGGACCTTCAGGGTCCTTTTTTATTGTCTGAGCTATGCTTGCCAATTAAAAATCACGAGAATAGCGAGTACGCCGATAACAATACCAAACCACGGTATGCGTTTGTTTCTCTTCTCACTCTGACACTTCTTGTCACCGTTACAACAACCCATTTTTCTATCTCTTGATTGATAACTGCCTGATTTGTGGTCATTATAACAAGGTCCGTTGCACCTTCCCAATTCAGCTATGTCATAAGCTTGAAAGAATCGTCGGTGCAAAGTAATAAAGGTTTGACGCTGTGGTATAAAGCGCTAGCCGTAACATCATCCGTAAGTTGGATTAATCCCATGCCGAACAATGTAAAAATCACGTCGAGTCACCGAGTGTTAGTTGTTGCACTACTCGCCGCTGCTTTTGCCTGCTATTTATTGGTTGAACCCTACGTAAACTCAATCGTAATGGCCTTTATCATCTCGCTACTTATGTTCCCAATACATGAGTGGTTTGAGAGCAAAATGCCTAACCATAAAAACTTGGTCTCACTACTCTCTTGTGTGGTTCTAACCTTTATTATTGTGATTCCATTGTTGTTTGTCTTTGCTGCCATCGTTCAGCAAGGTTCCGTCTTTTCTCAAAACACCTATAAGTGGGTGACCAATGGTGGAATCCAAGATATCTTCCAACACCCCTGGGTAGTCAAAGGGTTAGCGCTGGTTAATGAGTACTTACCTTTCGATAAAATAGAACCTCAAGCTATCGCAGAGAAGATTGGTCAATTCGCTACATCATTTGGTTCAAACCTTGTCGCTATCAGTGCAAAAATCCTTGGTGATGCGACGAACTTCCTGATGGACTTCTTCCTAATGCTGTTTGTGTTGTTCTTCCTATTGCGTGACCACGACAAGATCATCTCAGCGATGCGCCATATTCTGCCGCTCTCTCGCAGCCAAGAAGATAAGATCCTGACCGAGATTGAACAGGTCTCGAAATCAGCTGTCATGGGGTCATTCTTAACCGCGATTGCTCAAGGCTTTGCTGGTGGTATCGGTATGTGGCTCGCAGGTTTCCCTGGCTTGTTCTGGGGCACTATGATGGGCTTTGCGTCATTTATCCCTGTAGTTGGCACGGCGCTAATTTGGATTCCAGCTGCCGCTTACTTGTTCCTAACTGGCGACACAACTTGGGCTATATTCCTAACAGTGTGGAGTGTTCTCGTAGTTGGCTCGATCGATAACCTGCTGCGCCCATTGCTGATGCAAGGTAGTGCAGGCATGAATACGCTCATGATCTTCTTCTCGCTGTTAGGTGGTCTGCATCTATTTGGTTTGATTGGTCTTATTTACGGTCCACTGATCTTTGCCGTGACAATGGTGCTATTCAATATCTACGAAGAGGAGTTTAAAGACTTCCTCAATCAACAAGACAATAGCTAACGACCGCTTATTCACTTCAAGCTTGGGCCAGATTATGCGAAAATCTGGCCCTAATTATTTCTGATGAACCAAATTTATGTCTGCTTATATCGCTCCTAGCCAAATAGCTCAGCGCCAACTTGAATACTTCAACGGCAAACACGTTTTAGTTGCTGGAGAAGTTGAAGACCAGTTCCCTCTTGAGTTAGTAGCTCATTGTGAGTCTGTTGAAGTATTTACTTCTAACTACAGCTACTACCGTCAAATTCGCACATCGGACAAAGTGAAGAGTCACTTTGGTTCAAAGTTTGATATTGAGACTCAAGCAGACATGGTGCTTTTATACTGGCCAAAAGCCAAGGCGGAAGCAGAATACTTACTGGCAATGTTGATGGCTAAGTTAGGCATCAATACAGAAATCGTCGTCGTTGGTGAGAACCGCTCAGGCATTAAGAGCATTGAGAAGATGTTCAAAGAATACGGCCCGGTTAAAAAATACGACTCTGCTCGTCGCTGTTCATTTTACTGGGGCACTTGCCTTAACCAACCAAAACCGTTCAATCAAGCCGACTGGTTTAAATCTTACGAAATTACACTCGGTGAACAATCACTTACCGTTAAGAGTCTACCTGGTGTATTTAGCCATGGTGAGTTTGACCTAGGCAGTCGTCTTCTGCTTGAAACCTTACCTAAGCTTTCAGGCAAGGTACTCGACTTTGGCTGTGGTGCTGGTGTGCTGGGTGCATTTATGGCTAAAGCAAACCCAGAGATCGCGATTGAGATGTGTGATATTAACGCTTATGCCATTACCTCTAGCCAAGCAACACTCGAGGCGAATGGGTTATCAGGTCGTGTTTTTGCCTCAGATATCTACTCAGACACGGCTAAAGACTACCGTTTTATTGTCAGTAACCCACCATTTCACAGTGGCTTAGACACCAACTACAACGCAGCAGAAACTCTTTTAGGTCAAGCTCCAAAGTACATGACGGCCAACGGTGAAATGATCATTGTGGCGAACAGTTTCTTGCAGTATCCGCCAATTATTGAGAAAGCCTTCAATAATTGCGAGACGCTAAATAAGACCAACAAATTCTCTATCTACTACGCGAAAAAATCCTAACCCTTGGTTGCGCAGGTGAAATCCTGCGCAACTCTTTGCCAAAAACCGCCCAACTCAACGAAAAACTGCGTCGCTCCCCACGCTTTGCAATCAACTTTCTTGTCAAAGAAAAAAAACTCGTTAATTTTGTTAATTCTATCGCATTTAACTTCTTGTCCGTTTTAACGAGAACCTCGGTAAGCCCCAGTAAATTGGTCGCTGCCCTTTAATGAGTTGTAATCTTATCCATGTTTAAATTCTACAAAAAGCAGAAATTTAAGCGCCTGCAAAGCACGCTAATGACCGCGTTTTTGGTTCTTAGTATTACGCCACTGACGATCACTGCTATTTTCTTCCTCCAATCCCACAGTAAAGATTTGGAAGAACAGAGCACATCCCATTTGCTCTCAGTCCGTGATACCAAACAACAACAGATCATCGACTACTTTGCAGCTCAAGAAACCGAAGTTATGGGCTTTGTTCGCTCAGAATTGGCTTATGCCAGTGGCGGGCGCTTCTACGGTTTGGTCAATGCCTTTAGCCGATTAGGCCACGACATCGATGAAGCAAGAGAGAATGCACAGCAACGCTATATCAAAGGCAGCGGCGATCAAATCAAAACGTCGATTTTACCGGAATCTTCCAACTACGTTGGCAGTGAGCGTTATCGCCTTCTGCATAAACGTTATCACTGGGCTTACCTAGAGCTATTAAAGCGCTCTGATTTCAACGATATTTTATTAGTTGATATCGACGGTAACGTTACTTATTCGATCAATAAAGATGATAACTTCGGCACCAACCTGCTCAGCGGCCGTTACAAAGACACCGCTTTGGGAAAAACATTTAAACGCCTCTCCGAGGATGTGAACGCGCGCCGAAAAGTGAATGAAGATTACACGCCTGTCGTGGTATCCGACTTTGATATTGAAAACGGTAAGCAAGTCGCTTGGTTGGGCGCACCCATTGTTCAGCAAGGCTATCTGCACAGCTATGCAATGTTCCGCTTGCCAAACAATGGCATCACAAAGCTAATTGCAGAAATCAATCGTGACTCTTCAATTGATACCTTATTAGTTGGCAGTGACCACAAACCTCGTACCATCAACACCAAGCAAGAAGACATCCAAAACAGTTTAGAGATCGTCGACAAAGCTTTAGCTGGCGAAACGGAAGTGGGCACTTACAGCAACCGTTTAGGCGAAGAGATGATTGCGGCATTTGCACCTATTGAGACTCGCGGTCTTACTTGGGCTCTCGTTGTACAGCTTCCTGAGAAAGAGGCCTTTGCACGTGTCCATCAGCTCGAGAAACTGTTTGTCATTGCGATGCTAATAGCGATCATCTTGGTTGTGATTGCTTCACACTACTTATCTAATTTCATCACCTCTCCGCTGCTTAAGCTGACTTGGGCAGCAGAGAAAGTATCTGCTGGCGATCTGGACGAAACCACCTTTAATACCGAACGTAAAGATGAAATCGGTCGACTCGCAATCAGCTTTGAGCGTATGCAGCGCTCAATTCGTGAAAAGATCCAAACCATCAAGCAACAAAACGAAGAGCTAGAGAGCAACATCAAACTGATCCAAAAGCAAAACGAAGAATTGCAGTTGGCAGATAAGCTGAAAGATGAATTCCTAGCGACAACCTCTCACGAGTTACGCACACCATTGCACGGTATGGTTGGCATTGCAGAGACACTGGTGTCTGGTGCAAATGGCGCGATACCTGCGAGCCAGAAGTACCAATTGGACATCATCATCAAGAGTGGTCAGCGCCTAGCAAACCTCGTTGATGATCTATTGGATTACCACAAGATGCGCTACGGCAGCATGGATATCCAAAAGTCTGCAGTGAGCCTAGCCAGTGCAACACGCTTGGTGCTGGAGCTTTCTGGTCACCTATTGGGTAACAAAACCATCCGCATCATTAACCAAGTGCCAGCGGATCTGAAAGCAGTCTCAGCAGATCCTCAGCGTTTGGAACAAGTGCTGTATAACTTGATTGGCAACGCTATTAAGTACACTTCAGAAGGCAAAATCGTTATCTCAGCGACCGTTGTAGACGATCAAGTCCGAGTACAAGTGGTCGATACTGGTCAGGGTATTCCAGCTGAACACCTAGAGCATATCTTCGAACCTCTTATCCAAGCAGGTCAAGATGCTAGTCGCTACCGTCAAGGTGCTGGTCTAGGTCTATCCATCAGCCGTCAACTTATCGAGTTGATGGGCGGTTCATTGTATGTCAGCAGCCAACCTATGGTCGGAACGACATTCAGCTTCACCTTGCCACTCGCTAGTGAAGAAGAAATCAAAGCGACTGAAAGCCTTGCCGCTCGCGGGCATTTCCAAATTCCAGAAGCGAACTTTGACAACAATGACGACTTGTCTCTACCTGAAAACCCAGATGGTCCATTGCTATACGTTGCTGATGATGAGCCCGTCAACCTGCGCGTTCTCGAAAGCTTCTTAAGGCTTGAAGGCTACCGAGTTCGTACCATTTCAGACGGCCCTGAGACACTCGCTTTAATTGAACAAGAGAAGCCTGAGTTGCTGCTACTGGATATTATGATGCCAGGCATGAGTGGCTATCAGGTTTGTAGTGAACTGCGTGAAACTTACGATCATGCAGAGCTGCCAATCATTATGCTCACAGCGCTAAGCCAAACCGAAGACCGCGTTAGGGGCTTTGAAGCGGGAGCGAACGATTACCTAACCAAACCATTTAATAAGCAAGAGCTCGCGGCACGTATTCAGGCCCACTTGACGGCAAGTCAGGCTGAAATGCGCCACATCGAGAACAAGTTACTGGAATCGGAGCTACGCCAGCGTGCTGAAGTCGAAGCCAGCCTGCTCGAGACACAAGGTAGACTGCTAGAACAGCTAGAATCGGCACCTGAGGCGATTATTTGTCTTCGTGAAGATCAACGTATTCGCTTTGCTAACGAAGCAGCATGTAAGCTATTTAAACGTAGCCTAGAACAGCTAAAACGTTCTTCCGCTGATGAGCTAATTGCACCTAAGTTCCTTACGGTTAAGCAGCCGCACTACTGTGGCAAGATTGATATCTACATCGAAGATATTCGTCAAAACATTGAAGCAGACATCCTCAAGCTGCCTGAAGGCTCTGGTTTAGATGTCATGTATATCTTCAATGTAGGAGGCGGCGCGAATGCAGCTCGTATCCATAACCTAGAAACGGCCGTTGAAGTACTTTCAAGTTACGCATTTGATGGCGACAAAGACCAGCTGCAGAAGCTGAAAGAACTTGGCGGTGAGTTTACTCGCCTTGCTGATAAAGCATTGGGTAACAAGAAGGACAAACAAGAGCTGATGCGCGAAGTATTAGTCGATACGATGACTCATGCATTGGAATATTGGGAATCGGTGACTGGAGAAACCAAGTTTGCCTTTGCTGAACAAAGTGGTTTATGGCGCGTCTACCTCGACCGCAGTACATTGCAAACACGTACGCTCGATAAATACATGCGTATTGAGACTTTGCCTAAGACACCGCGCTGGAGGACAGTACTAAGCTCAATTGAGTTCATTCTGGAGCACTGTAAAGAACAAAGCCCAGAACGCGCTTACATAGAGGCACAGCGCGATAAGATGCAAAGACTCCTTACGAGCTAACGCAAATCACCAAATATCAGCCCCGCGACTCAGCGGGGCTTTTTTTATCCCTGCCTTTATCAATTGCAATGCCATGCTTCCCCTTACTCATAACAAGAAACAAGCGATTTGGCGTACAGAGCAACGATGAGGCTGAGCATTTAGCGTATAAGAAGCTGGAAGCAAGCTATCAAAACACGTATGAAGCGCTTAACCAAAGCGATTCCAATACCACACTTTTCATCGTCATTTTTAACTCATAACTTTCTTCAAAAGTGCCTTCAAATCACTTCCTTTCCTGAATAAAAAAAGCATAATCAGCAGCCAAATTTTGCTGTCAAAACTTACTTATTTTTCCTCTACAAGGGAAAATTGAGCAACATTTGATACAGATTGCGAAGTCAATCACAACAGAACGGCAGATTAAATTTCACCTAGTTAATTAACAAAATTTTCAGGTGTGAGCCAGATCGCCAATACCGTACAACAACAGAAAACACTCACTGATAGTTATCAAGCGGGTAAGTAACCACTAACACATAACATTAATAAGGATATAAACTGCGACGCATATCAACGTTTATTTTTTCACCCAGATTGACTTAAAAACAAGCAAAATGACGTTTATGACGTAGTTGATGTGGTTTTTAACGTTTTTAACGGGAATCGAGTTTGATTATTTTGTGGATAAGGTGTTTTCTTACTCCTGCCTAAGGCCTACAGGCCACTCTTAGAGCGACGCAAATTGAAGTGAAGCAAAGAGGTGGGCCTTGGAGAGTGTTTATCAATTGATGACATTCAATTCCATTAGTGAAATGAAAGCAAATAGTAAGGAACAGCTATGCTTGCCAATATTAAAAAAACAGCACTAGCAACAGCAATTATTGCAACGGCTACTACAGGTTTTGCATCAGTAGCTACAGCCGCTGAGCGCAGTGAACTGACTATCCACCCTAAAGAGTTTACAACTTTTGTTCGTAACTTTAACCCTTTCTTGGGTGCAACTAACCTGCACACAACTACTGACTTTATCTACGAGCCACTAGTTGTTTTCAACGAAATGCACGGCAACACGCCAGTATTCCGTCTAGCAGAAAACTTCCAAATGTCTGACGACCTAATGAGCGTAACTTTCGATATTCGTAAAGGCGTGAAATGGTCTGACGGTCAAGCGTTTACCGCTGATGACGTTGTTTACTCTTTCAACCTAGTAAAAGAGAAGCCAGAACTAGACCAATCTGGTATCAACTCTTGGGTTACTGGCGTAGAGAAAGTTAACGATTACAAAGTTAAGTTCCGTCTAAGCGAAGCAAACTCAAACGTTCCTTACGAAATTGCTAAAGTACCTGTCGTACCTAAGCACGTATGGAGCAAAGTGAAAGATCCTTCAACGTTCACGAACGAAAACCCAGTAGGTACTGGTCCATTTACAGAGATCGACACTTTCACTCCGCAACTATACATCCAGTGTGAAAACCCGAACTACTGGGATGCAGCGAACCTAGACGTTGACTGTCTGCGTGTTCCTCAAATCGCGAACAATGACCAGTTCCTAGGTAAGATTGTTAACGGCGAAATGGACTGGACTTCTTCATTCGTTCCAGACATCGACCGCACTTACGCAGCAGCGAGCCCTAAACACCACTACTGGTACCCGCCAGCAGGTACTCAAGCGTTCGTAGTAAACTTCAAAAACCCAGATGCAGCGAAAAACGAAGCACTAACTAACGTTGACTTCCGTCGCGCATTCTCTATGGCTCTTGACCGTCAAACTATCATTGATATCGCATTCTACGGCGGCGGTACAGTGAACGACTTCGCATCTGGTCTTGGCTACGCATTCGAAGCTTGGTCTGACGAGAAAACTCACGACAAGTACAAAGGTTACAACTCGTACAACGCTGAAGGTGCTAAGAAGCTTCTAGCGAAAGCTGGCTTTAAAGATGTAAACAAAGACGGTTTCGTTGACACGCCATCTGGTAAGTCTTTCGAGCTACTAATCCAATCTCCAAACGGTTGGACTGACTTCAACAACACTGTACAGCTTGCTGTTGAGCAACTTGCAGAAGTAGGCATCAAAGCACGTGCTCGTACACCAGACTTCTCTGTGTACAACCAAGCAATGCTTGAAGGTACTTACGACGTTGCGTACACCAACTACTTCCACGGTGCAGACCCATACACTTACTGGAACAGTGCTTACAACTCAGCACTACAATCTGGTGACGGTATGCCTCGCTTCGCGATGCACTTCTACAAGAACGACAAGCTAGATGGTCTTCTAAACAGCTTCTACAAGACAGCTGACAAGCAAGAGCAGCTAGAAATCGCTCACGGTATTCAGCAAATCATCGCTCAAGACCAAGTGACTATCCCTGTGATGTCTGGTGCTTACATGTACCAATACAACACAACTCGCTTCACTGGTTGGTGGAACGAAGAAAATCCTAAGGGCCGTCCAAACATTTGGGCTGGTATCCCAGAGCGTCTACTTCACGTACTGGACCTAAAACCAGTTAAATAAGTAGAAGTTCATTTCTAGCGGCACACATCCCGTGTGCCGCCTATAAAAATCCCCTTGTTACTAAACCAGCATATGGCGCTCGTCGTCAGGGGATTTTTCGCTCTAAATTTCGCTAGGAGCGACCTGAAACCAGAAACAGGAAAAAAATCTGGGTGAGTAAGGTGTGAGTTATGGGTTATTTTTTAAGACGTTTGTCGTTCTATCTTGTCGCGCTCTTGGTTGCAGCGACGTTAAACTTCATTATTCCGCGAGCAATGCCTGGTGACCCAGTTACCATGATGTTTGCTAACGCATCAGTACAGGTAACGCCAGAGCGAATCGCAGCAATGAAAGAACTGCTGGGTTTCGTAGATGGTCCAATCTACATTCAGTACCTGTCGTACATCAAAAACATTCTAAGCTGGGAGCTAGGTACTTCTATCCAGTTCTACCCGCTTTCAGTTAACTCTCTACTAGGTGGCGCATTCGGTTGGTCATTGTTCCTAGCAGGTACTGCTGTTGTACTATCATTCTCGATTGCTTCTGTACTAGGTATCTTCGCAGCTTGGAAACGTGGTAGCCGATACGATGCATTCGTAACACCGGGCACACTGATCGTTCAAGCGATTCCACAAATGGTTATCGCGATGCTAGCGCTGTTCATCTTTGCCATCGGTCTTAAGTGGTTCCCATCAGGCTACGCCTACACCCCGGGTACTGTGCCAGATTGGACAAGCTGGGAGTTCCTAAAAGACGTGGGTTACCACGCTATTCTTCCATTGTTCTGTGCGACGATTGTTCAGATTGGTGGCTTCCTAGTAAACATGCGTAACAACATGATCAACCTTCTTGCTGAAGATTACATCACAATGGCAAAAGGTAAGGGTCTGAGCGAAAACCGAGTAGTATTCAACTACGCAGCTCGTAACGCACTTTTACCAAGTGTAACCGCACTTTCAATGTCTCTGGGTATGGCAATCGGTGGTCAGCTAATCATCGAGATGATCTTCAACTACCCAGGTCTAGGTACGGTTCTTCTAAACGCAATTCACGCACGTGACTACCAAGTACTTCAAGGTCAGTTAATCATCATGACGATGTTCATGCTGTGCTTCAACCTAATGGCTGACATGCTGTACATGATTCTAGACCCTCGCCTACGTAAGGGAGGCAAATAATCATGAAAGAACTATTTAAACTGATTTTAGGTAACGCGTTCGCACGTGTTGGTTTGGCAATTATCTCAGTATTCATCTTTGTGGCAGTAGCTGCACCTTTGATTACTCAACACGCGCCAGACAAACGTACTGGTAACCCACACGAATACCCTGGTTTTGTTGTAAAACAAGCACAAAACAACCCTGATGGCTGGGTTGCAAAAAACCTAGCAGATGATCGTCGTACGCTGCTTATGTCGAAAAAGGCAGACCACGTTCTAGGTACATCTCGTATGGGTCGTGACATCTGGTCTCAAGTTGCTTACGGCGCTCGAGTATCGCTGGGTGTTGGTTTCGGCGCGGGTATCATCGTGTGTTTCTTAGCAACAGTCATTGGTATCTCAGCAGGTTACTTCGGCGGCCGTGTCGATGACGTACTGAGTGCTGCAATGAACATCATGCTGGTTATCCCACAGTTACCACTACTGTTCGTACTCGCTGCGTTTATCGGGGAGGCAGGACCGCTCACCATTGCGTTGATTATCGCCGGAACCTCCTGGGCTTGGGGTGCACGTGTTGTGCGAGCTCAAACCATGGCACTACGAGAAAAAGAATTCGTTAAAGCCGCAGAGGTTCTTGGCGAATCATCCATGCGCATCATCTTCGTTGAGATTTTGCCAAACCTTATCCCAATCGTAGGCGCAAGCTTCATCGGTTCGGTAATGCTAGCAATCAACACAGAAGCGGTAATTTCGTTCCTAGGTCTAGGCGATGCAAACACAATCAGCTGGGGCATCATGCTGTACAACGTACAGACTTCATCAGCGATGCTTATCGGCGCATGGTGGGAAGTACTAGCTCCTTGTATTGCACTGACTCTACTGGTTACTGGCCTTGCTCTACTGAACTTCGCAGTCGATGAAATTGCCAACCCGCAGCTTCGTTCTCACAAAGGTATGAAGCGCTGGAAGAAAATGGCAGAACAAGACAAGAAAGAACGTGAGCCAGAATTGGCACCACAAAATGCACTATGGAGCGGAGATAAATAATCATGACTGCACCACTAATTTCTATCCGTAACCTATGCGTGGACTACATTACAGACGCGGGCGATGTCCGCGCTTGTAACAACGTCAGCTTCGACATCGCACCAGGCGAAGTATTTGGCCTAGCTGGTGAATCAGGCTGTGGTAAATCAACCGTTGCATTCTCGCTAATGCGCCTTCATAAGCCGCCAGCGTTTATCACCGGTGGTGAGGTTATTTTCAATGGTGAAGATATCCTCAAATACAGCGATGAGCGTATGCAGTCGTTTCGCTGGAGCGAAATGTCGATGGTATTCCAAAGTGCGATGAACGCTTTGAACCCAGTACTGACGATGGAAGAGCAGTTCTGTGACGTAATCATGCGTCATACCAACATGACTCGCGCTCAAGCCAAAGTACGTGCAGAAGGTCTATTGGAAATCGTAGATATCCACCCTAGCCGTTTGAGCGATTACCCGCACCAGTTCTCTGGTGGTATGCGTCAGCGTCTGGTTATCGCTATCGCTTTGGCTCTGAACCCGAAAATGATCATCATGGATGAACCTACTACAGCACTAGACGTGGTGGTTCAACGTGAAATTCTGCAAAAGATTTACGCGCTTAAAGAAGAATTTGGCTTCTCGATTCTGTTCATCACCCATGACTTGTCATTGATGGTCGAATTCTCTGACCGCATCGGCATCATGTACTCGGGTGAGCTAATTGAAGTGGCACCTTCTAAGCAAATTTTGGAAAGTCCTTACCACCCTTACACCAAAGGTTTGGGTAGCTCTTTCCCTCCACTAACTGGTCCTAAGACCAAATTAACTGGTATTCCGGGTAACCCTCTGAACTTACTAGAAGTTCCACAAGGCTGCCGCTTCCAAGCTCGCTGTGACCGCGTTCACGAAGCTTGTACACGAGTACCGACTCAGCTACGTCAAATTGAACCTGGTCGTCTCTCAAACTGCCACTTGTACGGCGACACCATTGCTCAAGCTAAGGTTTAACAACAAAAAATAACGCTAGCTAAGAAGAAAATTACACTGGAGAGAATTATGAGCAAACAATTCGGCGAACTGCTGATTGAAGGTAAAAATGTCGTTAAGGACTTCCCTTTAAACAGTAACTCAATCAAGCAATCTAAGATGCGTGCAATCAACGACGTATCTTTCAAAATGTACAAAAGCCGCGGTTTGTCAGTAGTAGGTGAATCTGGTTCAGGTAAATCTACTACCGCAAAAATGATTGCGAAAATGTACGCACCAACGGATGGCATCATCGAGTACAAAGGTCGTGATATCCAAGACATCACCTCTCGTCACGATTTGATGACTTACCGCGAAGGCGTGCAAATGGTATGGCAAGACCCCTTCGGCTCGCTAAACCCAACACACAACATCTTCCACCATATTGCTCGCCCACTGTTGATCCACAAGAAGGTTTCACCGGGCAACAAGAAGGAACTGGAAGAGCGAGTGTACGACCTACTAGAACAAGTTGGTCTGATTCCGCCAAAAGAGACCGCGCAAAAGTTCCCACACCAGCTTTCAGGTGGTCAGCGCCAACGTGTGAACTTGGCTCGTAACATTGCGGTCGGCGCAGAAGTTGTTCTGGCTGACGAACCAACGTCAATGCTCGACGTTTCAATTCGTGCCGGTGTTCTTAACCTGATGGAAGAGATGAAGTTTGAGAAGCAAATGTCTCTGCTTTATATCACTCACGACATCGCAACAGCGCGCTACATCGCTGAAGATCTCGCAGTTATGTACGTGGGCCACATGGTTGAATGGGGTGATACAGAGGAAATCATTCATGATCCTCAACACCCGTACACGCAGCTACTGGTTTCAGCAGTGCCAGATCCATCGAAGTCAATCCACGAGAAACTGAAAGGCAACAAAGGTGAGATCCCACTGTGGACACCAGAATCCGTGGGCTGTCCATTCGCTGGGCGCTGTGTTCATGCCACAGAAAAATGTCGCGAGCGACTGCCTGGTGTGACGCAACTGTCCGATAACCACTTTGTTCGTTGTTACTTATTCGAAGATTAATCATAACGAGGGTCAGGCATCAACCTGACCCCTTTTTCCCTTTATATTTTATTGTTTCCCGGAGAAATTGAATGCTGCTACTGACTAACCATATTGGTTATGAGCGTCTGGGCCCTAAAAAAGCGATCATCCAGACGAGCCGATCACGCCTGTCTTCTTATACAGCTTTATTGGTTTGCGCCAATAGTCATCAGACGGTTGCCACCCTAACCGTTGAGAAGCAAGGCAAAGTAGCGCACTGGCATCAAGGTCATTTCTACCTGATCGACTTTTCTTCATTTAATACTCCAGGTCACTACTATCTTCGTTTCGATCATTTACGCTCATCTCACTTTGAGATCGGCGAACACATTCTTCTCGATCACACTCTATCCGATGTGATCCACTATTTTAAATCGCAACGCTGTGGCGGTATTTTCGATCAACAAGATCGTCAAGCACCACTACTTAACTCTAACGAGACGGCTGATGTTCACGGCGGTTGGTATGACGCATCAGGTGACGTCAGCAAATACCTAAGCCACTTGTCCTATGCCAACTACCTCAACCCTCAACAAACCCCTATGGTGGTTTGGAATATGTTGAAAGGTTTGTCTCTGCTCCAAGGCAACGAGAAACTGGCTAAATTCACAGCAACTCGTCTCATTGAAGAAGCACTATTCGGCGCTGATTTCCTTGTCCGTATGCAAAACGAAAAAGGCTTTTTCTACATGACGGTGTTCGACAAGTGGAGTAAAGATACAGCTCAACGTGAAATCTGCGCCTACGAAACTCAACTTGGTCATAAGTTTGATGACTACCAAGCTGGTTACCGACAAGGAGCCGGCGTTAGCATTGCGGCATTAGCATCAGCAGCACGCCTAGACTTCCACGGTGAGTTCGACCAACAAAAATATCGCAATGCGGCAGAAAATGGCTATTGGCATCTAAAAGAACACAACACCCAATATCTAAACGATGGTGAAGAGAACATCATCGATGAATACTGCGCACTGCTTGCCGCTGTCGAGCTATTCAAAACAACGAAAGAAGCACGCTACCTAGAAGAAAGCCGCTTGTGGGCAAAACGTCTTTCAGCTCGTCAAACAAGTGATGAACACATTCAACACTTCTGGACTGCGAACCAAGATGGCAGTCGACCGTACTTCCATGCAGCCGAAGCGGGGCTTCCTGTTATCGCACTATGTGAGTACTTGTCGATTGAAGACGACTCTGAGCGCGCATCATCAGTAAAACAAACCATCAATAACGCTTGTGAATTTGAAGTTTCTATCACCAACAAAGTGAAGAACCCATTTGGCTACCCTCGCCAATATGTAAAAGGTGTGGATGAAGCCAAACGTGACGCATTTTTCGTGGCGCACAACAACGAGTCCGGTTATTGGTGGCAAGGTGAGAATGCTCGTTTAGGTTCACTGGCAACCATGGCGTATTTAGCACAACCTTTTATCGAGTCAGAAATTCTAAAACAACAGCTTTCTAAACTTGCACAAGATTCTATCAACTGGGTTGTGGGTCTAAACCCGTACGACATGTGTATGTTGGACGGTCATGGCCGCAATAACCCTGATTACCTTCCTCAATATGGTTTCTTCAATGCAAAAGGTGGCGTGTGTAACGGCATCACTGGCGGTTTCGAAGATGAGGAAGACATTGCATTTAATCCACCAGCACAAAAAGACGACATGCTTCAAAACTGGCGCTGGGGAGAACAATGGATCCCACATGGTGCTTGGTACCTACTCGCCGTAATGAGTCAGGCTCAGCACATCTCAACTTTAGCAACCAATCAAGCATTGAAGGAGCAATAAACATGGGGATGTATTTTGTAGGTATTGATGGCGGCGGCACCTCATGTCGCGCTCGTATCAAAGACGCACAAGGCAACTTCATCGGCGAAGCAAAAAGTGGCAGTGCCAACATTATGTTGGGAGTAGAAGTCGCAATGGCATCGATTCTAGAATCTATTGCTTCAGCGGCACAACAAGGCGGCCTAACTCAACAAGACTTTGCCTCAATGCACGTAGGTTTAGCGCTTGCGGGGGCTGAACATAAAACTTCTTGGCAAGCATTCATGGCTTTAGAACATCCTTTTGCAAGTATGACACTCAATACCGATGCTTACGGAGCATGTATTGGTGCGCATAACGGTGAAGATGGCGCAATCATGATTGCAGGAACCGGTTCTTGCGGCATTTTCCTTAAAGGCCTTGAGCAACATGTCGTCGGTGGGCGTGAATTCCCAATCTCAGATCAAGGTGGCGGTGCAGTCATGGGGCTGCGTCTGATCCAACAAGTATTACTAGCAGAAGATGGCATCCGTGAAAAAACACCTCTAACCGCACACGTCATGAATCATTTTGAAAATGACGTCGACAACGTAGTGGCGTGGTCTAAACAGGCTTTGCCTCGCGATTACGGTCAATTTTCTCCTGCTATTTTCCAACATGCAGAACAAGGTGACGTGTTGGCAATAGAAATGCTTAAACAAACCGCAGCGGATATTGAGATGTTTTTAGTGGCTTTGAATAAGCGCGGTGCAACTCGTATTTGTTTGATGGGCAGCATTGCCGAGCGAATCTTGCATTGGTTATCTCCACCGGTCCAACAATGGGTGGTAGAGCCTCAGTTTGATGCGATTGAAGGAGCCATTATGTTTGCTGGCAAACCAGAGCATAACCTTTACTCAGTGAGTGTCGAGTAGGAGTGAAGATGGAATACCGTGTTGATTTAGTGGTCCTTTCTGAGCAAAAACAAAACTGCCGCTTCGGACTCACCTTTCATAACTTGAGTGACCAAGACCTAAACAGCTGGAGCTTAACTTTTGCTTTTGATCGCTACATCCTTCCTGATAGCGTTTCAAATGGCCACCTGACTCAAGTTGGTAGCTTTTGTACGCTCAAGCCTGAGGGCATGGTACTGGCAGCCAACCACCACTATTACTGTGAATTTAGTATTGGCTCCAACCCATTCCGTTATTACTCGGATGGCTTTAACGAGGCGATGATCGACTTTGTGGTTGATGGTACTCCTCAACGTGCACAAGTGGACGTCACTCCTATCGTTCTCGCTTCACCGTATCGTGAACGCAGTGAGATTCCAGCAAGCTTGACACATGCTCAACCTTTACTGCCTAAGCCAAATCATATTGAAGTCAGCGATCAGTCTTTTACCTTTGATGAGCAAGCTGGTGTCGCGATTTATACCGACTTAGCCACTTCTGCCAAATCGTGGTTACAGGATGAGTTAGAGCGAATCTATCAATTTGAGCTACCTTCTTCAAACAGCGGAAAAATCCTGTTCAAAAGTAATCCAACCTTGGATGAAGGCACCTACAAGCTAAAAGTCTCTGAAGAGTCGATCAAGATCGAAGCTGGCTCTTCATCAGGTTTTACTCATGCTTGCGCGACCTTATTGCAACTTCTAAAACGAGACGAAACGACCAATACCATGGACGTGGTGTGTTGCTCTATTAAAGACAGCCCTCGTTTTCGATACCGCGGCATGATGCTGGATTGCGCTCGCCATTTCCATTCCGTAGAGCAAGTAAAACGCCTGATCAACTTATTGGCACACTACAAGTTCAACACGTTCCATTGGCACCTCACTGACGATGAAGGCTGGCGCATCGAGATCAAATCTCTGCCTCAGCTTACGGATATTGGTGCATGGCGCGGTATTGATGACACCATCGAACCGCAATACACCCATTTATCTCAACGCTACGGCGGCTTCTATACGCAAGAAGAAATCAAAGACGTTATCGAATTTGCAGCGCAACGCGGCATCACCATCATTCCTGAAATTGATGTTCCTGGTCATTGCCGCGCGGCAATCAAGTCTCTACCACATCTATTGGTTGAAGCAGAAGACACCACTGAGTATCGCAGTATTCAGCACTACAACGACAACGTCATCAACCCTGCTCTGCCGGGTAGTTACGAGTTTATAGACAAGGTACTTGAAGAAATCGCAGCTCTCTTCCCTGCCCCATATGTTCACATTGGTGCAGACGAAGTGCCTAATGGAGTCTGGTCGAAAAGTCCTGCTTGCCAAGCGTTTATGGAGCAATTGGGTTATACCGATTACAAAGAACTGCAAGGCCACTTCCTACGTCATGCAGAAGACAAACTGCGCAAACTGGGTAAACGTATGCTGGGTTGGGAAGAAGCTCAACACGGCAACAAAGTCAGCAAAGATACGGTGATCTACTCATGGCTAAGCGAAGAAGCGGCATTGAACTGTGCTCGCCAAGGCTTTGATGTAGTGCTGCAACCCGCACAAACCACTTACCTAGATATGACCCAAGACTACGCACCTGAAGAACCGGGCGTGGACTGGGCAAACCCACTGCCACTAGAAAAAGCTTACAACTACGAGCCGTTAGCAGAAGTCCCTGCCGACGACCCAATCAGAAAACGCATTTGGGGCATTCAAACCGCTCTATGGTGCGAAATCATCAACAACCCATCGCGCATGGACTACATGATTTTCCCTCGCCTGACTGCCATGGCAGAAGCATGTTGGACTGAAAAACAACACCGCGATTGGACCGACTATTTATCACGTTTGAAAGGTCACCTTCCTCTGCTCGACTTGCAAGGAGTGAATTACCGTAAACCGTGGAAGTAATACCAAGCTAGATGCCAACGCATCACGCTTAAAGAGTTTTTAAATTTTTGGCTGCAGGCGCAGCTTAGTAAAAAGGAAATACACAAATGAAATACGGCTATTTCGATAACGAGAATCGCGAATACGTCATCACTCGCCCTGACGTACCAGCACCATGGACAAACTACCTAGGTACTGAGAAGTTCTGTACGGTTATCTCGCACAACGCGGGTGGCTACTCGTTCTACAACTCTCCAGAATACAACCGTGTTACTAAATTCCGTCCAAATGCGACATTCGATCGCCCAGGACACTACGTTTACCTACGTGATGATGAGACAGGTGATTACTGGTCAATCTCTTGGCAACCAGTTGCGAAAAGCCTAGACGAAGCAAACTACGAAGTTCGTCACGGCTTGTCTTACTCTAAGTTCAAGTGTGAATACAGCGGCATTACCGCAACAAAAACTCTGTTCGTGCCAAAAGGCGAAGACGCTGAAATCTGGGATGTAGTGATTAAAAACACCTCAGATAAACCACGTACGATCAGCGCATTCTCATTTGTGGAGTTCTCATTCAGCCACATTCAATCTGATAACCAGAACCATCAGATGTCTCTGTACTCTGCTGGTACGTCATACAACGAAGGCGTAATTGAGTACGACCTGTACTACAACACCAACGATTTCGAAGGTTTCTACTACCTAGCTTCAACATTTGACCCAGATTCATACGACGGTCAACGTGACAGCTTCCTTGGCCTATACCGTGACGAAGCAAACCCGCTAGCGGTAGAACAAGGTAAGTGTTTCAACACAGCACAAACGTGTTACAACCACTGTGGCTCTCTGCACAAGCAATTCACTATCCAGCCGGGTGAAGAAGTGCGCTTTGCTTACATTCTAGGTATCGGTAAAGGCAATGGTGACCGTCTACGTGCTAAATACCAAGACCTTGCAGAAGTCGACAACGCATTTGCAGGCATCAAAGCACACTGGGATGAGCGTTGTGGCAAGTTCCAAGTGAAATCGCCAAACGAAGGTCTAGACACCATGATCAACGCTTGGACACTGTACCAAGCAGAAACTTGTGTGGTGTGGTCTCGCTTTGCTTCATTCATCGAAGTGGGTGGTCGTACTGGTCTGGGTTACCGCGATACAGCGCAAGATGCGATCTCAGTTCCTCATGCTAACCCTGCAATGACGCGTAAACGTATCGTTGACCTGCTACGCGGTCAGGTGAAAGCGGGTTACGGTCTACACCTATTTGATCCAGATTGGTTCGATCCAGAAAAAGCTGACGTTAAACCATCGAAATCACCAACAGTTGTTCCTACTCCGTCTGATGAAGACAAGATTCACGGTATCGAAGACACGTGTTCTGATGACCACCTATGGCTAGTCCCAACCATCTGTAAGTACGTAATGGAAACGGGTGAGCATAGCTTCTTCGACGAAGTGATCCCTTACGCAGATGGCGGCGATGCAAGCGTTTATGACCACATGAAAGCAGCGCTAGACTTCTCTGCGGAGTACGTGGGTCAAACCGGTATCTGTAAAGGTCTGCGTGCGGACTGGAACGACTGTCTAAACCTAGGTGGTGGTGAATCTTCAATGGTGTCGTTCCTACACTTCTGGGCACTTCAAGAGTTCATCGACCTAGCAAAATACCTAGGTAAAGAAGCCGACGTTGAGAAATACACGGAAATGGCAGCAAACGTTCGTGAAGCGTGTGAAACACACCTTTGGGATGATGAAGGCGGTTGGTACATCCGTGGCCTGACGAAGAATGGCGACAAGATCGGTACAGCGCAACAAGCGGAAGGCCGAGTACACCTTGAGTCAAACACGCTTGCAGTACTTTCTGGTGCGGTATCTCAAGAGCGCGGCGAAAAAGCGATGGACGCGGTCGACGAGAACCTGTTCTCTGAATACGGCCTTCACCTAAACTCACCATCTTTTGCAACACCAAATGATGACATCGGCTTCGTAACTCGCGTTTACCAAGGCGTAAAAGAGAACGGTGCAATCTTCTCGCATCCAAACCCATGGGCTTGGGTAGCTGAAGCGAAACTGGGTCGTGGTGACCGTGCAATGAAATTCTACGATGCACTAAACCCATACAACCAGAACGACATCATCGAAAAACGTATTGCAGAACCATACTCATACGTGCAGTTCATCATGGGTCGTGACCACCAAGACCACGGTCGTGCAAACCACCCATGGTTAACAGGTACATCTGGCTGGGCTTACTTCGCTGTTACCAACTTTATCCTTGGTGTACGTACAGGATTCGATGGCCTGACTATCGATCCATGTATCCCAACTAACTGGCCTGGTTTCGAAGTGACTCGTCAATGGCTAGGTGCAACGTACAACATCAAAGTGGTTAACCCTGATTCAGTAAGCAAAGGCGTTAAGTCAATTACTGTGAACGGTGAAGCAGTAAATGGTGCATCTGTACCAGTTCAAGCGAAAGGTTCAGTAAACGAAGTTATCGTTACTCTAGGTTAATCATCTTTTAGGGGGGCCTTCTCCCCTTTTGATTTATCCGATGCACTTGAGTTTGATGAGTGCATCGGTTCGCTAGCAAAGATTTAAGAGGCGGTGGGATGCCGCTCTTATCGAGGATCGAATCATGATCAAATTTGGTACAGGCGGTTGGCGTGCATTTATTGGTGAGGAGTTCACTAAAGATAATGTACGCTTAGTGGCTCAAGCAGTAGCAAACATTACCAACAACGAATCCGCTGCTGATCGCGGCTTTGTCATCGGCTATGACCGTCGTTTTCTTTCTGATAAAGCTGGTCGCTGGTTTGCAGAAGTATTAGCAGCAAACGGTATTGTGGTTAGCTTTATCGACAAGTTTGTCCCAACGCCTATCGTAATGTTTAAAGCTAAGGAAATGGGCTGCGCGTACTCTGCATGTATTACCGCATCGCACAACCCAGCCGATTACAACGGCATCAAAGTCTTCATCGAAGGCGGTCGTGACGCAGATGAAATCATCACCCAAAAAATTGAATCACAAATCGCTACGCTAACTGCGCAAGATGTTAAAAGCGTCGATTTTGAGCAAGCGGTTGAAGACAAGCTGATTCAAATCATTAACCCAATGAACGAGTTTGTTGACTCGATCATCGACTTTATCGACATCGAAGCGATCAAGAAAGCGAATCTACGCGTGTTGATCGACCCTATGTTTGGTGTTGCGAAAAACGCGCTACAAACCGTGCTGATCAACGGCCGTTGTGAAGTCGACGTGATCAATGACGGCAAAAACCCAGATTTCGGTGGCTTAATGCCATCACCAAGTGCTGCAACCCTTTACCGCTTGATGCACCTAGTGGAACAAGAAGGCTATGACATCGGTATCGGTACCGATGGCGACGCAGACCGTCTTGGTATTATCGACGAGAAAGGTAACTTCATTCATCCAAATGAAGTACTACTGCTGCTTTACTACTACCTACTTGAATACAAGGGCTGGACAGGCTCAGTGGTACGTAACATCGCAACCACTCACCTGTTGGATAAAGTTGCAGAAGATCACGGCGAGAAATGCTTTGAGGTTCCGGTAGGCTTTAAGCACATCAGTTCTCAAATGGAAGCTGACGATTCATTGATTGGTGGTGAAAGCTCTGGCGGCCTAACTATTCGCGGCCACATCAAAGGTAAAGACGGCGTATTCGCATCAAGCCTATTGGTAGAAATGATTTCAGTAACTGGCAAAAAACTGTCTGAGTTGCTGGATGAGATCTACGGCAAGTACGGTTATGCCTACATGGCGGAAGGCGATTGCAAATTCAAACCGACGCAAAAAGAAGTACTGTTCAACAAGATTTATGTTGAGAAGCAGTTGCCTGAGTTTGAGTTTGAAATCGAAAAAGTCAGCTATGAAGATGGTGCGAAAGTGTACTTCAAGAACGGCGGTTGGATCATCGCTCGCTTCTCAGGTACTGAACCATTACTACGAATTTTTGCAGAGATGCAAGATAAAGACACTGCAGAACGTGTTCTTCAGCAGTTTAAAGACTTCTTGTCTCTATAACTGACACCTTGTGCCCGCTTCGAGCACATTACCTATAGGTGAAGAGCACTTGCCCGGCATTAACGCCGGGCCTTTTTCTAATGGGGCAACCAAATTAGGCGAAAGCTAGCACGCCTTGCGTTTCTACTTTTACCGTCACACTATCACCAACATTCAACGCTTGAGTTGAAGTTGCTAACAGTCGGTCACCATTGACATCAATCACGTAGCGGCAGTGGTCACCCATAAAGTGCTGCTCAAGTACTTTTACTGCACTCTCTTCATCCGCCGCGATTTGAACATGTTGAGGACGTAACAGTAATGCACATTCAGCATCCACTTGGATTTCTTGCTGAGCATTAGCTTCCACCACACCGAGATGAGTTTCAAATTCAATGTCAGAAATGCGCTTCGCAGCAAGGTAACTACCACCACCTAAGAAGTCTGCGACAAACTTACTTGAAGGTTGGTAGTAAAGCTCAGAGGCTGTTCCGTATTGCTCGATTACACCATGGTTCATTACTGCCATCTTATCAGCAAACGCAAACGCCTCTTCACGACTGTGAGTAACGAAAATTGCGGTAACGCCTTGCTCTTTAAAGATTTTACGAATTTCACGGATCAGTTCATGACGAACTTGAGTGTCGATATTGGAAAATGGTTCATCCAACAACAGAAGATCCGGTTTGTAAGCCAGTGAACGGGCAATCGCCACGCGCTGCTGCTGACCACCAGAAAGCTGGTGAGGATAACGATCACCGTAACCTTTAAGGTGAACCAAGCCGAGCATTTCTTCTACTTTGAGGAGCTTTTGCTGTGTCGTTTCATTTTTCAAGCCAAAAGCAATGTTCTCAGCCACTGTCAGATGCGGGAATAAAGCGTAATCTTGGAAGATCATACCAATATTACGCTGCTCTGGTGGCAACCAGTTTTCGCCGTCATCAATAGTCAGGCAGTTCAAACTCATTTGACCTGAACTCAGAGGAAGCAGGCCTGCAATGGCTTTCAAAAGCGTTGTCTTACCGCAACCACTCGCGCCGAGCAAACAGACAATCTGTCCTTGTTCCACTTCTAAAGAAAGAGACTCCAGAACAGTCTGATCGTCATACTGACAAGTTAGGTTTTTAATCGATAGTGCGCAGCTCATCAGTGACTTTGCTCCAGTGAACGGTTAACAACAACAAGCGGGATTAACCCAACAAGAACCAGTAATACTGCTGGTAGAGCAGCAAGTTCCAAATGCTCGTCCGAGGCGAAGTTGTACACATACGTCGCCAAGGTTTCAAAGTTAAATGGTCGCAGTAGTAGTGCCGCATTAAGTTCTTTCATCGACTCAATAAACACCAACAAACCAGCAATCAGTGCACCACGCTTAACCAGAGGGAAGTGCACTCGCCAAAGCATGGTATTTGGCGTACAGCCCATAGTACGGGAAGCCATATCCAGCGACGGGGAAATCTTGTTTAGGTTACTTTCCACACTACCAATCGCCACAGCGGAGAAACGCACCACCATCGCGAAAATCAGCGCAAACATAGAGCCAGAGAAAATAAGCCCAGGCCTGCCCCATTCCATCGCTTTAGCAATATCGTTAACACGGTGATCCATAAATAGCACCGCAACCATTACACCAATCGCAAGTACAGTGCCTGGAACCGCATAGCCCATCGAAGACAGACGCATGAAAGCTAAGCTAGAGCGGCCGCCGTTTACGCGTTGACTGAAGTTCACAGTCAATGCAATCGCAACACCTATGATGGCAGCAACGACTGACACCACCAAACTATTCCATGCATATTCACGAAATTCCGGAGTCCAGCTTTGTGCAAAGTAAGTAATGGCGTAATCAATTAACTGTAGCAATGGGAAAATAAAGGCTACTGCAACGAGACCCCAACACCAAATCAGTGCGCCCCACTTTCGCCAACCTTGAAGTTCATAGCGAAAATCTTCATGGCTATTAAACTGGCTTTGGAACAACTTCTGTTTGCGGCGGCTATAACGCTCTGCGCTCAGTAATAGCACCACGATCATCAACATCATTGCTGAGATCTTCGCGGCTGCATTTAGGTTCGAGTAGCCTAACCAAGTATCGTAAACCGCCGTAGTAAGGGTGTTCACTGCAAAATAGCTGACGGTGCCGAAGTCACCAATAGTTTCCATTGCAACCAGAGACAAACCAACAGCGATAGAAGGCCTTACAAGGGGTAAAGAGATGCGCCAAAAACTTTCCCAAGGAGAACACTTCAATAAGCGTGCACTTTGTAGCAAAGAAACGTTCTGCTCCATAAATGCAGCACGACAAAGCAAGTAAACGTATGGGTAAAGAACAAGAGAAAGAACGAAAGTCGCACCACCTAAGGTACGAATATCAGGGAACCAATATTCACCCGGCCCCCATCCCGTTATATCACGTAAGAAGATTTGAATTGGTCCCGCAAAATCAAACCAATCCGTAAAAATGTAACCAATGATATAACCCGGCATCGCAAGTGGTAGAACTAAGGCCCACTGTAACCATTTCTCGGTTGGCAGCTTACACATCGCCATAAACCAAGCACTTGGAATACCCAGAATCAAAGAGAAAAGCATCACACCCGCAGTCAATGCAACGGTGTTGTATATGTAGGTAGGCATGACTGTCGACATCAAATGTGTAAACAAGTCATCCGTTTCGCCAATGGCGGTGTAGAAGATCGCTAAGATCGGCAAAACCAGTAACAGGGTGATAGCCCCACTACTGGTTTTCCATAGAGAATGTTTATTCTTCATTGCCTAAATACTGCAAGGCTTTATGAAATACAAATGCGGCTGCAAATACATCTCATATCCTTTAATAAAATGGGGGTACAGTTATACCCCCACATGGAATTAAAGGTCAAATTTCACTTCATCTAGTAGCTTGATTGCTGCTTCATGGTGAGAAGCGATGTCGTCTAGAGAAATCGAATCCGCTTTGAAGTCACCCCAAGATTCCACAAGCTCAGAACGCTTAACACCTTCCTTCACTGGGTACTCGTAGTTTACTTCTGCGTACATTTGCTGCGCTTTGTCACCCGTTAGGAATTCCATAAGCTTCACAGCGTTATCTTTGTTTGGAGAGAACTTAGCCATCGCCATACCAGAGATGTTTACGTGCGTACCTGTTGTCTCTTGGTTAGGGAAGTTGATGTATACCGCATCAGCCCAAGCTTTTTGCTCTTTGTCATTAACCATCTTACCTAGGTAGTAGCTGTTACCTAGAGAAACGTCACATAGACCTTCTTTGATTGCTTTAACTTGAGCACGATCGTTACCTTGAGGCTTACGAGCTAGGTTTGCTTTTACGCCTTCTAGCCATTCTTTTGTCTCAGCTTCACCGTGGTGAGCGATCATAGAAGACACTAGAGATACGTTGTAAGGGTGCTTACCGCTACGAGTACAGATTTTGCCTTTGAACTCAGGCTTTGCTAGGTCCGCGTAGTTGAAGTCGTTACCTAGTTTGCCAACACGGTCACGTGAAGAGTAAACGTTACGAGTACGTAGAGTCAGAGCAAACCACTCGTTTTCTTTGTCTTGGTACTGTGCTGGTACGTTTTCTTCGATGATTTTGCTGTCTACCTTTTGAACCAGACCTTTGTTAGTCAGTTCAGCTAGACGGCTGATATCTGTAGTAAGGATTACGTCAGCTGGGCTGTATTCGCCCTCTTGAGCCAACTTCTCTGCTAGACCTTTTTTCGCAAACTTAACGTTTACTTTAATGCCAGTTTCTTTAGTGAACTCGTTGAACATAGGTTCAACTAGGAAAGGTTGACGGTAAGAGTACACGTTCACTTCTTCAGCAGCCATTGCCGTTGGAGCCAGAGTAGCGCAAGTAATCGCTGAAAGAGTTAGCAGTTTTTTCATTGTTTAATCCTTTACCATGCTAATGATAACGTTTATCAGTTGCGTTATTATATGCATGTTCAATAAGAAAACAATTAATCAATAAAAAAACCTGCTCATTGGAGCAGGTTTTTTAATGTTAAGTTTGTAACTATTTATTACATTGTGAGTGTTATTTCACAGTCACGAATTCTGGGTAAGCACCAACACCACAGTCATGCATATCCATACCTTCTAGCTCTTCGTCTTCCGATACGCGGATACCGATTGTCGCTTTCAGGATTGCCCATACCACTAGGCTTGCACCAAATACCCAAGCAAAGATAACTGCCGCACCTAGAAGCTGTGCACCAAACGTTGCATCACCGTTGCTCAGTGGCACAACCATTAGGCCGAAGAAACCACACACACCGTGAACTGAGATAGCACCTACTGGATCATCAATCTTAATCTTATCCAAACCAATGATGCTGAATACTACTAGCGCACCTGATACCGCACCAATCGCCACAGCATAAAGCGGTGATGGAGATAGAGGGTCAGCCGTGATAGCAACAAGACCAGCTAACGCACCGTTCAGAATCATAGTCAGGTCTGCTTTACCCCAAGTTGTCTTACATACAAATAGTGCGGCAATTGCACCTGCAGCAGCTGCAGCATTAGTGTTTAGGAAAATTTGACCAACTGCAGTCGCGTTCTCAAAATCCGAAACCATAAGTTGAGAGCCGCCGTTGAAACCGAACCAACCGAACCAAAGGATGAACGTACCCAATGTAGCGAGAGGCATGTTTGAACCTGGGATTGGGTAGATTTCGCCGTTTTTACCGTATTTACCTTTACGTGCACCCAGTAATAGTACGCCTGCTAATGCTGCTGAAGCACCGGCCATGTGTACGATACCTGAGCCCGCAAAGTCACTAAAACCTGCTTCTGATAGGAAACCACCACCCCAAGTCCAGTAACCTTCCATTGGGTAGATAAATGCCGTCAGTACCGCTGAGAAAATTAGGAAAGACCAAAGCTTCATACGCTCTGCAACCGCGCCAGAAACCACTGACATTGCTGTTGCTACAAATACTACTTGGAAGAAGAAGTCCGACTCTAGAGAGTGGTCTGCACCTTCACCTTGTGTGCCAATTAATGCACCAAATGATGGTAACCAACCGCCTTCACCGTTATCGACATACATAATGTTGTAGCCAACCAATAGGAACATGGTACAAGCGATCGCGTAAAGACAGATGTTTTTAGTTAGAATTTCTGTTGTGTTTTTAGAGCGAACTAAGCCCGCTTCTAGCATGGCAAAACCTGCTGCCATCCACATTACCAACGCACCGGAAATGAGGAAGAAAAAGGTGTCGAGTGCGTAACGTAATTCAGTTACTGTTGTTGTTAATTCCATGATAATTCTCCAATCCCTTGAATTCTTAAAGTGCTTCTGCGTCCATTTCACCAGTACGGATACGCACCGCTTGGTTCAGGTCGTAAACAAAAATTTTGCCGTCACCAATCTTTCCGGTCTGCGCCGCTTTTGTGATGGCTTCTACCACACGTTCCACATTGTCTGCATGGGTTGCGATTTCTAGTTTTACTTTTGGTAGAAAGTCGACTTGATACTCAGCACCACGGTATAGCTCCGTGTGGCCTTTCTGACGACCAAAACCCTTAACCTCTGATACTGTCATCCCTTCAATACCAACATCAGCCAATGCTTCGCGAACATCGTCTAACTTAAAAGGTTTTATAATGGCATTAATGATTTTCATTGAATCTTCTCCGCAGCTTTCATCCTGAAACAGTTTTATTAATCCAAGCGGCGTGCCAACTTTTTATCTCATTGATTTATATAGAATTAGTAAAATTAACAAACTTATAAACAAAAAGGGCGCACCATATCGGTGCGCCCTTTTCACAAATATAAGGCAATTCAACTCTAACTACCCAAAACTGTGCATTAAATGTTCAAAAAGTCTTTCCATTGCTCTATCAAGGCACAAAAGTCTTCAATACCACAGCTGGCTGTACTCTCTGCATCGTAGAAATCAAACTCGCTTTCCATTTCCACTTCATACTCATGACCAAGTGCGTTTTCTTGCACTAACACCTCATCACCGTGGATCATCAAACTGATCTCTGCACCTGTTAACCTATGCTCTTGAGATGGCGAAGAAAATGCCTGATCAATTAAAGCTTCTACCTGAGCGATTTTTGCTGGGTCTTTGCCTATTTCTTCTTGCAACCAACGACCCACAATCTCATGCCCCATGCTGCATTTGACATAGTATTCGCCCATCAATGTGTTGCGGATGAATTCAAATTCCATCGTGATCGCCTTTTCGTATCAATTTGGTGCGGAGTATACAGGGAGATGTTGAATGGGAGAAGTGAGAGACGAGAGCTCTCTCAATGGCTTGTTTAAAAGAGATTCCCGACTACACTCCTTCGTCGCTTTCGGGAATGACATCGTTTTACTCTTAGCTATTTAATCGTCATCCTCAAGAGTGAGGCACGAGCGAGTTGGGGATCTCTCAAGACTTTGTCTAAAAGAGATTTCTATTCCCTTATCTCCCAATCTAGGAAATGACGTAGTTCTAATATCTCGAAACGCAGCGTTCTGCAAAGAAAAAAAGCGCCCACCAAAAAAGGTGGGCGCTTAACTAAGTATTCGCAGAGCTCGCTAAGATTACGCTGGCTCTTGGAAGATCACGTTATCTGCTTTCTTGGTGTACTGTTCCATCTTGTGGAAGTTCAAGTAACGGTAAGTATCCGCAGCTGTCGCATCAATTTGCTCCATGTACGCTAAGTATTCTTCCTTAGTTGGAATCTTACCTAGAATCGCACCGACTGCCGCAAGTTCCGCTGAAGATAGGTATACATTTGCACCTGTACCTAGACGGTTCGGGAAGTTACGCGTTGAAGTCGACATTACTGTTGCTTTATCTGCAACACGTGCTTGGTTACCCATACATAGCGAACAACCTGGAGTTTCAATACGAACGCCAGCGCGGCCGTAAATACCGTAGTAACCTTCTTCTGTAAGTTGGTCACGGTCCATCTTCGTTGGCGGCGCTACCCATAGACGAGTGTCTAATTGACCATTGAACTTCTCAAGTAGCTTACCTGCAGCACGGAAGTGACCAATGTTCGTCATACAAGAACCGATGAACACTTCATCAATCTGTGTACCTTGAACGTCAGACAGAAGACGAGCGTCATCTGGATCGTTTGGCGCACAAAGAATTGGTTCGTTGATTTCAGCTAGGTCAATCTCAATCACGTGAGCGTATTCCGCATCTGAATCTGCTTCCATAAGCTCAGGATTTGCCAACCACTCTTCCATCGCAGTAATACGACGCTCGATAGTACGACGGTCGCCGTAACCTTCCGAGATCATCCATTTCAGCATGGTGATGTTTGAGTTTAGGTATTCCTCAATAGACGCTTGAGATAGCTTAACGGTACAACCTGCCGCAGAACGTTCTGCTGACGCATCAGACAGCTCGAATGCCTGCTCTACAGTTAGGTGCTCAACGCCTTCAATCTCAAGTACACGACCAGAGAATTCGTTGATCTTACCTGCTTTCTCTACTGTTAGAAGGCCTTGCTTGATGCCGTATAGAGGAATGGCATGCACAAGGTCACGTAGCGTGATACCCGGCTGCATTTCGCCTTTAAAGCGCACCAAGATTGACTCTGGCATATCCAGTGGCATAACACCGGTCGCTGCTGCGAACGCAACAAGACCTGAACCTGCTGGGAACGAAATACCGAGAGGGAAACGAGTATGCGAGTCACCACCTGTACCTACCGTATCAGGCAGAAGCATACGGTTTAGCCAAGAGTGAATCACACCATCGCCCGGACGAAGTGATACACCGCCACGGTTCATGATGAAATCCGGTAGCGTGTGGTGTGTGTTTACGTCGACTGGTTTTGGATACGCAGACGTGTGACAGAATGACTGCATCACTAGATCTGCTGAGAAGCCAAGACACGCAAGGTCTTTTAGCTCATCACGCGTCATTGGGCCAGTGGTGTCCTGAGAACCTACAGTTGTCATCTTAGGCTCACAGTACTGACCTGCACGTACGCCTTCTACGCCACATGCTTTACCCACCATCTTCTGAGCTAGCGTGTAGCCTTTGTCTGATGCAGAAGGGTCAACTGGCTTAGCAAATAGATCGGTTTCTTCTAAACCAAGTGAAGTACGAGCGCGGCTTGTTAAACCACGACCGATGATCAGTGGAATACGGCCACCCGCGCGAACTTCATCAAGCAATACTTTGCTTAGCGTAAAGCTAGAAATGTCTTCGCCGTTTTTACGTACAACGCCTTCGTATGGGAAGATATCAATTACATCGCCCATGTTCATATTTTGTACGTCTAACTCTATAGGTAGTGCGCCAGAATCTTCCATTGTGTTGTAGAAGATAGGAGCAATCTTACCACCTAGACAGATACCACCAGTGCGCTTGTTTGGTACGAATGGGATGTCTTCCCCCATGAACCAAAGAACAGAGTTCGTTGCAGATTTACGTGAAGAACCCGTACCAACAACATCACCAACATACGCTAGTGGAATGCCATCTTTTTGCAGTTCTTCGATTTGATTAATTGGACCAACGCTGCCTGGTTGGTCTGGTACGATGCCATCACGTTCCATTTTCAGCATCGCTTTCGCGTGTACTGGGATATCAGGACGAGACCATGCATCTGGTGCTGGAGATAAGTCATCGGTGTTGGTTTCACCGGTCACTTTAAAGACTTTAACGGTAATCTTTTCCGCTACTTTTTCTTTTGATGTGAACCATTCAGCATCCGCCCAAGATTGTAGAACTTGCTTCGCGAATGCATTGCCTGCTTTGGCTTTCTCTTCTACATCGTAGAAAGCATCAAACATCAATAGAGTGTGAGATAACGCTTTTACAGCAATTGGGGCAAGCGCATCGTCATCTAGGAACTCGACTAGGGGCGCGATGTTGTAACCACCTTGCATCGTACCTAATAGCTCTGCGGCTTTCTCACGGCTTACAAGCGGTGATGCCACTTCACTTTTAGCAACAGCCGTCAAGAAACCTGCTTTTACATAAGCAGCTTCATCTACACCTGGTGGGATACGGTTCTCTAGTAGGTCAAGAATAAAGGCCTCTTCACCTTGCGGGGGATTTTTCAGAAGTTCAACAAGTCCAGCAACTTGTTCAGCGTCTAGCGGTTTAGGAACAACTCCTTCGGCAGCACGCTCTTCGACGTGTTTACGGTAGGCTTCAAGCACGACTTTTTCCTCTCATTGCGGTTCCTCCTTTTTTCTTACTATTTTTCAAAGTAAAGGAGTGAACATCCTTGGAAACTTGGCTCTCCATTGCCCTTGTTTTCATTCAATTCTGATTGAGAAACAGCGCCGTAGAGGCCAAACTGTGGGCGAAAGGATAGCAAATTTAACGTTAAATTAAAATCTCATCATTTTGACCAACATAGCAACTTACGACTAAAGTCCGGTAAATTTTGGCTAAATATGCGGAGATCTTGCTGTCCTATTCCCGGTTATTTAAATGATGTTCCAACGATCAAGTACACGGCATCTAAATCTTGCTCGGTACGACCGTATGCCAACATGATCGGTCCTATTGGAGAATCTACCCCAAAGAAAATCGATGCGGCATTGTACAGCGGCGCTTCATTGAGCTTCAGATCGTTATCTGACCAAACACCACCGTGTTCAAGGGATGCACCTAAATAAACTGGTGCTTCAAACAGCCCGAAGTCGTTATCCATCCATTTATAACGATACACCAGGCTGGTATAGAATAAGTTCTGCCCGATCAAGCTGTTACGTGGAATACCTGAGAGATTCAAGAAACCACCAAGCTCACGCGGGTCTAAAGGTACAGACGAGTTTTTGCTCTCAACAAAGCTGTATTCCGCTTGTCCGACTAAAGTATGACGACTATGAGTCACTGCTCCCTTGAAACGCGCGGTAATCTCGTAAACAGTATCTTCAATATTGCCATCTGGGTTTAACTGACGAAAATCCTCTGGAGTCTTATCGTGAGAAACTAGGTAATCCAAATCGATCAACATACCGTGCGTTGGGAAAGCGAAATCGTCCAAGGTATCTAGGCGGTAATTGGCAAATACACCCAAACGCTCATAATCAAGCTCACCGAAAGACTGAAAAGTGGATGCTTCAATCGCCCCTTTGGTATAGCGCCCGCCAACTCGGAACTCTTGCCAAAGCGTAGGTTGCACACCGGCAGCAAGCTCTGTAATAAACTCGGTGTAAGACACTGGCAGGTAATCGTAAACAGACCCAATATCGGGATTTTCAAAGTTATCAGAGAGGTTTCTGTTCTCTGTGTTGTAATTCACTTTGCTAGAAACGAACAACTGCTGACTCGAAAGCACTGGAGAGTAAAGCTCCGCCTCAATCAATTTATCCGTGCCCATATCCACATTAAAGGTCAGCTCGGCGCCGTGAGAGTTCAAGTTGGTGAAATTAGCCGACATGCCGATGCCATATTGACTATCGGTATTGAAATCATCTTCTAAGAAGAAGCGGAAGTTTAAGTAGTTTGGGCCCCAAGATTTTTCGTTCACTTCAAAGACGAGTAAGTTCACCCCATCGATTTCTTCAAAGTGATAAGTGATCAGCTCAAAACGATCCAGTGCATAGAGATTTTCTACCGCTTTCTCTATCTCAGCCGTTTCTAGAGGGCGTCCTGTGTCTAACTCAAGTCGGTTAGTCAACAGCACATCACTGTAGTGGGTATTATTCACAAGAACGATTTGGTCGACGACGCGCTCATCCCCATACTCAAGGTTCTTGCGCATATCTTGTTTATGCTCGATGTATTTCTGGTAATCCGCATTCGACACACTCAGCCCTTCAAGCTTTGACTTTAGTCCTCGTGTGATCTCGTAACCCGCTTTAAAAGCGTCTGGCATTTTTTCGAATTCGACCGTTTCCATCTGCCCAACATCAGGACGAATGTAGACATCATCACCGCTAAGCGTTTCAGCTTGTTCTTGAGTACTGCGGCGAACTAGATAGTTGGACAGTTGGTCTGCTACGGCAAATAAGCCGGTAAAGTCCTCTTCACTTTTGTAATCGGTACTAATATCAACGGCAATCACCACGTCGGCGCCCATTGCGCGAGCAACATCAACGGGCATGTTATTGACTACCCCGCCGTCCACCAACATATGACCATTCAGCTCGTATGGAGGAAGTGCGCCAGGCACTGACATACTCGCCATCATGGCATCAACTAGATAACCGTTATCTAAGACGACCTCTTCTAGTTCGACGATATCCGTCGCGACTGAGCGGTATGGAATGGCAAGATCATCAAAGGAGTTAAAACGACCAAGGTTGCCTGTGGTTTCACGTAGAATGCGCAACATGTTTTGGCCTTGCACCACGCCTGTTGGCGAACGCACTTCACCAAACCTCAACCCTAAGTCAGTGGTGATTTGATAACGGTCTTCGTATTCTTTGTCGCGGACGCGACGTTGGCTGCGGTCGACACGGTCTCGATAACCGCTGTTCCAATCGACACTGTAGATAAAGCTTTCGATTTCATCGGCGCTCATCCCCGTGGCATATAGGCCACCGACATAGGCACCCATACTAGTCCCTGTGATGATATCAACGGGAATATTCATCTCTTCCAGAGCCTTCAAAACCCCGATGTGAGCGGCACCTTTTGCCCCGCCACCAGCCAGTACGACGGCGATTTTAGGACGAGATTGATCATCACTGACTTGCTTAGCAAAGGAAGGCGTTGCAATCAAAAAGGAACAGACCCAGAGCGCAACACAACGCTTCCATGGGTTTGAGATCGACTTTTTGAACATTCACTTCTTCCTTTACTGAATATTGAACACCTACTTTTACTAAGATTTGAACAACTTCACAAGTCAGTGATGACGTTTTTGGTGGTCTTACCAATCAAATAGGTTATTCAACCAATTCGATTTTTTCTCACACTGCTGTTTGATTTGCCCAGACTTATCCCACACAGGCAACTTGTATTCACTGCGGCAGTTCATTTCCAGCGCGCCATTAGCGGCTTTTTGGAAGCCTAATGTGGTCACTTGTTTTGGCCAAGGCAACTCTAGTCGCTCAGGGATACGTTGTTTCAGGTATTCCGCGTAGACACGCAATGCACCACTTGAACCAGTGAGCTTGGTCGACTTGTTATCATCACGCCCAAGCCAAACGGTTGTCACTTCACGACCGTCGACACCCACAAACCAACTGTCACGGCTGTCATTACTGGTACCGGTTTTGCCTGCAAGAGCAGCCCATGCGAACTGACTTTGTAGGAATCGACCTGTACCTTGAGCGACCCCTTGCTTCATCGCGTAAGTCGTCAACCAAGCCGCTTGTTGGTCCACCGCTTGAGATGAGCGAGGTAGCGATTGATAAAGCACATTGCCATCCATGTCGATCACAGAGCGTAATGCCGATAGCTTGGCGCGCTTACCTGAGTTAGTGACTGTTTGGTACATCTGCGCGACTTCGAATGGCGTCAACGAGAAGGAACCAAGGAACATAGAAGGCACTGGACGAATTTCATTCTTATCCACGCCCAAACGCTCTAGCGTAGCCGAAACTTCTGGAATACCCAGCTCCATACCCAAACGCACGGTAGGCACATTGAGTGATTTCGCCAACGCTAAGTACAGCGGCACATCACCACGGAACTTACGGTCGAAGTTACGTGGCGACCAAACCGAGCCTTTACTGCCTTTCAAGCTAAGCGGAGTATCGTGAAGCGTGGTTGCAAGGTTGTACTTCTCTGGCTGCTCTAGCGCAGTTAAATAGATCGCAGGCTTAACCAAAGAACCAATTGGACGACTTGCATTCAAGGCGCGGTTAAAACCTTCATAGCCAACACGTTTACCACCGACCATAGCGCGAATCTCGCCACTATGACGGTCAACCGCAACCGCTGCAGCCTCGAGCTCTTTACCTGCACGTTTAGCAAGTTCAGGGACCTTCTTCGCGATCGCTTGCTCTAACTTGCTTTGCGATACCGGGTCGAGAGAGGTAAACAAACGTAAGCCGGTTTCAGCTTTGAAGTTGTCACCTACTTTTTCTTTCAGCTCAATGTTCAGTTGTTGGAAGTACGCCGGCTGACGACTCGCAATACGAGGTTTACTTTGTGTATCTAACGGACGATTTACCGCTTGTTCATATTGCTGCGCGGTTAACATGTCTTGTTGCATCAACAAACGTAATACCAAGTCACGACGGGTTTTGGTGCGCTCAGGGTAACGAATTGGGTTGTAGTAAGACGGTCCTTTCACCATACCAACCAACATGGCAAGTTGGTCGATACGAAGCTCTTGGATCGGCTGACCGAAGTAGTAACGCGATGCCAGAGCAAAACCATGGATTGCATCTCCACCGCTCTGACCTAAGTAGACTTCATTCAGGTAAGCTTCAAGAATACGGTCTTTGCTGTAGCGATAGTCCAGAATCAGAGCAATGTACGCCTCACGGACTTTTCGCCACAAGGTTTTATCACGTGTCAGGAATAAGTTTTTCGCAAGCTGCTGAGTAAGTGTACTACCACCTTGAACAGTACGACCCGCTTTGATGTTAGCAACAAGGGCACGACCAATCGCCAGCGGCGAAACGCCATCATGCTGATAGAAATCACGGTCTTCAGTTGCTAACAGTGCATCGACAAGCACTTCTGGGAATTGATCTCGACGTAAGAACAGACGCTGTTCATTCTGATCTTTTTCCAACATCCCTAGCATCTTAGGTTCAATACGCAGGTAACCAAGATCGCCTTTGGATTCCAAAGATTGAATGCGTTGTAGACCACTGCTTGAGAAATGCAGCATAACGTGACGATCAGGCTCAGGACCATCAGCAAACTCGAACGGACGACGAATAAGCTCAATACGCGTTGAAGAAGAAGAGTATTCACCAGGGTAACGAGGCTGACTCACCTTACGGTAGTTCAATACATCAAGCTCATTACGCATCTCTTTGATGGTAATGTTCTCACCTGGGCTCAAATTGAGGATACGCGCATAAACGACAGTTGGTAGATCAAACAGCTGGCCGTCAAAGCGGTCTTTCACCACACTATCAAGATAGATACCAACAAACAGCAATACCGCCGCAAGCGCGACACCCGCTTTCCAACTAAATGACCAAATGACCTTAAGCCAAGACCGCTTGCCATTACTTGGCTTTTTCGATGGCGATTTTCTCGGTCGCTTCGCACCGCTTTTCTTAGCGGCAGTCGTTTTACTTGACGTTGTTTTCTTGGCTGGTGCTCTTTTTGCACCGGGCTTTTTAGTATCAGTCATTATTCAATTGTCTTTTTGTTTTTGTTGTCGCTACATGAGTGGCAGGATCGTCAGGCCAAACGTGTTTTGGATATCGGCCTTTCATCTCTTTTTGCACTTCTTTGTAGCTTCCTGCCCAAAAGGCAGCTAAATCCGTTGTCACCTGAAGAGGACGTTGTGCTGGAGAAAGTAACTCTAGCACTAATCGCTTGCGACCTTGTGCCACGGTTGGAGAAGTGCTCTCTCCAAACACTTCTTGCATACGCACTGACAGTACTGGTTCATGACCAAATTGGTAACGAATGCGCTTTTTCGAACCCGTTGGTAAGCGATAATCTTCTGGTAACCACTCATCAATTTGTTGATTCAACGGCCAACCTAATCGAGCGTTCAACGCTTCCACTAGGTTCACTTTCGCCAAATCTTTCACCGATGATACCGTGCTCATGTACGGCTCTAGCCACTCTTCTAGGCCATTAAGCAAACTGGTCTCATCAAAACTTGGCCAAGCTTGCTCAGGTAACCATTCCACTGCGCAGCGAATACGTTCTAACAAATTTTCCGCTGCCGACGTCCAGTTTAGACTCTGTAAGCCCTGACGGCGGACATAAGTGAGTAAAGCTTGTGTCATTTTTTCTTTACCCGGACTCGGCAAGGCTTCGCGTTTAATCACCAGTTGACCAAGTTTGATTTGGCGTTCTGCAATCAAACGGCCTTTTTTCTCATCCCAATCAACCAGCTCAGCCGACGTGAAAAGGTGCACGAACGTTTCTTGTAATGCGTTGATATCTAAGTCACAAGCTAGGTTAATTTGGCTTGAGTTAGAATGCGAGCGCATCAAATCAATCGCAACTAAGTAATCACAACCACCGAGTGTCTCTTCTGGTCGACACTCAGCGCCATGCCCGTTCGACAAAGTAAAACGACCATATTGGTTAACACGCTGCTGCGCAATGCGATCTGGGAAAGCTAAGCTCAATACTAGCGCCAGCACTCGCTCATCTACATTAGGTAGGCTGAATACCGTATCCAGTTTGTGCGCCAGCGCTTGAGATCGCTTGTGCAATATCGCTTTCTTTGCATGTGTACCACTTATCCAGCGATGTAGGCTATGCGCGATGTTAGTCACATTGCGCTCAGGCTCTTCAATTAGGGCGACCGCAGCCAAAGCGGTATTTAGCATTTTTTCACTGCGCTGCTGCGTCTGAATCAGCATTGCTGCAGAGCGCGGCTCTACACCAAGAGCGTGGGCCGTCTTACCTGCAGAAGTAAGTTGGCCTTGCTCGGTAATTAACCCTAAAGAAATCAACAGCTGTTTAGCCTGAGCAAGCGATGCTGAAGAAGGAATATTCAACCATTTAAGCTCAGCGATATCCCCTGCTCCCCAGAATGCCAGTTCCATGACTAAGCTTGCTAAATCTGAGTGCAGGATTTCTGGTTGGGGAACTTGCGGTTGCTGCTTGAATTGGCTTTCTGAATACAATCGGACGCAAATGCCCTCTTCAATACGCCCTGCACGGCCAGCACGTTGAATCGCAGACGATTGTGCCACTCGCACTTGCTCTAATCGCGTAAGTCCATTCTTCAAATCAAAACGCGCCACACGTTCTAATCCAGAATCGACGACCAATCGAATGCCTTCAATGGTCAAAGAAGTTTCAGCAATGTTAGTCGCGAGCACGACTTTGCGTTTACCTCCAGAAGCGGGAGCGATGGCTTTTTGCTGCTCGGCAAAGCTAAGTTGACCATAAAGAGGACACACTTCTACGTTATCAGGTAGGTGTACTAAACGCTCTTGCACTTGCTTGATGGCACCGATACCCGGAAGAAAAGCAAGCAAAGAGCCAGACTCTTTGCTCATCAAGTTCTCGATCGTTTTTGCCATGGAGGTCGGCAAATGATCATTCGCCCCAAGCGGTAAATAGCGCGTTTCTACCTCAAAACTACGACCTTCCGACTCAATGTAAACCGCCTCCGGTAATAAGGATTGCAAGGCATCTTGGTCAAGCGTTGCCGACATTACCACCAGCTTTAAATCGTCTCGTAATGCTTCTTGAACTTCTAGGCTAAATGCTAAGGCCGTATCCGCATGAATACTGCGCTCGTGAAATTCATCAAAAATCAGTAGATCAATGCCGTCTAACTCAGGGCCACTTTGGATCATGCGCGTCATGATCCCTTCCGTCACAATTTCAAGTTGAGTGTGCTTACTCACTTTTGTCTCGCCGCGCACTCGGTAACCCACACGCTCTCCTACTTGCTCTCCCAACTGCTGCGCCAAATAACGTGCGATATTGCGCGCAGCAAGACGACGAGGCTCTAGCATTACAATCTTGCCCGTCACGGCTTGGCTTTTAAGAAGTTGTAGTGGGAAGTAAGTGGATTTACCGGCACCAGGAGCAGCCTTGAGGATCACTTGGTGTTGATGTTTGACCGCCGTAAGTAATTGTGGCATCACGGCTTCGATCGGCAATTGTGACAAAGGAAATACCCTATGTTGTAATGTTGGGCACATTGTACATAAAAACACTCTTGGCTAAATAAGCAAATGCAATTCGAACCTGCTCTAGAGTCAGCGACTCTACTCAAACGCTACAAACGCTTCCTTGCCGATATCGAATTGGATAACGGTGAGATTCGAACAATTCACTGTGCGAACACTGGCGCAATGACAGGCTGTGCAATGCCAGGCAATAAAGTTTGGTATTCCACTTCTGATAACCCGAAACGCAAATACCCGAACAGTTGGGAGCTGAGCGAAACGCCACAAGGGCATCGTATTTGTATAAATACCGCTCGTGCCAATCAACTGGCGGTAGAAGCAATTGAAAATAATGTCATTTCGGAACTGTCGGGATATGACCAACTTCAAACTGAAGTGAAATACGGCAATGAAAATAGCCGAATTGATATCTTGCTCAGCGCAAGTGATAAATCAAAGTGTTATATAGAAGTGAAGAGCGTCACCCTACTTGATGAGGAAAGTTCATCGGGACAAGGTTATTTCCCTGATGCCGTGACTACGCGAGGACAAAAGCACCTGCGAGAGCTCACAGAAATGGCACAAACTGGAAGTAGAGCCATACTTTTATTCACTGTTTTACATTCAGGTATTGAAAAAGTATCTGCGGCGCACCATATAGACGCGAAATATTCAACGTTACTAAAACAAGCACAAGACGCTGGAGTAGAAGTTCTCTGCTACAAAGCCGAACTGAGCAACACTGAAGTCAAGCTAATCTCTGCTATTGAATTTATCAATTGAGAGAAAAAATGATGTCGTCTTCACATTGACGATAAGTTTGCGATTCAGTAATTGCCTGCACCGCCTCTTTTTGCTATAGATACCCGCCTTAAATTGACTGCAATGCAGTTGACTAGGTGTAAGTAGGAGATGCTGTATGCCAGAATCAAAGAAGAAAACGATAGGCATCCTAGCCATTGCCGGTGTGGAGCCATATCAGGAAAAGCCTGGTGAAGAGTACATGTCACCAGAGCAGGTTGAACACTTTACAAAGATCTTAACAGCTTGGCGTAATCAGCTCAGGGAAGAAGTCGATCGCACTGTACACCACATGCAGGACGAAGCAGCAAACTTCCCAGATCCAGTTGACCGTGCTTCTCAAGAGGAAGAGTTCAGCTTAGAACTGCGTAACCGTGACCGTGAGCGTCGTCTGATCAAGAAGATCGAAAAAACTCTAGACAAAATTACTGAAGACGATTTCGGCTTCTGTGAATCTTGTGGCGTAGAGATTGGCGTTCGTCGCCTAGAAGCGCGTCCAACTGCTGATCTTTGTATTGACTGCAAAACGCTTGCAGAAATCAAAGAGAAACAAATGCAAGGTTAATCAACCACGCATTATGATTATTGAAAGGGAGCTCAGGCTCCCTTTTTGTTTTGACTAGCTTTTTAACGCTAAACTTCTAGTTTTACCCGAATACTTTCGAGATACACGCATGACACGCTATGTAGGTCGATTTGCCCCATCCCCTTCAGGACCATTACATTTTGGTTCCTTAGTTGCCGCTCTTGGCAGCTACTTTCAAGCAAAAGCCAATCAAGGGACTTGGCTCGTTCGTATCGAAGATCTTGACCCACCGAGAGAAATGCCTGGTGCAGCAGAAGATATTCTTAATGCGCTCCAAGCTTATCAACTCCACTGGGATGGTGAAGTGGTGTATCAAAGTGAACGACACCACTTATATCAAGCACAAATTGATGCGTGGTTGGAGAATGGCGATGCTTATTATTGCCAATGTACACGTAAGCAAATAAAAGAACATGGTGGTTATTATCTCGGCACTTGCCGCGACAAAGGCTTGAAAGAAGGTGCGATTCGCCTAAAAATGACCAAGCCCATCGCCAACTTCCTCGATCAGAAGCATGGTTTGATGACCATTCCTGAAGCGTTAGTAAATGAAGATTTCATTATTAAACGTCGAGATGGATTATTTGCCTATAATCTTGCGGTAGTATTAGACGATATCGACCAAGGGGTGACTGAAGTCGTCCGTGGTGCCGACTTAATTGAGCCCACAGGTCGTCAAATCAGCTTGTACCAAATTCTTGGACAACCGGAAGTTAGCTACTTGCATTTACCATTGGCGATGGACACTAACGGCAACAAACTGTCGAAACAAAACCATGCGACAGCCATTGATGTCGCTAATCCGAAGCCAGCTCTGCTGCATGCAATGACGTTTTTAGGATTCGATATTCCTGACGATATTCGAGCCGCTAACGTAGACGAAATACTACGTTGGGGCTGCGAAAATTGGCGTTTGCAACAGCTTCCAGCGGAGATCGAGATCACACCGTGATTCTCAAACGGCACTGTGTAGGCTATCATTAGCCGCAAAATTGGCCCTAGAGGCATAAAAACTAACCAAAGCAAGATTGGATTAAACCCAGTTATTGCCAGATGCACATGAATACAAACGACAATACAACAAGCGAATCTGCCATGATCCCAGAACTCGCTCTCAATGTACTTACTCGTGAAGAGCACAACATTTCGCGTAAGCAGATCAGTGATAATGCACTGAAGGTGCTATACCGACTAAACGGTGCCGGTTTCGATGCTTTTCTTGTGGGTGGCGGGGTTCGAGACTTACTGCTTGGACAAAAACCAAAAGACTTTGATATCGCAACTAACGCGACACCAGAGCAAATCAAACAACTGTTTAGAAACTGTCGTTTGATTGGCCGTCGCTTCCGTCTTGCCCACATTATGTTTGGCCGAGACATCATCGAAGTTGCGACCTTCCGTGGTCACCACCAAGAGCAAAAAAACAAGAACGTTTCTCAGCAGTCAAAAGAAGGCATGCTGCTTCGTGACAATGTTTACGGCACTATTGATGAAGATGCAGAGCGCCGTGACTTCACGATTAACTCGATGTACTACAACATCGCAGACTACTCAATTCACGACTATGCACGTGGCATTGAGGATCTAGAAGACCGCCTTGTTCGCCTGATCGGTGACCCAGAAACCCGTTACCGCGAAGACCCAGTGCGCATGCTGCGTGCGATTCGCTTTGCTGTGAAGCTCGACTTCGACATCGAAGAAGACACCGCAGCACCGATTGAAGAGATGGCCCCGCTGCTACGCGATATCCCATCGGCACGTCTATTCGAAGAATCGTTGAAGATGCTTCAATCTGGTCACGGTCTAGAAACTTATCACCTACTGCGTGAATACAACCTATTCCAGCAGCTTTTCCCTGCGATTGCTGAACACTTCACTGAAGATTACGAATCTCACACTGAGCAAATGCTTGATTTGGTGCTTGATTCGACCGATATGCGTATCGAAGAAGGCAAACGCATCAACCCAGCATTCATGTTTGCTGCCATGCTGTGGTACCCGCTATGCGCAATGGCTGACAAACTGATGGAACAGCATAACCTGTGCCATTACGACGCCATCATGGAAGCGAGCAACATCATTCTTGATGACCAAGTACGTACCATCGCGATTCCACGCCGTCATACCGCGACAATTCGTGAAATTTGGCAGCTACAATTACGTCTTCCACGACGCAATGGCAAACGCGCATTCCGCCTCATGGAGCTCAACAAATTTAGAGCTGGCTTTGATTTTCTTGAAATGCGCGGTGAAATTGAGGGTGGAGACACTCAGAAGCTTGCCAAGTGGTGGGAAACTTTCCAAAATGCGGGCCGAGAAATGCGCCAAGCCATGGCTGGCGATCTCGATGGCCAAGCGCCTAAAACTGGCCAACGCCGCCGTAAAACCTATCGCAAGAAAAAGAGTAAGCCGAAATCATGATCACAGCGTACATTGCGGTAGGCAGTAACTTGGCTGATCCCGTCAGCCAAGCGAAGCAAGCGATCGAGGCATTAAAAACGCTACCAAACTCCGAGTTTGTGCAAGCCTCTTCGCTCTACAGTAGCACGCCGATGGGACCACAAAACCAACCGGATTACATCAATGCGGTGGTGGCGATTAAAACCAATTTGACGCCTCTTGAACTGCTCGATTGCACCCAAGCGATTGAGCAGGAACAAGGGCGTGTCCGTAAAGAAGAACGCTGGGGCCCAAGAACCTTGGACCTCGACATGATTCTGTACGGCAATGAGGTGATTGATTCCGAAAGACTGACAGTTCCACACTATGGAATGAGAGAGCGCGAGTTCGTACTCTACCCTCTTGCGGAAATTGCACCAAGTTTACAACTCCCAGACGGGACCGAGGTGTCGTCACTACTTGAACAAGTAGATCGCAACGGCCTCAATATTTGGCAGTCATAGCCAACTCCTAGTGAGGATAAAACAATGAAAAAAATGACCATTAACGACCTGATTAAGTGGAAGCAAGAAGGTCGTAAATTTGCTACTTCAACTGCATACGATGCAAGCTTTGCCCAACTTTTTGAAAGCCAAGAAATGCCAGTACTGCTGGTCGGCGACTCTCTAGGCATGGTTCTGCAAGGTAAAACAGATACATTGCCAGTAACCGTTGAAGATATCGCTTATCACACGCGCTCTGTACGCGCTGGTAGCCCAAACTGTCTATTGATGGCTGATATGCCATTCATGAGCTACGCAACGCCAGAACAAGCATGTGAGAACGCAGCAACGCTAATGCGTGCTGGTGCAAATATGGTAAAAATCGAAGGCGGCGATTGGTTAGTTGATACTGTTAAGATGCTAACTGAACGCGCAGTTCCTGTTTGTGCTCACCTAGGCCTGACCCCACAATCTGTAAACATCTTTGGTGGTTACAAAGTACAAGGCCGCGATCAAGAAAAAGCCGATCGCATGGTGAAAGACGCATTGGCCCTGCAAGAAGCCGGCGCTCAAATTGTTTTGTTAGAATGTGTACCTGCTGAATTGGCAGCTCGTATTACTCAAGTTCTTGATGTGCCGGTGATCGGCATCGGTGCGGGTAATGTGACTGACGGTCAGATTCTTGTTATGCACGATATGTTTGGAATTTCGGCGAACTACATGCCAAAATTCTCGAAAAACTTCCTTGCTGAAACAGGCGATATGCGCAAAGCCGTGGCTCAATACATGGCTGAAGTTGAAAGCGGTGCATTCCCAGACGAAGCTCATACCATTGCCTAGAGGATAAATGCATGCAAACTTTTGCGGAAATCTCAGCGATTCGTGAACAGGTAAAAACCTTTAAGCGTGAAGGTCGCAAAGTAGCGTTTGTCCCAACGATGGGCAACCTACACGAAGGTCACCTTACGCTTGTTCGTAAAGCTCGCGAATACGCAGATGTCGTTGTCGTAAGCATCTTTGTAAACCCGATGCAGTTTGACCGTGCAGACGATTTGAATAACTACCCTCGCACCCTAGAAGAAGACCTAAGCAAACTAGGTGGGGAAGGCGTAGAATTGGTGTTCACTCCAACACCAGAAATCATCTACCCAGAAGGCTTGGACAAACAAACGTTTGTTGATGTTCCTGGCCTATCTACCATTCTTGAAGGCGCGTCTCGCCCAGGTCACTTCCGTGGCGTGACAACCATCGTCAACAAGCTGTTCAACATCGTTCAACCTGATGTGGCTTGCTTTGGTGAGAAAGACTTCCAGCAACTTGCGGTGATTCGCAAAATGGTTGAAGACTTGGCGATGGACATCGAAATCATTGGCGTACCAACCGTACGTGAAATGGATGGCCTTGCAATGAGCTCTCGTAATGGCCTTTTGACCATTGATGAACGTCAACGCGCACCAGTACTTGCTCGCACCATGCGTTGGATCAGCAGTGCGATGCGTGGTGGCCGTGATGATTACGCTTCAGTGATTGAAGATGCGAACGACCAACTGCGTGCAGCGGGTCTACAGCCTGATGAAATCTTCATTCGTGATGCTCGTACACTTCAAGCTATTACTGCTGAGACCACTCAAGCGGTGATCCTGATGTCTGCATTCTTGGGTAAAGCACGCCTAATCGACAACCAAACGGTTGATATGGTCGTAGAAACCAAAGAAGAAGAATCAAGCGAAGCGAACTCAGCAAGCGCTGAATAAGCGAAATACATAAACGAAAAGGTCGGCACTGAGCCGACCTTTTTTGTATCCGAGGAAAGGAGTTACGAATACACGCATTGAAGCCCTTCAGGACGTGTCTTGAATCGCTTATGCAGCCACATCCATGCTGGAATATCTCTTCGGATCATATCTTCAATCTCTTGGTTTAAAATGCTCGCAGCTTTAACCGGGTTACGTCGTTCAAATTGTTCACTCAAGTCACCACCAACATATAAGGTGTATTGATTGTCGCTTACTACTGTTACACCAGACATCACCGCACACTTGGTTGCATCAACCAATACACTCGAACCCGCCGTACTTGCGGCCTGATTGACAGCGAAGAAAGGCGCAAAGACCGAGCTATCCGCACCATAATCGTGATCCGGCAAATACCATAATCGCTGGCCATTCTTTAGGACTTTGAGCATCGACTTTACGTCTTTGCGATCTATCATTTGATGCCCACAACGCGTACGGCCTCGATGTTGAATAAATTCATAAGCGGGATTTGAGTTCGGACGATATACGCCATAGCCTTTCGCAAACTGGCTAAAGATTCTCGCCGTCATTTCCAAGTTAAGATGATGGCTGCATATCACCAACACACCTCGCCCATTCTTTTCTTGCTCAAGCAGGCGCTCTTTACCCACAACTTGAGTCAGACGCTGAACACGCCAATCAGGCCAAAACCACGCCATTCCGGTTTCTATCAACGCCATGCCAGTGTATTTAAAATTTGCCTTTACCAGCTGATCACATTTGGCATCGCTGTATTCAGGAAAACAGAGTTTAAGGTTTCGTTTTGCGATGTTTCTGCGGCGCTTCATCAGCGACATAGCAAGTGAACCAATACCTCTGCCTAATGCACGGAGCACTGGATAAGGAAGCAGATTAACGATCAGCGCTAATAAACCAAAAGCGAACCACACAGACCAGTATTTGGGGCGCAGTAATTTTAAAGAGAAAGGGGGAGATGGGACGACATTCATGACTTCACTCATTTACAGCAGATGCATTTACGAAAGATGAGTGAAACCTAGCATGTAAAACGTCGAAAATTTGTATGGGAATGTATTGATGTGCATAGAAAAAGAGCAGCTCTGATGGCTGCTCTTTCGATTGCTTTTTGTATTAGCTTCTTAGGCCTATCCCTTTGGTGACTAGATAGTGAGCCACAGCATAAAGAGCGACAACAAATACCGTCAGTACGCTAAACGAGGTGACAATACCCACGTCGGACACACCAAGGAAGCCATAACGGAATGCATTCACCATGTAGACGATAGGGTTCAGTTTAGACACCCCTTGCCAAAACTCAGGCAATAGGCTGATTGAGTAAAACACACCGCCAAGGTAAGTCAGTGGTGTCAATACAAACGTCGGGATGATGGAGATATCATCGAACGTTCTCGCGTAAACTGCGTTAATCAAGCCACCGAGTGAGAACACAACCGAAGTCATAAATACCGTCGCGATAATGATGCCCCAGTGGTCCACTTGCAAATCAACAAAGAACAACGACACGAAAGTAACGATAGTGCCCACCAGCAAACCACGAACGACGCCTCCCATAACAAAACCAAGAATGATGACGTAGTTTGGTACTGGCGCAACCAACAACTCCTCAATATTGCGCTGGAATTTAGAACTAAAGAATGACGATGCGACGTTGGAATACGAGTTGGTGATCACCGACATCATGATCAAGCCCGGCACAATGTATTCCATGTAGCTAAAGCCGTTCATTTCACCGATACGAGAACCAATTAGGCTACCGAAGATGATGAAATACAGCGTCATCGTAATCGCTGGCGGCACAAGGGTTTGCACCCAAATTCGTGTGAAGCGATTAATCTCTTTCGTCAGTAGGCTACAAAAAGCGGTCCAATATAACTTGTACATTATTGGTTACCTCCACGTACGATGCTGACAAACAGCTCTTCCAAACGGTTTGCTTTATTGCGCATAGAGAGTACTTTCACCCCACTCTCTGAAAGTTGACTAAATACTGAGTTCAGACCTTGGCTCTTGTCTAATTCAATCTCTAATGAACCATTGATCATTGTTTGGCTATTCACACCCGCAAGCTCTGGCATCTCACCATCAAACTCCACATCAAGAATGAAGGTCTCAACACGCAGTTTACCAAGCAGTGCTTTCATGGTCGTATTCTCGATTAGCTCACCTTTATTGATGATACCGATGTTACGACACAGCATTTCCGCTTCTTCAAGGTAGTGAGTGGTTAGGATGATGGTGATGCCCTGCTCTTGGTTAATCTCTTTCAAGAAATCCCACATAGAGCGACGCAACTCGATATCCACACCCGCCGTAGGCTCATCAAGAATCAACAACTGAGGTTCGTGCATCAGAGCGCGAGCAATCATCAAGCGGCGCTTCATACCACCGGACAAATTACGCGCGCGCTCTTTGCGTTTTTCCCACAAATCAAGCTTAGTTAGGTATTTTTCCGCGCGAACTTTAGCAAGCTCTTTGGATACGCCATAGTAGCCCGCTTGCTGCATCACAATTTGCTCAACCGTTTCAAATTGGTTGAAGTTGAATTCTTGTGGCACCAAGCCTAAGTTCTGCTTCGCTAATTCAAGATGCGTATCGATGTCGTAGCCAAAAACCTTCGTCGTACCCGAGGTTTTGTTTACTAAAGAAGAGATAATGCCAATTGTGGTGGATTTACCCGCACCATTTGGCCCTAGAAGTGCGTAGAAGTCGCCTTTTTCTACTGTTAGGCTGATGCCCTTCAACGCTTCAAATCCGCCCGCATAAGTCTTGCGAAGCTGTTCTATTTCTAATGCGTACATTGCGTAATCATTGCCATCTGTTGATGAATCGTGAATGCCAATACCGTTTGGGGGCTCGTTGCTAGCGACTCAAAGTCGAAAGCGGTATTGCACTGAAGTTGAATTAGTTTATCGTTGAATAACGATGAACACAAATAAACCTTTCTATAAAATTAGAAATAACTATAAATCCTCCCAACGCCATATAGTAAAAAGCGCCATCAAATCTCTCTGATAGCGCTTTTAAATAAATTACTTAGATTACATCGTTAGCATTTGATGCTCATCGGTTTCTACATGTTTTACCGCTGCATTCAATGCTTCGTAACGGAACTTATAAGTGTTCTCATCAGGTACCAAGTCAATCACGTGGAATTTCTCTAACTGCTCACGCGTACGTTGGTTTGGACACAGCAAATAGACTTCACACTTCGCATCCAGAGCATCTTTGATGGCGTTCTCTAGCGCCAAGCCAACGGTCACATCAATCATAGGTACATCTGTTAGATCGAGGATCATCACTTCGTAATCCGAGATACTGGAGTGCTGACGCGAAATCGCCTTCGAAACGCTGAAGATCATTGGCCCAGAAAGATAGAAGAACAACACTTTACCATTCGCTCTGTCTAACAGCCCTCGCTCACTGTCAGTCAGCGGAACATCGTCTTCATCTGCATCACTGATCGCCTTAACTTGGCGTGCTTGTTCACGGCTCAAGCGCTCAATGATAATGATGTTAGAGATAAACACACCAAGACCAACGGCGACAATCAAATCCACAAACACTGTCAATAGCATCACGCCATACATGACCGCCATACCCGGGAAGCTCACCTTATGAGCACGTTGGATAAAACTCCAATCAAGAATATTGAAACCAACATACACCGCAATGCCCGCCAGCACCGCCATCGGAATCGGCTCGGTTAACCCACTTGCAACCAATACCACCAGTGCCAAAATAAGAGCACGAATCACACCAGATAAAGGCGAACGAGCGCCAACTTGAATGTTGGTTACGGTCCCCATTGTCGCGCCAGCACCTGGCAACGCACCAAACAGGCCAGAGATCATGTTTGCCAAACCTTGCCCGCGCAGCTCCTTGTCCGAGTCATGCTCTTTACGCGTCAAAGAGTCGCCAATCACTGCGGTTAATAAGGTATCAATACAACCTAGTGTACCCAGTACCAATGCATCAATAACCATCTCAGTAAACATAGCAGGATCGATATGTGGCACGACCAAAGAAGGCAAACCTGCTGGGATTTCACCGATTCGACGAATGTCTTCTGCATCAAACAGAATCACCGATAACAAAGTAACCGCCACCAGCGCGACAAGTTGAGCGGGAACGTATTTACGGTACTGCTTAGGGAAGAAAAACAAGATACCTAACGTCAGCAAACCTAAAAACAACTCGCTAAACTTCAGGTTAGAAATGGTGTCGGGCAATGCCGATAACGTCCCGATGACCCCACCAGACGGTGCTGCATAACCAAGCAAAGGCGACAACTGCAAGATAATAAGAATCACACCAATCCCTGACATGAATCCTGATATCACACTGTAAGGCATTAACGTAACGTACTTACCCAGCTTTAACGTACCAAGCACAATCTGGAAGGCACCTGCCATCATGACCACAGTGAACGTCATGGCCATTCCCGTTTCTGGATACTTAGCCATCATGCTGGTCAGTACCGCGGTCATGATCACCGTCATTGGACCGGTTGGCTCAGAGATGAGGGTATTAGAACCACCAAATAACGAAGCAAAAAGCCCCACCATGATCGCGCCCCATAAGCCAGCTTCCGCGCCCGCGCCAGATGCCACACCAAAGGCTAACGCAAGAGGAAGTGAAATAATGGCCGTCGTGACACCACCAAACAGATCCCCTTTCAAGTTGATATCCTTAAAGCGACTACCGAACATTGAATTTGCTCCCTGCATTAAAAAGACAAAATGCCATCAATCTAACAAATATTTCGTCAAAGAAAAAAACACAATAAACCCGCGAATTAGCTAGGTTTATTCGCATACTGAATGATGTCTGCATATTTTATGATTTTAACTGCGAGAACTCGTCAGATGAGTCATCTTTGATGAATATTTAACGGGATCGAAATTGTAACATTGTGTATAGTTACAGCGCTGATCGCTTTATAAGCAATAGTGAGTGGTTGGTTTTTTTAATTTTTAGGGAAGTAGATGTCAGATGCCGGAAATTAAACAATTATTCGAAAATAACTCTAAGTGGTCAGAAGAAATCAAATCTGATCGTCCAGAATATTTCGCGAAGCTAGCGGAGGGTCAAAAGCCCGACTTTCTTTGGATTGGTTGTTCAGACAGTCGCGTTCCAGCAGAGCGATTAACTGGGCTTTTCTCGGGCGAGTTATTTGTTCACCGAAATGTTGCTAATCAGGTCATCCACACCGACCTAAACTGCCTCTCTGTAGTGCAATACGCGGTCGACGTATTGAAAGTGAAGCACATCATCGTTTGTGGTCACTACGGCTGTGGTGGTGTTAATGCTGCCATTGATAACCCTCAACTTGGTTTAATCAATAACTGGCTACTTCACATTCGTGATCTGTACTTTAAACATCGCACTTACCTTGACCAGATGCCTCTTGAAGACCGCGCTGATAAACTGGGTGAAATCAACGTTGCAGAGCAAGTTTACAACTTAGGTAACTCCACCATCATGCAAAACGCATGGGAACGTGGTCAGGATGTGGAAATTCATGGCGTGGTATACGGAATTGAAGATGGCCGCCTAGAGTACTTAGGCATCCGTTCTAACTCAAAAGAGACTGTGGAAGCTTCTTACCAAAAAGCACTCTCAACGATTCTGAATGCAGACAACAAATTACTTTGTCGCTAAGCAATGAACTTAACCAGACTGAATAAAAGAAAACGCCCGTTAATTGCTTAACGGGCGTTTTTGTATTCTTTAAACAAAAGTAACGATTACTCTTGTGGTACCACTTTACCGATAAATGGTAAGTGGCGGTATTTTTGAGCGTAGTCGATACCCACACCAACAACGAACTCGTCAGGAATCGCAAAACCGACGTAATCAACTGGCACTTCAACTTCACGACGTGATGGCTTGTCTAGTAGTGTACAAATCGCAATAGACTTAGGCTCACGTAGAGATAGGATTTCACGGATCTTGTTTAGCGTGTTACCTGTGTCGATGATGTCTTCAACGATCAGTACGTCTTTGCCTTTGATGTCATCATCAAGGTCTTTCAAGATACGTACGTCACGAGAGCTTTCCATCGTGTTACCGTAGCTAGAAGCGGTCATAAAGTCGACTTGGTGAGTCAGTTCGATTGCACGAGCCAAATCGGCCATAAATACAAATGAACCACGTAGCAAACCAACCATTACCAGATCTTCGCTGCCTTGGTAGCGTTCTGTAATTTGCTTGCCTAATTCACGAATACGTTCCTGAACTTCTTGCTCAGAAATCATGACTTCTACTGTATGTTTCATACTGTGCTCAATTTTCTTTGTGGGTTGAGGTAGGTCGTACGCAAACGATCACCTTATCTTGCGGCGTGTAGTGTAACACCCCACACCATGGGTTAAAAGCCGCTTACCATTGCTTTGATTTATTGAATGAAAGTCTTAATTTTAGAACTTATCTAGTTGAATGAAACATCAATAATGACATTACTGTCTATAAATTGTGCATCAGATGTTGACCTCGCACATATGCACCATTACACTCATCAATGCTTTAAGCAACTATTAAAATAATCAATTAGGGGATTATCCCCAAAACATCAACTCAAATGGCAAGGAAAAAGGATTATGGACTCAATTGCAAAGAGACCTCGTACTAGGCTTTCCCCTCTAAAACGTAAACAGCAACTGATGGAAATCGCTCTTGAAGTGTTTGCTCGTCGCGGCATTGGCCGTGGTGGTCACGCGGATATTGCTGAGATCGCTCAAGTTTCTGTTGCGACGGTATTTAACTACTTCCCTACTCGTGAAGATTTGGTGGATGAAGTTCTGAACCACGTTGTGCGTCAGTTCTCTAACTTCTTGTCGGATAACATCGACTTAGACATCCACGCGCGCGAAAACATCGCCAACATCACTAATGCAATGATTGAGCTAGTAAGCCAAGATTGCCATTGGCTGAAAGTTTGGTTTGAGTGGAGCGCATCGACACGTGATGAAGTATGGCCATTGTTCGTGACCACAAACCGCACTAACCAACTTCTAGTGCAAAACATGTTCATCAAAGCGATCGAGCGTGGTGAAGTTTGTGACCAACATGAACCGGAACACTTGGCGAACCTGTTCCACGGTATTTGCTACTCTATTTTCGTACAAGCAAACCGCTCTAAGAGCGAAGCTGAGTTAACGAACCTAGTAAGTGCATACTTAGATATGCTATGCATCTACAACCGTGAACATCACTAAAAAATAATTAGGCTTAAAAAATCAAAGGCTGATACTTAGGTATTGGCCTTTTTTGTTTTTGGGAAACGGGAAACGGGAAACGGGAAACGGGAAACGGGAAACGGGAAACGGGAAACGGGAAACGGGAAACGGGAAACGGGAAACGGGAAACGGGAAACGGGAAACGGGAAACGGGAAACGGGAAACGGGAAACGGGAAACGGGAAACGGGAAACGGGAAACGGGAAACGGGAAA
>NZ_JAHGAD010000037.1:0-79645 GCF_030248375.1 Vibrio sp. B181a | reverse complement strand
CTACTTCTACTTCTAAAAAATATTGTGATAGTACTTCTGGCGGGTTAAGTCCATAATCCCACGCTCAACGAGCATCACGCTCTTATCCTAAAACCATTAAGTAGAACAACAGCAATGACAGCACAGTCAACGGTCATTCTTGGACTGTATAATCCTAAAGATCCAACCAATGTGGGCGCGGTGATGCGCGCAGCAGGGTGTTATGACGCCACGCAAGTTCGTTATAACGGCACTCGCTATAATCGTGCGGTAAAATTCCGAACCGACACCAAGAACATGCACGAACGTATCGATTTGGTCGAAATGGACGATCTCACTGCTCACCTTGCTGAAGACGTGAAAGTGGTGTGTGTTGAGTTGGCCGTCGGCGCTACAGCGTTGCCTCTTTTTGCACACCCAGAAAACGCGGTGTATATCTTTGGCCCAGAAGATGGCTCACTTCCGCAAGAGGTTGTCGATAAGGCCGATCACGTGGTGTATGTACCCACCAATGGCTGCATGAACTTGGCGGCAACAGTCAATGTTGTCTTGTATGATCGTTTGGCGAAAAACCTTGGCACGATTGACGACCATCAACAAGTGATGGCTAACCGAGACAACAAGAATCGATTGAAAGTCAAAGACTGCGTAACAGCGCAATAATTTAGATTCGGTACTGCTGAATAAAAAAAGAGCCTATATCGAAATATAGGCTCAAAGCAGTGAAAAAGTGTGCGTGATTTTTGATTAACGTTTTGGTTATGCAACGATAGCTGAAACTTTCACCGCATCGCTAATGGTGCGGTAGTTTGGAGAGAACTGCTGTACGCTCGCAATGACTTCGTCATAATCAGCCTGAGTCCCCTCACCTTTTACTTCAAATTGAAATTGAATTTCATCAAAGCCAACCGGCGCTTCTTCACTCACATTTAGGAAGCCACGTAAATCCAGGGCACCTTTGATGGTTAGTTTCACAGCGTCTAGCTTGATACCACGAGCACTCGCACCCGCAACAAAACCCACCATCATGCAACCAGCCATGCCGCCCAATAGGTAATCTTGAGGTGTTGGGTATGCATTGTTGCCCAATAGCTCTTCTGGTTCACCAACTTCGAAACTGAAGTCTTTGACGATTTCTTTTCCGCCAACCTTTTGATTCAAAGTACGGATTTCACTGTGAACGCCGCCTTTCCATTCGGCAACAATGCCGTATTCAGAGATCGCCTGCGTTGCGTCTTCAGTGATCACTTGAGTGTAAGCCGCTAGGTCATCGAGTTTAATGCCGTTTAGTGGTGAGTTATCCATGATATGTCCTTGTTATTATTTGATGTCGTGTTTACTACTGAATTTTTAATTGGGGCCTTTAGGGATGGAGTGAAAGGCCCCAATTTGCACGTTTAGTGAGGTTAGTTACGGCCAGCCATTACGCCGCCGTCGACGTTAAGTACTGTGCCAGTTACCCAAGATGATTTGTCTGACAGTAAGTACTCAATCGCGTCCGCCACATCTTCTGTTGAACCGATACGGCCGATTGGGTGGAAGTCATTGAAGCCTTGCAGTGCTGACTCGATTTCTTCTTCCGCGATAAATGACTTGTAAATCGTCGACATCACAACAGCTGGTGCTACAGCATTTACGCGTACGCCGTGATCACCAAGTTCGATTGCTAGGTTTTTCGTCAGAGCATGAAGACCCGCTTTTTGCATTGAGTACGCTGATGATGGCGTTGCTTTAATTGCTTGGTGAGCCCACATAGAACCGATATTTACGATCGCGCCGCCACCGTGCGCTTTCATGTTTTTCGCCACGGCCTGAGTGATGAAGAAAAACGCGCGGTTCATGTCTAGTTGTAGGTCGTAATCACGCTCTGAGTGGTCAAGGAAATCAACCGGTTTGAAGAAGCCAGCAGCATTAACCAAGTAACCAATATGACGTTTTTCAGCATTCAATTGTTCGATGAAGCTTTTCACTGCACTTGGGTCATACAGGTCAACTTGAGCGGTCTCTACCTGACCTTTGGTCACACTTTCTAAATCCTGTTTTGCTTCAGCGAGGTTGTTTTTATCGTGTGAAAGAATCATGACAGGTACACCAGCTTTAAGAAGTCGTTCTGCTGTCGCTTTACCCATACCTGATGAGCCGCCTACGATAAGTGCAATTGAAGATGTGTTGAACATAATACGTTTCCTTTCTCTTATTTACCTACCTACCAGTAAGTAGGTGGTGTTTTTATTAAAAAAGGAGGTGGTTTGGGGCCCAGCTCCTCGTCAGTGGTTGCTACTTTAAGATCATATTATTTTTACGTCAACAACTTTATCTACCTACTGATAGGTATATTTTATCATTTCCTTATTATTCAATACGTTAATGCTAAATATTTTTTATTTAATCCGCTCAAATCATCAATAAATACAAAAAAGGCCACAGATAAACTGTGGCCTCTATAAGCATTTTTATCAATCTAACCAAGGAACGAGATGTAGCCCTGTAGAATGATCAAGTTAACGATGTCGATAAAGAATGCACCAACAATCGGCACAACCATGAACGCTTGTGGTGATGGACCAAAGCGGTTAACGATTGAACCCATGTTCATTACCGCGGTTGGGGTTGCACCCAAACCAAAACCACAGTGACCGCCTGCAATAACTGCAGCGTCGTAGTTGCTACCCATCACCTTGAACGTTACGTAGTAGGTGAAGATAGCCAGAATCACTGACTGCACGCCTAGAATCACCAAGAATGGGATCGCTAGATCGAAGATGTTCCATAGTTTCAAGCTCATCAAAGCCATCGCTAAGAACAGGGACAGCGATACCGTACCTAACATGTCGACCGTTTCGGCATCAAGCTTACGAATCTTGGTCACTTCCAAGAAGTTAGTGATGATCACACCGATGAACAACGCGTAAACGAAGTCTGGAATCATCAACCATTGGATGTCGTAAGTGCTCACCCATTGTTCTACGTACTTAGCACCGGTTACACAAATCAATAGGAAGAATAGTTTCTCAACCACTTTTTTCGCGGTTACTTTGTCTTCTTCATACTCGTTGTACGTCACCAACTCTGGGAATTTCTCGTGGGTTTTCGCATCTCGACCACCACGACCATACTCAGATTCGATGTTGTTCTTTTCGACCAGACGCTGTGCAACGGGACTACCGATGATACCACCGATGATCAAACCAAATGTTGCTGACGCCATCGCGATTTCCAATACGTTATTCAAACCGTAAACGTCTTGGAAAGTTTGTGACCACGCCGCACCTGTGCCGTGGCCACCTGACAGAGTAATCGAACCAGCGATAAGCCCCATCAGCGGATCTAAACCCAATGCCGCTGCCAGTGAGACACCGACACCGTTTTGAATGATGATGTAGAACGACGCGACGGCTAAGAAAATGAAAACCTTAGCGCCCCCTTTCATCAACTGAGTGTAGTTTGCTGCCAAACCAACAGTAGCAAAGAACATCAGCATAAATGTGTTCTGCAACGGTAAGTCGAACTCCAAGTCGACGCCGTTAAAATGAAGAGCAGTAATGATGCAGGCGACAATTAAGCCCCCGACAATCGGCTCAGGTATGTTGAATTTCTTTAAGATCGGTAGCTTAGCATTAATGAAATGCCCCAGGAAAAGCACACTGATCGCAACCAAAAAGGACTCCAGTGCACCTACAGATATTAAATGATTCATATCGCCTCTTATTATTGTTCTCTTCATCCTCCGTAATGATTGAGTGTTAGTTTAACCTTCGCTCAATAGCAAATTTTCTCGCTATATTTTTTCGAAAATACTCAAAAGGTTGTGTTAAATGCGCCTTAGGCTAGTTTAAGGGACGGTCGTTAAGCGATGTTCTGATTTACGCGCTATTCGCAAGCCCTAAAATGTAAAAGGAGCCTGTTAAGCTCCTTCTTATCCTCTTCATATACAAACAGAAATGACTGATTGCAGAAGGTGGATATCGTGTTGTGAGTATTGTCGAGTGACACTTTCTGAACCGCTATCGGGCTCCCTTACTTAAACAGAAAGTGATCATCACTATCGAGCAAAGTTCCTCCCGTCATAACGAATAGAGCGCCGAAGTGGCGCTCTAACATCTGGGTTTGCTTGTATCCCATCGTAGTTCAAAAACTCTGACTCATGGTGTTTGGAACGAGCCGAATCCCGGGAAATTCTCAAGCTTGCAACAAGTGTTCTCGTTACAACGGAGCGAGATTATAACATATCGCTGAAAATTTTCCTCATTTCAGTGATATTCGCCACTTTCATAGTTTGCTTCAACAATGATCAACTGCCCAATATCATTGCTACAGATAAAAACGCGAAGCGACTCAAACTTGGCTTCATCACACATGTAGATTCGTGTGAGGAGCCGTTTATCAATGGTACCTTACTCGATGAAATTGATAGGGGTTACTGGCGCACAATAGCAAAGAGCTCTTCCAATTCAATGATGGCAACGCCCGAGATAATTGGCTGCATTGCTTGCAAGACAATGAACTAAAAGAAAAATAATCGCGTAAAAAGAAAAGAACAACCAATGATGAGCTCAACCATGACCAAACTGACCGTATTTTACGATGGCACTTGCCCCTTATGCGCTAAAGAGATGAAAGCGCTAAAACAACGTGATACCAAGCAGCAAATCAAAACCGTCGACATTTACAGCAAGGCGTTCGCCGATTATCCGCAAATCGATCCTGAGCAAGCCAACACCATTTTGCACGCCCTCAACGAGAAAGGTGAGCTGCTGCTTGGGTTGGATGTCACTCATCGAGCATGGCAGCTGGTTGGTCGCGGTTGGATATACGCACCACTGCGTTGGCGCATGGTCAAACCCCTTGCAGATTGGCTATACCTCAAGTTTGCCAAAAACCGCTACCGCGTCTCTTATTGGTTAACGGGCACTTCTCGCTGCAATAATGATTCGTGTTCACGTTAATTGTGATCCTGCTTTAAAATGCTACGACCTTAGTCTAGATTTATAAATTTCCAGTACTTCTGATTGATTAACTCGGTTAATCTCTAAGCATTACAACAATAAGTATTAATGATTTTATCAGGCAAGCTTGTTCAGCTTGTTACTTGTAACGCTGCGCCGAGAGAAGGACGTCTCTATGAATCTGACGATCAGAAAACGACTATATATCCTTTCAATAATTCCAATTCTAACCATGGCAATAGGCATGATGTGGTTTACCTATCTGCAAACCACGGCCTATAACGAACAAGAAATTGAGCAGACTCGAAGTCAAATGATGGAGATGAAAAAAGCTGAGCTCAAAAACTACGTTCAACTCGCTCGCTCTGCTGTTGAGCCATTGCTCGCTCAAAACGCCCCACTAGAAGACGCATTGCCTATTTTGCAGCAGTTGGAGTTTGGCCAATCCGGCTACATCTTTGGCTACGATTCAAAAGGCGTTCGCGTTGTGACGGGTCAAAACACCAAAGGCATCGGAGAAAATTTCTATAACTTGCAAGACAAGAAAGGCAATTACCTGATTCAGGATTTGCTCAACAATTCCAAAACCGGTGAGTTCACGACTTATTACTTCCCGAAACTCGGTCAGAGCGAAGCACTACCGAAATTGAGCTACTCGGTGTTTATTCCTGAATGGGATTTGATGCTGGGTACAGGCTTCTACACTGACGATATCGACGCCATTATCGCGAGCATGGAAGACTCAGCGCATCAAGCCTTAAACACCACACTGACTGCAATCGCCCTGTTCTGTGTCTCGATTGCTGCCATCGTTGCGATCTTCGCGGTGTTCGTTAACCGCAGCATCATGAAGCCGATTGAACAGTTTGATGCTTCGATTCACTCTTTCGCACAAGGCGATGCAGACCTGACCGCACGTATGGAAGAATCGAGCGTACCGGAGTTCACCCAGCTTAGCCGCAACTTCAATACCTTTGTTGAGAGCCTACAAAGCATCATCAAGAGCGTTAGCCACGTAGGGCAAGAAGTGGTTTCAGAAACCAATCACATGTCACAGCGAGCTTCTCAGGTGGATGAGCTGGCGTCTGGCCAACGAGAAGAGACGGAACAAGTCGCTGCGGCAATGACTGAAATGACGGCAACAGCACACGAGATTTCAAGCAACGCTAATCAGGCTGCGCAATCAGCAAAAGATGCCGATGAAAACTCACAGCAAGCGAAGCACATTGTTGATTCAGCAGCGAACTCCGTCGAAGCGCTCGCTTTAGAAGTTTCAGAAGCCAGCACGGTGATTTCTCGTTTAGAGAGCGATGTACAAAACATTTCTTCTTCGCTAGAAGTGATTCAAGACATCGCCGAGCAAACCAACCTATTGGCACTAAACGCCGCCATTGAAGCAGCACGTGCAGGTGAACAAGGTCGCGGCTTCGCAGTCGTTGCCGATGAGGTTCGTAAACTGGCAAGTCGCACTCAAGACAGCACAGGCGAAATTCACCAAATGATTGAGCAGCTGAAGTCTGGCTCAGATGCGGCAGTGAAAGCGATGGGCTCAAGCCAAGCGCGTGGTGAAGCTACGGTTGAAGAGGCAAGAGCAGCCTCTGCCGCACTGCAAGAAATCCAAGCGGCGATTGCCAACATCATGGACATGAACACGCTGATCGCTACGGCAACCGAAGAGCAAAGCCAAGTTGGGCAAGAGATTTCACAGCGCATCGAAGTGATCTCTCAACAAAGCAGTCAGTCGGCAAGCCTTGCGAATCAAAACCGTGCAGGCAGTGGCAACCTTAACCACAAAGCCAACGAGCTGTACGACTTAGTCGGTCGCTTTACGGTTTAGAGCTTTCCTCAACCACTCAACATGTAAACAGCGACGCCAAAACGTCGCTGTTTTTATTTCTGCTATCCTCATACGACTTAGCTATAATGCCGCCAACGTAGCACCCACAAGGGCAAACCAGATGATTATTATGACCACCAATTTCGGTGACATCGAGATTGAACTGAACCTAGAACGAGCACCAGTTAGCTCAAAGAACTTCAAAAAATACTGTGAAGATGGCTTCTACAACGGCACCATTTTCCACCGCGTTATCGACGGTTTTATGATCCAAGGTGGCGGTCATACCGAAGACATGGCAGAAAAGCCAACACGCGCTCCGATCGCGAACGAAGCAAACCGTGGTCTAAAGAACCTTGTTGGCACTATCGCAATGGCGCGTACCGATGCACCACACTCTGCAACAGCTCAGTTCTTCATTAACTTGGAAGACAATGATTTTCTAGACCACACTGCAACCACCAACCTAGGCTGGGGTTACGCGGTGTTTGGTAAAGTGACCGCGGGTATGGATGTGGTAAACCGTATCGCGAAAGTGAAAACGACCTCTAAACTTGGTCACGATGATGTGCCATGCGATCCAATCATTATTGAGAAAGTGACAGTCAGCGAATAAGCCCATTCGCCTCTTCGGAGAAATCGTCGCTCCAAAACGAAGAAAGCGCCTAATGTCTTATGACCTAGGCGCTTTTTGTTTTTATGACTGGCTTGTGCCGGAGTTATTGATAGAAAAGCTCGGCTTTTGCTCCAACTAAATCAAGCTCAGAGCCTTGAAAATCCACCAGATATTCAGCGACAAGGTTGTACCCAACCCAATACCCCATGTATTTCGGCCAGCGGCTTTCATCGCTACCAAGAAAATAGGCGTCGAAGTTGTAATCTAGGCTGATCAGCTTGTCTTTCATCTCTGCATAGAAAGGACGCCAATCTTGATCTTTGATTTGCTCAAACAAGCTCGGAGTGACGCCGCCATTCACCTTACGTTCGAAATGACAAGCTAACCCTTCCATAATCAGCACATCACCGAGTGCAACGCCATTCTCTCCCGCTCGCATACGGAACAGGTGATGCAACTCATGCGCTAGCACCGCAGCTAGCTCTTTCTCAATAACGTTTTTAATATCAGAACGTTGAGTATCAAGCAGAATCTCTACACGATAGGCACTTAAGCAATAGCCACCAATCCCCGTCTGCGGTACGTCATTGCGATCAAACGGGCTAACGGTCAGGTCGATGTTACTGAGATCAAAGTAACTAGAAAGTTGTGAGCTCAGGTCATCAAGTTTCTGATGCAAATACTCAGCGAGTGGAGACAACTCTCCCGTCGCATTTAACAGGGTTACGCGATAACTCATTTATCTTCCTTGATAATGTTGGTTAAGAGCGAGGAGTTTACAGTGTAAAGAGTGAGCAGTTCTAGCGATTACATCCCTTTGAACAAACTTTGAGATGCACGGCTCACCGGGAGCTTATTTTCTCCAACGTGAACAAACATTCTGCCTGCAAAGTCTTTGTTTACTTTGCTAATTTTGCACACTTGCACCACGCTTGAACGGTGCACTTGCCAGAACTGTTCTGGGTTAAGCTGCCCTATCAACTCTTTCAACGAGGTACGAATCAAATACTCCAGCACTTTGCCTTGCCCTTGTTGGGCATACACAGAAACGTATTTTTCTTCCGCTTTGAAATACAACACATCAGACGTGGCGATCAGATGAATATCTTCCCCTTGCGTCGCTTTAATCCACTGAAGATATTGCGGCGTTTGTGGCGCGGATAATTGCTGCAACTGTTCTAACAGGCTGCTCATCTGTACATTACTGCTTTCTTGCTCTCGCTTAGCAAGGCGTGCTTTCACTCTTTCACACGTGGTCAGGAGACGCTCATCCGAGATAGGCTTAAGCAAATAATCGGCAGCATTTTGTTCAAAGGCTTTGATGGCGTAATCATCGTACGCAGTGACAAACACAATCAAAGGTGGATTGGCGAGTTGATTGAGTTTTTGCGCTAATGTCATGCCATCCAAAACTGGCATGCGAATATCAAGAAACGCAATGTCAGGTTGGCTTTGCTCAATGGCTTGCAACGCTTGTTCACCATCGGCGACTTTGGCTATTACCTCTAGATCTGGCCACACTTCAGCTAGGCTTTTATCAAGATGACGCCTCAATAGCGGTTCATCATCAGCAATAATGGCTGTAAACCCTGTATTCATTCCTTTCTTCCTTGATTACGATTCCATTGGCCAACTCAGGCGAACACAAACTCCACCCTGAGCAGACTCACTGATAGAAACCTCTCCTTGCCCTGCGAACAAAGCTTCAACTCGCTGCTTGAGATTACTTAGACCCACGCCAGAGCCCATGTGCCCACTAACGTGATTCAAGCCAACACCGGTGTCTCTGACTTCAATCTTCAAGTTCTGTTGTTCGCGCTTGATGAGCAAACGGACTTCACCACCCTCTCGCTTCGGCTCAATACCATGGATGATGGCGTTTTCGATTAAAGGTTGGAGCATCATCGGCGGTAATTCGGTTCTGCCTAACCCCTCTTCCACCTCAATCTTATAACTCAGTCGATCACCCAAACGAGTTTGTTGGATGCCTAAGTAAGCCTCAAGTAACGCAGTTTCATCGTCTATGGTGGTGTGTTCTTCGCGTGAGCTTTTTAGCGTTGCTCGCAGCAGCGCGGTCAACTGTTCTAGCATCAGCTTGGCTTTATCGACATCTTGCGACATGAGCGCGCTGATATTCGCCAAGGTATTGAATAGAAAATGCGGTTCAATCTGGCTTTGCATCTGCTTAAGCTGGCTCAGCAAGAGCGCACGATCTTGCTCTGCTTTCTCGCGCTTGATGGCTTCCAACTCTCGTTGAGCGATTGCATGTTGCTCGCGTGAGTAGAAATAGAAAAAGCACATGGCACTGAATAACAACCCCATGAGACCAACCGACAGCATACTTGAAATACCAAAGTATTCCCCAAGCCAAAGCTGGGCGTTCACCACACCAAACAATAGGCATGCTGTCAGCGAGATAGCCACTTCCGCCAAACGAGGAATGGTAGGAAACAGGCGGTCGACAAGCCATGAGAAGAAGATAGCCGAATAGCCAAATCCAAAGCTAACCGCTACATGAATGTAAAATGGACCGCCCCAAACAGAAAGCGTCATTGCTGCGATAAAGAGACAAAATGCCGTGGTCACTAATAAGCTACGCGGCCATCCACTTTTCACCACTGATTTTGCTGAACACATTTAGAATTTCCCTTTGATGTTAAATACAATCATATGCTTATCATTGATTTGTGCGTAAGCAGATTGGTCGTCTCCGGTTAAAAAGCGTGCGGCAACTTCCACTTCTACACTTTGGTCGCCAGTATCAATCCATTGGTAATTAAGCCACTGCGTGACAATCACACCGCCATCTTGCGGCGACAGCATGACATCCAACGTGGGGGTTACATCACTTAACCAGCCCATATCCGCTTTACCGTTCCATGCAGCCCACGCTTCCACATCCCAACTCCAGTGCAGCATTACGTTATGCTGAACGATATTGGCGTGCTGAAACCCTTGGGCGTAGCTTGTCGCAAGTAGAGACGTTTGGGAATTAAGGGGTTGAGAGAGTAATTCACCACGTTCTATTGCTTGTTGCCATTCGCTTTTCGACCATGCTCGGCTGTCGTACCAATATTCAGCAATCACGTTGTGTCCGGCTTGGTTTGCCCAGTTCACCCCAACTAAAGCTTGGAATGCACTGCCCTGCTCCTCAACCGAAACAGGTTGGTAAAGATCATCCTGCTGAAACTGATAGCCGACACTTTGCTTTTGCCACAGCATGGAACCGTGCATAGCGATGGATTCATCCCACACGGCAATGGCACTGGCGCCAAGTAAACCTCGGCGCACATCATCGTAATAACCAATAAGTTGATACTCGGTGTCACCCACAAGCGCATAACGACGAATACCAACACCTTGCTGCTCTGCGGCTTGATCAAGTGCACTTTGGTCTTGTTGCCCCCAGCTTGAATCGGTCGCAATCACCGTCCACTCGCCAGCCATATCATAGTGTGAAAGTGAAAACACACCCGCCCCCTCTTCTGCGACTAAGCCAACAGGGTTTTGTCGATAAGGCTTAAACAGATCCAAAGGTCGGTAGCCATAACCCACGCCCCAATCCACGCGCAACTTACCCAAACTCACATCAAGAGTGGTATCACCGACTTGCCACTCCCCTAGCCAAGCCAGCTCTCTAATCAACAATTGGTTATCAGCTTCACTCCACCAATCACTCTTTCCTTGTTGATTGAGGTACAAACCTTGGCTATACAGAGCGAACAAACCACTGAAGTTCTGATAATTCACCTGCACATCCAACAGTGCATTAAGTGAATCACGAGAACTTCCCTGCGCCTGCATAAATGCGCTGTCACGCTGCTTGGCAGTTTCGTAACTAACAGCCCAATCCCACTCAAAACTCAGCTCATCATTGGCAAAAGCAGGGGCTGACGCGCCCACACACAATGAGGCAGCAAACAACAAACTGGTGCTTTTGTTAAGGTTAGACTGGTGCGATTTCATGTTACTTCCTTGCTCGTTTTCATCAATCTATTTACGGAGTTCAGGCTAAAGCTGAGTCGTATTGGCTTTAGGCAAATAGCTTGGGTTGTAGAACTTATTGTCCAGTTGCCAAGGCACGATTTCTTGGTACTCGATAACGGTTTTTTTGCTCGGCTGAATGCTATCAAGCAAGGTCATCTCACTGACGTAGTCTTCACCGTTGTCGCTTGCACGTCCGTATTGCGCTTGCTTGGCGAGTTTGCCAGAGCGCAAGTAAAGATCGGCTTTGATTGGAAACGCATCTTGCTCAGACAACCACAAATCGATCTTCTGATAGCTCGCCCCTTTGGTTTTCGCGGTCAAGGTAAGATGATAAGCCGCGACACTTTCTTCGTTCACCGAAACGGTTTCTGTCGCTATCCATTCACCTTGATAATCTTGGCTCCACGTCAGGGTTGAGATGTCGCCGATAGACGCTTCACCAAGCAGCTTCTGCATTGGTGTAATGCGAATCGGACGGCGGCTTTTTGGCATTTGCAGCCAGTAGTTGTCTCCCATCATCAGCATCTTTTGCCCTGCTTCAACCGCCGATTTGAATACCACCAGCGATTCACGATTTGGACGTGTATACACGTGGTAAAGGCGGGTTTTATCTAACTCTTGGTCTTGATATAAGCGCACCAGTGACACCACTTTGGAGGAATCATCTTGCAAGCGGTAGCTATCCGCTTTTTCAATCAATTGCGCGACTTGCTGTGCATCTAGTGCTGTTTCATTCGCACTGGCATTCATGCTTGCAACACCGCTTGCCGTCAGCAATGCAATTGGTAATAGTGATTTGAAATTAAACATAAATCAGTGCCTCCGTGATTGGCTTGTTCACCCCTTTGCGCGCCGAGAAAAACGCCGCGACCAAACAAATCATCAATACTGCTAATCCTGCGACAGCCACCAGCTCCCAAGAGAAGTAAATCGTCAATGGGTAACCTTCTGTGCGTCCTGGCGGTGGCGGCATTTGCACATCCACGACCATCAGTAAGACGGTGACTAGCGCCGTAAACAAAGCACCGATTAAGCTGCCAATCACGGCAAGTAACCCTGCTTCGCGCAAGAACCCAGCAATAATTTCGCGAGGGTAGCTACCAAGTGCTGACAAGGTGCCAATTTCACGGGTGCGTTCCGTTACCGACATGGTCATGGTGTTAAACAGCGCAACAAATACCACCAGTGCCATTACTGCGCCCATGATGCCGAAGATACGGTCGTACAAATCTTTCACTTTGAGATAGAAGAACGCGCGTTCTTGCCAAGGCGTGATCTCAATATCTTGCTCGCCAAAGTTCTGCTTTTGCTTACTCAGAACCGAAGCCACTTGTTGCTCGACTTGGCTAGTTAAACTGGTATCGAACAGAAAGACAGATAACGCACTGACTTTGTCTGAACCGAGTAGCGATTGCGCGCTGTTGATGTGCACGTACAACTGGCGTTTATCAAGCTCTGGTACGCCTGTTGAATAGATGCCACGAACTTTGAAGTCATACGCGTTCAATGCACCGTCGGTAGTGGTCGCCAGCAAGGTAATCCAATCGCCAACGTGCACGCTTAGGTTGTTCGCCAAATCAACGCCGAGCATCACTTCTGGCTCTGCAGGGTCATAACGCGATGCATGAATGTTTGACAGCGTCTGCCCTTCACGCACATCCAAAAACGGCCCTTTCATATCGAATTCGCGCTCGTTCACGCCAATGCCGATAAAGATCGATGACTTGTTGCCGTTGGAAATCAAACCACTGAATTCAACTCGTGGCTGCACGCCTCGCACTTCATTCAACCCAATCAATTGCTTGGTGATGTCGTCTGCATGAGTTAACCCGTTACTCAGCGGCATCTCTTCTTCTTTAGCGAAGTAACCTGGCGTGGTTAACGTCAGATGCCCCGTGTCACGCGCTGTCGATTCTTTCAAACTGTCATAGGTGTACAGACCAAAACCGCCCGCACTGGTTAACGCAAACACGGCAATGGCGATGATCAGCATCGACAACAAACTGCGGCGGCGATTGCGTTGCAGGTTCAACCAAGCAAGGCGAACAGAAACTGGAATTAGCTTGCCCATGAAACCTCCTCCACACTTGCGTGCGTTTGGGTAATTTTTCCATCCACCAATTCAATGGTGCGATCACAACGGGATGCCATGCGAGGGTCGTGAGTGGCGACGATAAAAGTAGTGCCAAGCTCGTGTCCGAGTCCTTTCATAATGTCGATGACCTTGTTGGCCGTTTGGCTATCAAGGCTTGCGGTTGGCTCATCAGCAATCACCAACGCTGGTTTGTGCACTAACGCACGAGCAATTGCCACGCGTTGTTGTTGACCGCCCGATAGGTTATCGGGCATATGATGAATAAACTCGCCCAAGCCAACGTGTTCTAGCATTTGTGTAGCGAGCTCAGTTTGTTCTGCTTTTGAAAAGCCGTTGAGGTGTAGCGGATAAGCCACGTTCTCCAACGCTGTCATCACAGGGACAAGATTGAATTTCTGGAACACAAAGCCAAGCTTTTTACGGCGCATTTTCGCAGCTTGCATTTGTCCGGTTGGATATGGGCTTCCTGCAAATGTCACCTGACCTTGGTATTGAATATCCAGCATGCCAAGCACATTAAGTAAGGTGCTTTTTCCTGAACCAGACGGCCCACACAATGCCACCATTTCGCCAGCAAACACTTCACCAGACACGTCTCGCAAGGCACGCACCGTTTGGCTGCCAAGGGCGTAATCGCGACTAAGTTGATTAAAAACGATCATGACGCCTCCCTAATACTTGGCTAGTAGCGCTTTCGCGGTTTGCGTTTCTAGATTGCTGTCACCCAATTGCTCCATTTGCGCTAACCATGTTTTGGCTTGTTGAACATCTTCAGCGCGCAGTGCTGCTTCAATGGCGTAGCGATAAATCCAAGATGTAGCGGCGAAAGGTTGCTGACTAAAACTCGGCTCATCGAGCAATGAAAGGTACAGCTCGTAACCACGCTCAAAGTGATTGAACATGTCTGGCAGAGAGGTAAACGTAGTAGCAGCCATGGCGGTGGCTAATTGGTATTCCGGTAAGCCTTGTAAGCGTTGTTGCTCTTGCAGTGGTACTGGCTGATTCGCCATTAAATCCAAACCTTTTTGGATAGTGGCAAGACCGCGCTCGGTGAACTTCATCTTGTTCCAAGGCATAAACGCCTCACGACCTTGCAACGTTTCAGCACTACCTAAATACACCAAGGTCAATGGCGTTGCGCCCTGCTCTTCGAGTTGTTTAGATAATTCGCCGTAAACGGTATCAACTAAGCCAGAGTCACCCTGCGCTGCTTGGTTGAATTGACTGAGTGTGCGCTCGCTTGGATTAGCCAGAGCCAGATTGCTGCAGAGTGCAAATGCGGCGATAAAGGTACTTGCCAGTTTAAGAGCTTTGATTGAGCGAGATTGAGAAACCATCATGTACTGTCCTTAGTTGAACGTGATTAGATGGTTTCAGATTAAGGGAGACGATCGCACGCTGCTTTTGAATGCGACCAATGGCAGTTATGCGGAGTGAATGGTATTGAGAGAGGATGAATGGTTTCGCGATCCCCGCAACAATAGGATGGTGCGACGCGTACGAGATTCAATTCAGGCTTAACGTGGCGTAATGGGAACAATATAACAAGCCGCACAAAGCCATTAAAAGACTGAGTTCATTTGCTTTTTAACAGCCATAGTATGATTGCAGCTTTCATTTCTTAATGTTTCTAGAAATTTCCAAACCACCGGAAAAATAGCAACAAAAACAAATAAAATTATAAATACTTTAACAATTAAATACCATGGAATTATTAAAAAGACATCGGATAATTATAAAAATATAAATTAAAAATTTATTTTAATCATTAAATTAACCTAACAATAATCAATTAACCAATCAAACTAAAAATATTTCAAACGGAATGAATGTCTACAACAAAAAGATAAGACAATATCGTTTATTGAAATAAAAATTGATAAGTTTATGGTGACTTCCCCCTACAAAGAATAAGATTTACACATGAAAATTAAAAAAATTTTATTATCAGCAATGTTAATATTACCAATAAGCAATGCTCATGCTAATTTTAAGCTGGAAGGAGAGCTAACAGGAAGTTCTTATATTTCATCTGGTGGAGGAGATTTAAACTTTAATCTAAAAGTTAGTAATAGATTCACCGAACAAAAAGATATTAGTTATTTTAATTATCTAATCTTCCCCGACGGTAAACACTACAACATTGATGAACCGAAAGATGTTACATTGTCAGTTGGTGAACCATTAGAACTGCCAATGCATACTTTAAATATACCTAACTTGTACCCCGGAGGTAATTACGCATACAGATTTTCAATACAGGATAAATCAACAGGTAAGTTGTATTTTAAAGAGTTAAAGTTTAATAAAGAAACCGATGGAATTCGCTTATTTGGCCAAGGTAGTTTTCAGACTTGCGCCTTAGATGCTTTTGGCCTTGAATGTTGGGGACGAGGGGGCATACATATAGATCATGGCCAGTATAACGTTCCCACACTTTCTGAAGTAACGGATGTGGCTTTAGGTAGTGGATTTAGTTGTGCATTAGAAAAAGGGGTCAACAGACCAACATGCTGGGGAAAGCGGGGGCCTTATCTTTATGCACCTCGTTTAAATAATCCTCGGAAGATTGTGGCCGGTGATGGTCATGCGTGCGCTATTGACGATTCAGATAAAAAAGTCGTCTGTTGGGGCTACTCTCCTGATGGAGAGGCAACCCCTCCATCGGCATCCCTAAAGAACCCAATTCAAATCGGAACATCCGATGCTCATACTTGTGCATTGAACCGCCCAGAATCCGGGAGTAATTTTGTAAAATGCTGGGGCTACGGTGTATATACTAAAGTTCCAAGCCATATAAACCCATCATTTCTTGCGGTAGGTGGTAGAGCTTCTTGCATGATTGATCAAGGTAAAGTGGTGTGTTGGGGGGGAGAGGGATATTACCCAATAACCTCTCCTGATTTAGTCAATCCGGTCTCAGTCGCTGTAAGGGATTCACAGGCATGTGCTATGGATGATAATGGCATAACCTGTTGGGATAAATATGCGACAAACCTCATTGATGTTGATGAAATTAATCAGCTATCAAATCCAACTCAACTTGTTATAAGTTATGATCGAAAATGTGCTGTTCATGATGGTGGAGTGAAATGTTGGGGTGAAGGTGCGAACGATCCTCCAGTTCCAGCTAGATTTGTTTTTCCGACCGATCAGGAATAAAAGAGATTGATACTTTAGGCTAGTTAATTTAACTAGCCTTATAATTTTAGTTTCCTTATCCAGAACGTATTTCAAATAATCTCTATATAGCAATGAATCACATTTTGAGCATAAGGCGCCCCATGTTCTACTCAATTCATTGCAGTGTCTGTACCAATTTCCATTTCAACCTTATAAAAAGTGTGGCGTAAAACCTCAGCCTGGTGTATTTATCCATCCCACGGCTTTCCAGGTCAGCTTACCCATAACAGGCGGCGTCGCACACTCCTCTATTGCACACCTTTGCGTGGTGTCTGTTATCTCCAAATTGGATTCTTAGCATCGGAATAGTTTGAACTCGCAGAGTTCTGGTTGTTTTCGCCCCGTATTGGGGCGTTTTTAGGTTGTAGAAGATGAACAAGCGTTTCTTCCCTAGGATTGATTTGCCACTTTTGATGGCGATCATTCCGATCATGCTATTGAGTTCACTCACTCTCTGGAGTGCCAGTGGATTCAATGAAGCTATGCTCTTTAAGCACCTCGCTCGATGCGGTTTGACGTTGGTGTGTATTTTGGTCATGTCGTCGATTCCTGCGTCCAGTTATCAACGTTCTGCGCCCTATTTGTATTTAGTGGCGATTTCGCTCTTGGCTGCCGTTGCGCTGTTTGGTGATAGCACCAATGGCTCGCAGCGCTGGCTTGATATTGGCTTCTTCCGCTTTCAACCCTCTGAGCTGATCAAGCTCTCAATTCCCATTATGATCGCGTGGATGCTGCATCTAGAAGGTGGGCGACCAGACATTCGCAAAATTGCTTTCTGTTTGCTGATCACCTTTGTGCCTGCGGGCTTGATTGCCTTACAACCAGACTTGGACGGCGCTATCTTCACCGTGATTTACGCGTTGTTTGTGCTGTTCTTTGCAGGCATGAGCTGGAAGATAATTGGCGGCTTTTTGGTGAGCATTCTAACGCTGGCACCAATACTTTGGTTCTTTGTGATGGAAGCGTATCAAAAGAGCCGTGTAACGCAGTTCTTGCATCCTGAATCGGATCCACTGGGTTCTGGCTACCAAATCATCCAATCATTGATTGCGATTGGTTCTGGCGGCATGAAAGGTAAAGGCTGGATGAATGCTACTCAAGGTACGTTAGGGTTTATTCCAGAGAGCCATACCGACTTCATCTTTTCGACCTACGCAGAAGAATGGGGCTTTATTGGTTGTGTGGTGTTGTTAGCGTTGTATTTATTCATTACGGCGCGTGTGATGCTGCTAGCGTGCCAATCTGAGCACTTCTTCAGTCGCTTAGTGAGCGGCGCATTGGCGATGAGCTTCTTCCTTTACGCCTTCATCAACACCGGCATGGTAAGTGGCTTGTTGCCAGTAATGGGCAGCCCACTACCGTTCTTTAGCTACGGTGGTACTGCGATGCTAACCCAAGGCATCTGTTTTGGCGTGATCATGTCTCTGTGTTACTCCAAGTACCGCAACACCTAAACGCTAGTCACAATAGAAAAGACAAACAACACGATCAAAAAAGGCTTCCCTCGGGAAGCCTTTTTTACAACTGAAGAACCGAATTACAGTTCGCCGTTGTGGTATACCTGTTGAACGTCGTCACAGTCATCTAGAAGGTCTAGGAACTTCTGGAATTTCTCTGCGTCTTCACCCGCTACTGGCGTGTGAGTTTGCGGAACGAATGTGATTTCTTCAACGTCGATCGTTAGATCTGGGAATGCACCGTTAAGCGCAGTTTTTGTTTTGAAGAACTCTGTGTGAGGTGCGAATACAGTGATAACACCGTCTTCTAGCTCAACGTCAGTAACGTCCACGTCTTCCATCATCAGCGTTTCTAGGATGATTTCATCATCTTCGCCTTTGAACTGGAATACCGCTTGGTGATCGAACATGTGAGAAACAGAACCTTCAACACCAATTTTCGCACCCACTTTAACAAAGCATTGGCGAACGTCTTGGAATGTACGGTTACCGTTGTCTGTTAGACAGTCTACGATCACGCTTGTGCCGCCAGGGCCAAAGCCTTCGTAACGTGCTGGAGTGTAGTCTTCACCACCACCGCCGTTCGCTTTGTCGATCGCTTTATCGATAACGTGTGCAGGAACTTGGTCTTTTTTCGCTTTTGCGATCAGGTGCTTCAGAGACAAGTTCATGTCTGGATCACCACCACCGTTTTTCGCGCACATGTAAATTTCTTTACCGTATTTGGAATAAACTTTAATTTTTGCGCCTGCAGTTTTCGCCATAGAGGCTTTGCGCACTTCAAAACTTCTTCCCATCGGGATGTCTCTCTAAATTCAAATTTAATGCGAAGGATTTTAGCAAAGAGTGAACAGTTTTACCTTTCACCTTGCAAAGGAATGGGGAGGAAACCTCATTCGCCGCTGTGGTTTACACCAGAGCCACGGTTCGCTTTATGCGACACCCATTACTCGTTTGTACTTATCGACCGCCTGTTGAAAAAAGACTTTTTCGTCAGCGTCGTTAATCTTAGACAGCTGTTCTTCTATTACCTCTGGACCAGATTTCGCTTCTTTAAGCTTCCAAACCAAAAAAGACGCTTGTTTATCAAGTTCGATTTTGTTTTTCTCGTCAGGCGGTAACAGGGATAGATTGAACGACATTCACAGCCTCAAGGTACTTTAATAAATACTAGCCGCGCACTATAGCACACAGATTTGCCTTTTAAGAAGTGAAACGCACTTTACTTGATCAATTTCAAGTTGCTTGTTTCGGATTCGATCGTGTTTGCAATGACTCTGGTAGGTATCGCTCAAAGATTTGCTGCAAGCGCTCTTTTGTCACCGGTTTGGCAACAAATTCGTTCATCCCTGCATCAAAGCAGCGTTGTTGATCTTCTTTAATTACATTGGCACTTAAAGCAATGATCGGCACTTGCTGTCCCCACTCGCCCATCTTACGAATGTTTTCAGTGGCAATGAATCCATCCATGACTGGCATTTGGCAGTCCATCAGAATTAAATCGAACTGATGAGCTTGGCATTGTCGAAGTGCATCTTTACCGTGTTCGGCGACATTCACCTGCATGCCAAGTTTCTCTAACATCATTCGCACGACTTTCTGATTCACCGCAGTGTCTTCAACGACCAGAATCCAAGGCTTGCCCACATCTTTGGTCGTTTGGATATGCTCAGCAACAATCGCATTGCTCATCCCATTCGGAAAATCAAACACGTTAGGCGTCTGAGGAGAGATAGACTTATCACAGACGATATTGAGTGGAATGGTGAATTCAAAGTAGCTGCCTAGACCAGGTTCACTGGTCAGACGGATTTCCCCGCCCATAACTTCAACTAAACTGTTGCAGATAGCTAAGCCCAAACCAGTGCCGCCGTATTTACGCGTGGTACTGCCATCGGCTTGCTGAAACTTCTCAAATACCGTTTGCTGGTTTTCTTTAGCAATGCCAATGCCTGAGTCCACCACTCGAAAATGCACGCTGGCAACATCTGTTTTCCGACTCACCAGTGACACCATCAACTTGACGTGTCCACGCTCAGTGAACTTCACTGCGTTGCTGAGCAAATTGCTCAACACTTGTTTGAGTCTGCCCATATCCCCTTTCACCTCTAACGGTAACTGAGGGTCGATATCACAAACCAGTTGTAGACCTTTCTGCTGCGCTTTGACGGTATGAAGACGCCCTACCTCGTGAAGTAAATCGAGTAGATTGTAGGTCGTGGCTTCCAGTTCAATCTTACCCGCTTCAATTTTAGAAAAGTCGAGGATGTCGTCGATGATCACCATTAGCGAGTTGGAAGAGCTATTGATTATGGATACGAAGTCTTTTTGTTGCTCATCGAGTTTGGTATCTCCGAGCAACGAAGCAATACCAATAATGCCGTTCATTGGTGTGCGAATCTCATGACTCATGGTGGCAAGGAATTCGCTTTTCTTTCGGTTTGCGACTTCAGCTTTATCGCGCGCTTGTTCAATTTCTAATTGGTGTTCACTGACACGATCAACGCTTCGGTTGTATTTGCGCTCCAACAAACTGACTTCATCAAAGAACCAACGTTTGGGCAATGTCACTTTGCTTGGTAGATGGCCCCCGCTGAAATCGCTTACGGCCCCAGAGAGCAGCTCTAGAGGCTTCACCATCAAGCGAAACGTGACCCACAAAACACCTAGGATGAGTAAAAATATCTTGATCGCTTCCGCGATCACCAGAAAAAAGAAGGTTTGCCATAACCCTTGATAGATCGGGGTAAGATCCGATTGAACTGTGACTTCAGCAAGATCATAAGTTTTTACCCCCATATCGTATTGCAAGGGCCACTGCCGCTCGATCCGATCTTCCGTTAATGCGCTGCCTAGTTCGAAGATCACTTCATCTGGCGTCGCAATTCTTAAATAATCCACCGAGGGTAAACGCATTGCTCCTTCTGCCTGAGTAAGTAACAGCTCTCGATCTTCAACCCACAAACTGGCAGAAAAACTGGATAGGTAACTGGTTTTCACCTGCTCAAGCTCACTATCTAGACGAGCAAGATCATCGTTGAAATCACGATATAAACTGATGGAAGAGCTGATTATGGTAAAGATTAAACTCAACACAAAAATCGCCAGCATCAATTGATTTCCGATACTAAATCGGCGCTGAGCTCGCTCTTTTATCTCCATATGAAATCGCTCCCTTAAACTTGCGCTAATATAAATATAGTCAGGTCGCGACAATAATCGAGGTTAGGATGAAAGGACTGTTACGAACATTAGGCTTTAGTTTTATAGCCTTAAGCTCTTACGCTATGGCAAGTGAAGTGAATTATTACGTGATAGCTGATCAAGCCAGACCATTTCAAATTGAGCAGCAAGGTGAACAACATTCAGGAATTGTGACAGACATTGTTAGTGCTATCTTTGCCGAATCCGATTATGAAGTGAAATACCACACCTACCCATTCAAGCGCATGATTTCGGTACTCGAAGCGGGGGGAGAAGAAAATTGGGTCACTTACGGCAGTCCAAAGTGGGGGAAGGTTCAATCGGAAAATCTCTCAGAACAACCTATTTACACTGTAAAACACGTATTAGTATCGAGCAGTAAAGCACCATTCAAATTCAGCGATATGCAGCACATGCAAGGTCGTTCAATTGTGCTTCTGCTTGGCTTTGATTACCCGAATCTCAGCCATTTCTTTGAAAACGGTACCGTCAATGAAATGCGCGTCAAAGATTACGAGGCCGCCTATCGAGTTTTACAACGAACCCCTGGCAATACCGTTTTTGTCGAAATGGAATCACGCGTCGTTTACAACATTCATCGTTTAGAACTGCCGATGGGCGACTTCCAAATTCAATCTTTCAGCGCAGTGATACCAGACTACGCCATCTATCTCGCTTTCTCCCCTAAGATGAACCCCAAAGTGCAGAGCTTTATCAATAAACGCCTAGCAGAACTAAAAAGTTCCGGAAAACTCGACGACATCATCAAAAAATATATCTAGCGAGCCGCTCACGCCCAATCTGTAACAAAAACCGCCAGCTTCGATTAGCTGGCGGTTTGATTTTTATATCGTCTCTATGATTAATCTTGTTCGAGCGCTTAATCTTGTTCGACAAATTTGGGGTCAAACATATGGCCAAGCTTATTGGCTTTGGTTTGAAGGTAGTGTTGATTATGGGGGTTATTGCCTTCTTGCAGTGGTACCCGCTCAACCACATTGATGTTCACCTTCTTCAGCGCTGCAAGCTTACGTGGATTGTTGGTCATCAAACGTACTTTATCGATTCCAAGATGCTCCAGCATCCTCTTACAAAACGCGTAATCACGCATATCAGCAGCAAAGCCCAGGCGCTCATTGGCTTCGACAGTGTCTGCGCCTTCATCTTGTAAGTGATAGGCACGAATCTTATTGATTAAGCCAATTCCCCTGCCCTCTTGGCGTAAGTAGAGCAGCACGCCACAACCTTCTTCGACAATGTTTTGCAATGCACGGTCAAGCTAGAAGCCGCAATCACAACGCGTACTGAACAGCGCATCACCAGTTAAGCATTCTGAATGCAGGCGAATCAGCGGCGCTTTAGTGTTTGCAGGGTCGCCATACACCAAGGCGAGATGTTCTTTTCCTGTCGTGTTCTCGATAAAACCATGCATGATAAACGTGCCCCATTAGGTAGGCAGTTTGGCTTTATCGACAAAGCGCACCAAGTTATATGGCTTCACATGCTTTAGCTCTGCACGTACGTTCATCAAAATCTCTCCTAAATGGTTTTCTCCAGAACCGTCCCCCCCATCGCCCCAGAATGCATCTTTGTGCGAATGTTCGGTAAGCCACGCGTTGCCGGTCTGCATCAACTGTTTCGCAAGCTGAGGGTTTTGCAGAAACTTCTCACGAACGATAAACGCCATCACGGAGAGTTTGTCGTCATCCCAATTATCTCTTACTAGGTGCTGATATTTGCGGCTTAAAGAAAAGGCTTCGTCGGGGCTTTTGGCTAAGAGGATTTTGTTTTGCAGTTTGAGGTCACTGAATTTTTGAGCTTGGTAATAGTGTTCGCTAGTGGGCCAAGATTGGGTAGAGACTTTGATGGGAGCTTGGCAAAAATTGGAGAGGAAGCCGTGGGATTCATCGGGTTCGTAGAAAAGGATCTGATCAACCATAATCGTACTCCTGACGTTGCTACCGAATAGTCAACAAAAAGCATATCGCTATTGATATAATATTTAGTAACGTAGGATAAGAAAGTCAAACAATGGGTTATAAAACAAAAAATGAAAAGGGCAGCCTTATGACTACCCCGTGTTTTTATTCCGCAGTGTTAGAATTAGTGAATTAAGCCAAGTTCCCTTGCCTCTTCGATGCTCAAGCCGCTTTCACGGATTTCACGAAGTGCTTCAATACGACGTCTTGCTTCGGCAGATTTCACGATTTTCTCTGGTCTCACAACGGTTTCTTCTTCTGGGAGTTCCCATTTGTGAGCGATGTTGCTCATCTCTTCATGGTCGATAGAATTAATGGACATATTTCCTCCGAACACACCATGTTTTCGATGGGTAATCTATAGCAAACCCCCAATGCAGAGGTAAGAAAAACTGTAGGGAAATGTGACCCCTTTCGACCTTTCATCAACTCTTTAATAGATTCATCATTTAGTTTTTGCAAACCCGCTTTTTAGCGTTTAGATTTGAAGAATTCCCCCTACGAAAAGTGAGCTGATCCAGCTCTCATTTTTCCCCCACAAATTCACACGTTCATAACGGAAAAAATTCTTTTTATTACACTCAACTTTCGAGTCACTTCACTGATCAGACGGTTTTATCTTTCGCAAACCTTATACACCTGATAATGATAATAATTATCTTTTGTATTGGTAAGGTATAATTATGAGTGAACTAAACCTGAATCAGGCATTCCACTCTGATCCCGTCATTCAGATCAGAAACTTATGCGTGGACTACATCACCGACAACGGTGATTTTAATGCCGTGAAATCGGTAAGCTTCGATATTGGCAAGGGCGAAATATTTGGTCTGGCGGGTGAATCAGGCTGTGGCAAAAGTACCATAGCTTTCTCTATCAACCGTCTACACAAGCCGCCTGCATTTATCTCTGGTGGGCAAATTTTATTTGAAGGCAAGGATATCCTTCGTCTGCCAGATAATGAGCTAAATACGCTGCGCTGGAGCGAGATTGCAATGGTGTTCCAAAGCGCCATGAACTCGCTGAATCCTGTTCTCACCGTGCAGGAGCAATTTGCCGACGTATTACGCCACCACAAAGGATTAACCAACGAGCAAGCCAAAGACCGTGCAGAGAAGCTTCTCGACTTAGTCAACATTCCGAGAAATCGTCTGGGCGAATACCCACACCAGTTCTCTGGCGGCATGCGTCAGCGTTTGGTGATTGCAATAGCCCTATCCCTCAACCCAAAGCTGATCATCATGGATGAGCCAACCACAGCGCTCGATGTGGTAGTTCAACGCGAAATCTTGCAGCAAATCTATCAACTACGTGATGAGTTTGGTTTCTCGGTACTTTTTATTACCCATGATTTAGCGCTCATGAGCCAATTGTGCGACCGCATTGCCATCATGCGCCACGGCAAGATTGTTGAAGTAAATAGCTCATACGAAATCCGCAATCATCCTCAACACGAATACACCCAAAAGCTTTGGGCTTCATTCCCAAATATTCACGATGTACACAAACAGCCACAAACGGAAGGAGCGCCAGCATGAGTGAACCGATCATCCAAATGAAAAACGTGATCAAGGAATTCAAAGTCGGTGGTGGTTTTGCCAAAGAAGAAACCTTTCGCGCACTTCAAGGTGTGAGCTTTGATCTTTATGCCGGCAAAACCCTAGCGCTTGTAGGCGAATCCGGCTGCGGCAAAAGTACTTGTGCACGATTGATTACCAAGGTGTATCCAGTCAGCGATGGTGAAATTCTTTTCAACGGCAAAAACATTAACGACATTACTGCTCGCGGCGAGATTCAGGATTACCGCAGCAAGGTTCAGATGGTATTCCAAGACCCTTTTGGCTCATTAAATCCAACCCATACTATTCGCCACCATTTAACTCGCCCACTGAAGATTCATAAGCAGGTGAAGAGTGACAAAGAAATCCCAGCCAAACTGCTAGAGCTGCTGGATTTGGTCGAACTACCAGAGGAAACGCTCAACAAATTCCCTCACGAACTCAGTGGCGGTCAGCGTCAGCGTGTCAATCTCGCCCGTGCTCTGGCGGTAGGTTCACAGCTCATTCTTGCTGATGAACCGACGTCGATGCTGGATGTATCGATTCGTTTAGGTGTACTTAACCTGATGCAACGTATGAAGCAAGAGTTAGGAATTGGCTTTCTGTACATTACTCATGACCTTGCGACTGCGCATTACATCGCAGAAGAAACCGCGGTGATGTACAAAGGACAAATTGTGGAATGGGGAGACACTCAAGCGATCTTAAAGAATCCACAGCATCCATACACTAAGTTATTGATCTCTGCAGTGCCAGATCCTGATCTACCATTTGGCAACCTTGTAGAAAGTGAACCAAACTATTCAGTAGATGCCGATGAGATCCGCAGTCGCAGCAGCGTTGTGGTCGAAGACTATGATCAAATCGGACCAAATCACTTTGTAAAACAATGGACTGAGGCAGCCTAATGGATTTGATGACCTGGCAAGATCAACTATCAGATTGGTATGACAATCGGAAGCATGATCAAGTAGAAAGCTTAGAAGCGATCTTATACCAAGCACCTGTTGCTGTGTTTGGTCCAGAACTGACGGACGAACAGAGTAAAGCGATCGCTTGTTGGTTAGATGGCTGCCTAAGAGTCTTTCAACACGCTAGACATCAAGACCATCAGAAAGCCTTTCAAATCCTGCAATACACTGGGGCAAAGCTCGAACAAGCGGCTTGCCAACCGATGACCGATATTCTTATTAAGGATTGGTGTCTCAAACGTTTGCAGCATTTGACCGTTCTGGCGCTAGAGTTCTGTAATCAGCAACACGATCAAAATGAGTGGCAGCAGCAGGCGAGTAACTTGATCGAGTCACACGTTGCATTGATGCGATCATTAAATTGGAATGAAACTAGGAAGCATGATCAAGGATTACGTCATTAATCCGGAAAGATGATCAAGGTTGCTTGATGGTTCCGAATGAACTTTCCGAATGCACAAGACAGGAATTTTAGATAAAAAAAAGCGAGTTTCTTGAGGAGAAACTCGCGAAGTCTATTCAGAATGAATGTAACAATATGAGCCAATCTATTAATCATCAGAAAGGACAAAAGGTTGTCTATTCGGGACAAATTTTAGTCTGCCCTCGGAACCGCAATGTCAGTGATTTGTAAGAGTTAGGTCTGATTTCCATCAGTGCAATTCATTGTTACATTCTGAACCAATTAGTCATGCTTATTACTCAAAAAGCATCCGCTTGATTCATATTAAATCGCCATTTCATCAAGTGCTCTGAATACCATCTCATCCATGTGTCCCTCAAAAATCTGGCGACACACTTTTCGACGAACGGCTAAGCCTGCGATTAGACGCTCAATGGTGAGATGTTTGACATCGTTTTGGCTGTTAAACAGCTCGACTGTTTTGCTTAACGTCTCGTAAGGCAGAAGTGCATCCCCTACTCGCAAGAAATCGAGCTTGTCTATGAAGTCAGAACACTCTTCTTTGATTGAGGCATAGGAATGCCCTGTCATCGCCGATAAAGCCGTTATACTGCGTTCTAGAGCTTCTGGAGAGGTATATTTGGATAGAGTAATGGTTATCTCGTCCGCGTTGATCTCAACTAAGTGCTTTTTCTGCTTCACTCGGCGGCCCAAATTACCACGTGGAGAGGAGGCTTTACGCTGAATAGGCTCAAATTCGCCGTCTATGATGCCTGAGAGCTCGTCTAGCTGCTGCCTCGTAACCATCTCATTACGAAGTGGGTTTGGCAGCGTAGGGGCCATATTACGCTTTCCTGCGTTGGTCGTACGAGCACGCGAGTAACGCAATACTTCTTCCACATCGCATTTGATGTCGATTTGGTAGTCCATCACTTTGCCATTTTCGATCATGGTCTCGATCGTTAAGTGATAGCCCCATAAGTTCACAACAAAAAGATCTTCCGTCCCTTTGCCATCAGACAGGCGCTTCAACTCACGGATCAGATCCATTGAGAAACGACGCCATTCGATGTTTCGTGCCAGTTTTTGGTTCAGCTCACTCAATAACATGCAATCGGTGTGTCTACGCACCATACGACTACGGAAGAACGAGTACAACTGGAACACCAAGGTGTGTTGTTTCAGAATTTCAGGCGGGAACAAGAAGAAATAATCACGCGTAAGCAGTTCTTCATAGAACGACGGTTCCCACACGAGAATGTAAAGGTTTGGCTTAATGCGAATTTCACCGTCAGCGCCTTCTGTTGGTGCTTCTTCCGATGCAGTGATGGTTCGAGCAAGAAAACGGAAACGATCACTCTTGAAGCCTTCTGGCATGTTTTCACTCAGCCAGCGGCCAGTGAGCTCGTGCAATTGGAAATCAGTAAACTCGATACGATCAATACTGTCGCGGATTGAATCTCGTGCAGGGCCACTGTCTTTCTTGCCACGTAATGACAAGATATCCGTGATGTACAACGGTGTTTTGTTGGGCACATGCGCCGCGTCCATGTGGTACTGATCCTTGTGATGATCATGGTATTGCACTGTCAGCGTAAACAGAGCAAACAAGGTCATCAGATCGTCCACTGTCATGATGTTTTTCGACGATCGTGTTTCAATCACGGCTTTGGTGCCAGAGATCGAAACCATGGATTTCTGGTAACTCTTGCGAGTGCGTGGAGGCGCTAAGGCTTGGTCGATGATCCCTGCCCAATTAGTTGGAGAAACGACAAATTGATCCGCTTCATCCTTCATCATCGGTGGGGTATTCAAACCATGTTCATTCAACAGGCGCTTGTTCACTTGAGTTTGCGCCAAGGCCTTAGAACGCTTTTGTTTTTCGCTCTGACGAACTTTTTCTGTAACTAAGCTGGTGGCACCTAACGCTGAGATCAGCTGGTTCGGGTTGACGAACTTGTGCAGCATGGTTTTGCCAGCAAGGCCTTCTTCAAAACGTACTGGTGTTTGATGAAACAAACCAATGTTCACTGCAGCACGTAAGCGCTGTTGTAAGGCGGCTCTGGTCAGTTGACCGTCGGTTGCTTCAACAATTTCTGTTGTCGATACCAAACCGTCTTTGCTGCTGAATCCTCGTAAAGAGATCAGATTAAGCAACTCTAAGATGCTCTTGGTTACCCCTTTGAAGTGTTGGTATTGTTCTACCCAATCTGCAGAAGATTCGTGTACCTCAAAAAGGTGCCCATCCTTATGGCTTCTTGGCGCTTTAATCAGAATTTTTTCATCAGCGGTCATTTTAGATCCAGATCACACTAGCCGTAGTTTTGCTATGGTTCCGAAGAATAAAGAAAAACAGATCATAAATAAAGAAAAAATCTTTGTTTTTTAAATAACTGATCTTTTTGATTAATCTGATCTTATTGATTATATGATCTAATGATCTGAAGATTTTTGGTTGCGTAAGTCTATGTTTTGAATGGGTATTTCAAAGTAGCACTCTGGAACTATGATCATGAATATTCCGAAACGATGATCAACAAATCCCTGAAAGCATGATCACAAAGTCTCGTAAGCATGATCATTAAGTTTCTGAAAAGATGATCAAAAAGGTCCTGAAACGATGATCATGATGTTTGTACAACTTATCCACAGAAATACCGTGAAGGCTTGGAAAAGTTTGTTCTGATTTGCTGTAAAGCAAGGGCATTTTACCTTCGGATCAATGATCAAGAGCGTCGCTTTCCATCGTTCTGCAATGAACTGTGAATACAATTTACGCAAATGCTGAAATATTCCTCAGTTTTAAGCTGGCCGCCTTGTTCCTTGTTGCTATCTAGAAATTGGCGGAAGCATGATCATGATATCGCGTTCTACATTTTGTTTTCGATTTATTTTCATCGTTCCACGTTTTTATCTCTGATTTTGCCTCTATCCCCCAGTCTATCTGCATTCAGCCGTAAATTGACCGTGAAAAATCATGCTTCCGAGGACAAAACACACTTGATCATTTTTCCAGTAAATTGATCGCATTGAAAAATCGATGTGCGGCGTACAAGGACGCATAACTTCCTTGATCATGCTTTCGTATTTTCTGTTCTTACCGGAAGTATGATCATGAAGACTCCTTGATCATACTTCCGTTTAATATCGCTGTTTTACATGCCTAAACATACTGGACGCATGATCAAGGCTGGTTTTCCTTGTATTTTTAAATTAAAACGCTGAGGCACCATCAAACACTAGATTCATCTAACACTATCCGTAATTTAGTGCCTTTTTATAATCGTTCCGGAAAAACGTTAGATTTACATTGTAAATACGTGACAGTGTGACATTTTTATTCTTTCAAGGTTTGAAGCACTTTATTCGCATAGATTTGATTAAATTTTATGATGTTTTTAAGGTGAAATCATAAAACAGGCGTTTGTGAGTATTTTTTATGTGATGGTTATTCAAAATGTTCGTGCACCTTTTTGTTGTTTTAGGATTGCAGTGCTGTACAATTAAAAACAGATATCCTTCCAACGGAATTTGGCATGAAAAGAGAAACAACGATTGAAAATCTCCAAGAGTTAGCGGAACTTACCCAACAAGTTCAAGCTGACCGTATTGAGATTGTTTTGGAAGAGCGTAGTGACAACTACTTCCCACCAATGTCTAAGGCAATGATGGAAACCCGCTCAGGTTTGACTCGCCGTAAGCTGGACGATGCTATCGGTAAGATGGAAGCGGAAGGTCATCAATTTACAAAGAATAATGCCAACCATTATTCAATCACGCTTGAAGAAGCGCACATGCTAATGGATGCGGCAGAAGTGCCTAAATTCCATGAACGCAAAAAGAATTCTGAAAACAAACCGTGGATCATCAACGTACAAAACCAAAAGGGTGGTACGGGTAAATCGATGACAGCGGTTCACTTAGCGGCATGTCTGGCGCTAAACCTAGATAAACGTTACCGCATTTGTTTGATTGACCTTGACCCTCAAGGTTCTCTGCGTCTGTTCTTGAACCCACAAATCAGTGTGGCAGAGCACGACAATATCTATTCTGCAGTTGATATCATGCTTGGTAACGTGCCAGATGGCGTTGAAATCGATCGTGAGTTTCTACACAAGAACGTGCTGTTGCCAACGCAATACCCGAACTTGAAGTCGATTTCTGCTTTCCCAGAAGACGCCATGTTCAACGCAGAAGCGTGGCAAACACTCTCTGAAGACCCATCGCTAGATATCGTTCGTCTGTTGAAAGAGCAGTTGATTGACAAGATTGCGAATGACTTCGACGTGATTATGATTGATACCGGTCCACACGTTGATCCGCTAGTATGGAACGCAATGTACGCATCAAACGCGCTATTGATTCCTTGTGCTGCTAAGCGTCTTGACTGGGCTTCTACAGTAAACTTCTTCCAACACCTTCCAACGGTTTACGAAATGTTCCCGGAAGATTGGAACGGTCTAGAATTTGTTCGTTTGATGCCAACTATGTTTGAAGACGACAACAAGAAGCAAGTTTCTGTTCTAACTGAAATGAACTATCTTCTAGGTGACCAAGTTATGATGGCCACCATTCCTCGTAGTCGCGCATTCGAAACCTGTGCTGACACCTACAGCACCGTGTTTGACTTAACCGTAGGCGACTTCGAAGGTGGTAAGAAAACACTCGCTACTGCACAAGATGCGGTACATAAGAGTGCACTAGAACTGGAGCGCGTACTGCACTCTAACTGGCCGTCACTGAATCAGGGGTAATGAATAAATGGCATTGAAAACGTCAGAATTAAACGCGAAATTATTTGGTAAAACCAATAAGCGTCGTGTTGCGACACCTCAAGAAGCGCAAACGGCAGTAAAAGACAAAGCACAAACCATCGAACTTGCTGTAGCTGGTGAGAGTACGGTTCAATTTGAATTGGTACGAATTCCTGCAGATAAAGTGGCGACAGACACTAGCGTATTTGCAGAGAACGCTCGTGAGCAATCTTTCCTAAACGAACACGCTTTATCAGATGTGTTGGTGACGTTGAAAGAACGTGGTCAACAGTATCCAGCGGTTGGTCGTCGCACTGAAGATGGTAAGATTGAAGTATTAGACGGTAGTCGCCGTCGTATGTCTTGTATCTTAGCAGGGCAGGATTTCTTGGTTTACGTTGGTGATGGCATCAACACAGACCACGCGAAATTCCTTTCTGATGTTGCAAACGCGCACAAGCCACTTTCTCTATACGAAAAAGGTAAAGAGATGCAGGCGAAGCTTGAAAGTGGCGAAGCTGAAGACCAAAAAGCGTTGGCAAAAATGTTCCAGTGCAGTGAAGCATTGGTGAGTGGCGCATTAAAAGCTGCGGCACTTCCACTTGAACTTCTGCAAGCTTACCCGAATGTTGGTGATTTAGGTCGTCCAACGATTGTTAAGCTGCATAAGCAATTCTCGACGTTGAACAGCGAACAACAGCAAAACTTGTTGGATAAGTGTCGTACGTCGGAAGGTTATTTGTGGCAGCGCAGTACCGCTCAAGGTGTGGCTCGTCTTACTAAAGAAGTGACAGAAAGCATCGAAAGCTGGATTGCAGAATTAGCGCCTGCGAAACCGGCTAAGAAAGCAGAAAAAGTCGATTTAGTTAAAGGTCGTGCAAGCTACAGCCGTAAAGGTAACAACCTTGCTCTTAACTTGAAGAAAGTAGACGACAGCTTGATGGAAGAAATTCTGGCTTTCGTTGAGAGCAAAATGAAGTAAACCTTATCTTGTTTGAAACCGCCTCAGGGCGGTTTTTTTATGTCTGCAATTTGGCGAAGTATCCATGAATCCAGATGTGATAACATGGCGTTAGTTCAACGCTTGGATACACGTAATGCTCGCACAATCTGAATTCCTTTCTCAGCTACAGCTCCAATCTTACAAAGCCTTTCAACGTAATGGCGTGGTGATTTACGGTGATGCCGATTGGCAAAACGCCTTGATTGCCGACTTCCATCAAAAGCAACAAAATCAAACTTGGTTCTGCGTAGGGGAGTGGCAACTAGAAAAAGCCCACTGCGTAAATGCAAAACAAGGCAATATGTTGCTCGGTCGCGAGTGTGACGTTTTGCTGTTTGATGCGAGAAAAGAGCTTGATGCCAACAGTTTTACTTCGGCTCTTGGCGCGCTTGTCGGCGGTGGACTATTGATTGTGGTTGCCAATAAAAATCAAGACGCGGATGAAGCCAAATTGTGGATGCAAACGCAATGGCAACAACTCACCGTTATTGAGGAAAATTCACTATTACCTCAACTACCAGATTTCATTCAAGCGGAAAAAGCGCATCAGTATAGCGAGCAAACTGAAGCGGTTTCTTTTATCGAAAAAGTGGTGACAGGGCATCGTAAACGTCCGTTAGTATTAACTGCCGATCGTGGTCGAGGAAAAACCAGTGCGTTAGGCATTGCATGCGCGCAGCTTTTAGAGCAAAAGCCACTGCGAATTCTCGTCACAGCGCCAAGCATCAAAGCGGTTGAACCGGTCTATCAGCACGCACTGAGAATGCTATCAACCGCAGAGCGGGTTAAGAAAGATCGATTAGAAGCGGGGCAGGGCTACATTCAGTTTATTGCGCCGGATGAATTACTCTCAGCTTTACCTGAGTGTGATTTGTTATTGGTTGATGAAGCTGCTGCGATTCCGGTTCCTATGCTCAAGCAGATTACTGAGCAATATCATCGCCTCGTCTTTTCAACCACCATTCATGGTTATGAAGGTTGTGGCCGTGGCTTCACGCTTAAGTTTGTTGATTGGCTACAAAAGCAAAGACCTGGAATGAAGCTTTGTCATCTTCAACAACCTATTCGATGGGCAGTGAATGACAACCTGGAATCTTGGTTGTACCAAGCATTTTTACTGGATGCAGAACTTACCCTGAGCCAACCTGCCGAGCTTGGTGATATTTCATTAATCAACCTCCGTAAGTCAGCGTTGATTTCTAATCCTTCCGTATTGAAAACGTGCTTTGCGTTACTCGTGAATGCGCATTATCAAACCTCGCCAAATGATTTGTTGCATCTTCTGCAAGATGAACATTGCCAGATTTACGTAGCTCAGAATAATAATGAAATCGTTGGGGTGATGTTAACGGTGGAAGAGGGCAACCTCGATTCGAATCTCATTAAAGATATTCAGCTTGGGAAACGTCGTCCGAAAGGGCACCTGACGCCAGTGACTATTATCAATCAACTTGGTTACGCTGATGTGGGGACGCTTTCTACTTTACGAGTCATGCGAATTGCGGTGCATCCAGATTTGCAAGGGCAGGGTATTGGCCAACAAATGTTGAAGCAGTTGGAACAAACTACGCCGCCTCATATCTCTTATTTGTCCACCAGCTTTGGTGCAACAGAAGAACTGATTACGTTTTGGAAGCAATCTGGTTTTGAATCCATTCGTCTTGGAAGTATGCGAGATGCAGCAAGTGGGTGTTACTCGTTGTTGATGGTTCGTCAATGTGGCTCACAACAAGGTTGGATAAACGAAGCCAAATCGCTGTTCGAAGAACTGTTGCCATTGAGTGCGGCGTCTACCTATCCTAAGTTAGAGCCAAGTTTGCTTCGTGCGCTCTTGCCAGCCTCGGTATCTACTTGCCAGTCCCATTTAACGAAGCGCACTTTAATCGAGTGTTATGCTCAAGGTGGGAACAACTTTGAATCTGTCTCTGTTTGGATTCAGCAATGGTTACTGCAATGTGGTTTGGCTGATGTGTCTGACTTGATGATCAGTAAATTATTCTTAAACAAAGACTGGAGTGAGTGCGCTAAGCAATATGGCTTGCCGGGACGTAAGCAAGTTGAAGCACATATAAGAAACGAGCTACAAGTTTTGATAACTAAATTTACAGTGTAAACAGAGCGAGTAATTTACACTGTAAAAGTAGATTTGAAAGGGGGAGGGTTTACACTGTAAATCCTCCCTTTTTATTTGGCTCTTTTTAGTCAAGGTCTACGGAAGGGGGTAAAGACAATCTCAATTTACACTGTAAACGGGAACTCGTTCTTTTGAACGATATTGATATTTGAGCTAAATAAGCAATTTGTAGTCTAGTCACTATTGCCATTAAGCATACCTCCACTTTTATTCAGATATCGCTCGCTATGTACCAGTCAAACTCAGGTAGTGTGACTAATAAATGAATCCAAACTCGATTTAGAAATTCTGTGTTTGTCTGCCTCAAGCTCAGAAATTGCGGGGCATCCTTTAGTGATGTGAGCCTGATTCTGAGAATTGAGAGGTTTGTTCAGAAAATGATTTTGGTTAGACTGAGTTAGGTGATGGGTAGCAGATGGATTGGTTATGTGGAAGATATGCCTTGAATGGTCGGAAGACAAAACGAGGATTTTTGCCCGCTTACCAGGAGATGTTGAACTGGGAAGTGAGCTAAATCAAAAGGAGTTGCCTGAACAGCTTCAAGCAATGAATGCCAGTCAGGCGTTTGTTGATGACGCTGAAGTGGTTCGATTCATTAACTGTGCTCGTGAGCGTAAAGCTGAAGCATACGAAGGCATCGTCGTCGCACAGATTAAGAATGCTCAGGTAGAAGTTGAACTGTCGAACAACGACATGCTCGCTAGTATGAACATAACTGGCGCTTATGGTGGCCGCGGTTTGCGTGGTCCTGAAATCGTTCAAGCGCTTGCTCATGCGCGAGTGTCGAAAGGCATCAACAAATTGGCGCTCAAAAAAGTCATGGTCGTCAGTAATCAACTTAAACCCGGAGAAACCTTCACTCAACCCGTCGCTGTTGGTAAACAACCAACTAAAGGTAAAGACGCTATCTTTACGCCTCTCGTCAAAGACATCACCAAACGTATCCTCAAGCCGAAAGAAGGCCAAACCACTTGTGATAAGATTGATTTACGTAACTTAGGTGAAACCATCGCCGTTGATATTGGCGACGAGGTCATGCGTCGAACGCCTGCTACCAAGGGTATTCCAGGCTTTACTGTGCAAGGTCGCGTGATTCCTCCTCAAGCAGGCAAAGACAGCCCTATCAAACCGGGTAAAGGAACCGAAATCAGCAAAGCCGATCCTAACCTTCTTATCGCTTCTGTGTCTGGTACGCCTCTCATCAAAGACAAAACCATTGAAGTTGATAATGCGCTGTGTCTGAACAGTGTGGGCGTAAATACCGGACACGTTAAGTTTAAAGGCAACGTCATCATTGGCGGCAATATTGAATCTGGCATGATCGTCAAAGCGACCGGCTCTATTACCGTTGGTGGGTTTATTGAATCCGCGGACGTGCAAGCTGAAGGCGACATCCAAGTCGCGAAAGGCATTATTGGCCACACAGTGAGTGATGGTCAGCCGAAGAGTTGCCACGTTCGAACCAAAGCATCGATTCGTGCCAGTTACGCTCAGTATTGTGAATTGCAGTCTGGCGAAGACATAGAGCTGGCTGTGCACAGTATGAATAACGACATTGTGTGTGGACGCAACCTGACGGTACTTGATGCCAGCGGTAAAAACGGCACTTTAAGCGGTGGTGATGCCAAAGTAGGAAGTAAGGTACTTTGTTCTCAGCTTGGTGTAGAAGGTGATACAGCAACGAAAGTCGAAGCTTTTGCCTGTTACGCTGTATTCAAAGAGCGTATTGCCAACTTAAAAGAAGAATATAAGTCCGCCCAAGAAGGCACGATGGATGTGATTCGTAAGGAGCTTGAATTTAAGAAGCGACCTAAAGCAGAGCGTACTGATGAAGAACAAGCTCAAATCGAAGTATTAAAAGCACAAAACAATGAGCGTCTTGATCAGGTTAAACAGAAGCTAGAACACACAGAGCACGACTTTGAGGTCTCATTGGAAGAGAATATTGTCGAAGCCAAAGATCGCGTGTTTACCCGTGTTACAGTGCAATTTGGAGACGAGCAGGTGACAACCAAACGCACTCATGGCGGTTGTGTGTTTAGCTTTAACCAATACGAAATCAAAGTGGCGGCAAATTTAGAGGAAGAAGACGTCGTCGCGATTTAACTCTTTAATTGGAAGATTGAAAAAAGCCCGTGTATTGAGAGATACACGGGCTTTTGTTTTTAACCGTTAGGCAATGTGTTCTTGGTAGTAAGCACTAAGCGCACGTACATCACTGCTGCACATGATCTTCATTGCTTGTTTAATATGGTTAATGGGCCAATCCCACCATTTGATTTCTGACAACATTGCGACACATTCGTGGTCAAAGCGTTGGCGAACAATATGATTGTGACCAACAACAATCGAGTAGGGCGGAACATCTTTAGTGATGACTGAGCGCGCACCAATCACTGCACCATCTCCAATCTTCACGCCCGGCATGATCATCGCTTCGCTGCCAATCCATACGTCATTACCAACTATGGTATCACCTGCGCGTTCAAAGCCACTTTGTACATCTTCTCCAAACTCTTCAGGTGAAAATGGAAAGGTAGAAATCCAATCTACCCGATGGCCTTGATTGCCAGCCATCATAAAGGTCGCGCCAGAAGCGATGGAACAGAATTTGCCAATGATCAGTTTGTCCACTTCTCTATAAGCGCCATCTTGCCACTCTTGTTGGGTAACACTGTCGCCCATTAAATAACGAACCGATTGATCTTCAAATGTTTTACCGTGATAAAACCCCGAGTAATAACTGTAGTCTCCTACCTCAATATTCGGGTTAGTGACATGGTCTTTGATCACTTGCCCTTTTAACCAAGTATCGAATGCGTTCATTCGTGATTCTCCGTTCCAATTTTAAGTTGTAAGCAGTGTAGAGCCTTTCTATTATTTCCGGTAGGTTGTTTTTGGAGATTCATAATTACCATATGGAAATAAAGTGGCTAAGCTACGTGCCGATGTACATCGCTCTATGTGAAGAGAAGAGTATTGCCGGTGCAGCGAAAAAACTGCGTTGCTCAAACGCGCACGCGAGCCGTCAATTGAGGCAGTTAGAAGAGGTTCTGTCAGTACAGTTGATTCAACGTACAACAAGGCAATTTAATCTAACTTACGATGGGCTGCGCTTTTATCAGCAAGTAAAGGGTTTGATGGAAGGAGCGGAGCAGATTAATGAACAAGTGATGGAAAGTGACCGAGTCGCTGGGCATTTGCGCATCGCGGCGTCGGCATCATTTGGTGCGGCGTTATTGAACCGAGCCTTGCTCGAGTTTCGCCAACTATATCCGGAAGTGACGTTCGAAGTGATCTTTTCTGAAACGCCTTTGGATCTTATTGAGTCTGGCTTTGATGTGGCGTTTTTCTTCACGAACAATCCACCCGAGGGTTATATCGGTCACCATCTGCGCTCTTTACACTGTAAACCGTTCGCACATAAAGCGTACTTGTCTAACAAGCCAAGCATAACAACGCCGGAAGATCTTTATCAGCTTGACCATATTGTGTATCGCAATGAAGTGTTAAATCTCGATACGTGGCACTTTCATCATATGGAAACCAAGCAAAAAGTTTCAGTGGCTTTGCAAAGTGTACTCAGCTTTAATTTGGTTCAATCCATGCTTGAGGCCACTCTTGCGGGATGCGGCGTTGCCATGTTGGATGAATTCGCATTGGAGAAACTCAGCGGAGAAGAGCGATCGCAACTCGTGCCGTTACTCCCTGAATGGCAAACTGATGCGATCCTACCGCTCTATATTCTGTATCCAAAACGAGAGCATTTACCAAAGCGAACACAGGCGTTTATTGAGCATTTCAAACAGCAATCATTTTAGGCAGTAATCATTTTAAACTGGCAGGTTGTCTTGAGCGTGCAGGTCTTTAATCTCTGCAGTGCCTTGAAAGTGTTGATTACAAGCGCGGCAGTAGAATTGAGGCGTTAACTCGTGATAGTGGTTACCGGTAAAACAGCGTGATACCAACACCATCAAACGGGCAGTTTTGCCGTTGATGTTTTCTGGTTGAGTGTTGACGCGCTTCATCACGCGTTTGTGTTCGGTTGGTTTGTTGCAGTGCGAGCAGAATTTTACAGGCATAAAGCTCTCATATTGATTCAGTGATGATTAATTGATGAGAGAGTACTTTGCTGAATGATGAAAAAGTAAACATGCATGTAATGATAAATGACAGCAATGCCTACTTGGAAACTTATAGAAAGGCTAATAACTGAAAAGAAGGAAGATTTCACTCCTCGATATTTTAAAGGCAGGAAATATATCGAGGAGGAAATCTTAGCTAACTAAAACGAGTGTATGGACATTTACAGCTCGTAACGTAGCCCGAAGTGGTAGTAGCTTTCATCTGCATGTGCACCACCAAACGAGACTTCTTGTGCGTTGTCGTAACCGCGTGAGCCATTACGGTCAACATAACTGGTGTAGATAGAAGAGCGAGGGGTCAGTTTGTACTGCACTTCAACGGTTGTGTCTTTAAGCTCAAGCTCGTCGCCGCCGTTGTTTTCTAGAGAGCGGTAACCTGCACGTAGCGCCCATTTATCATTTACACTGTAAACTGCGGTCAGCTCCATGACCTTATCAGTACTGGTTTCAGAGAAGTAACCTTCTAGCTCATCTTCTGAGTAAAGCGCACCTAACATCAAATCACCCAAGTAGTAACGCGTACCCGCGCCCCAGAAGGTGTAATCGGTATCGTTATTTTCACGCGCATCGCCTTTGTTCTTTTGCATTGCAACCACAGGTGCGAGAGTGCCTAAATCGCCCATTTCTAGGGTGTAACGTAATGCTGCGTTGTAGCCGTAATCGAGTTCAGAGGTGCTGTTACCAAGAATGTAAGCCACCGATGCATCGAGGTTACCAATGCGGTTCTGGTATTGCAGCGTACCGTCTTGACGGAAAACTTGTGTCGCGGTTTTATCCACTTTATTTGCTTGGCGTGCCATAGATACGTCTGATGACGCGAACACATCACCAATGTCGGTGAACATGATTAATCCTGACGCAACACGACCACCTGTGATTCGACCGTAATCTTGCGCATCAATACCGGCCCAAACGTAACGTGCTGTGAGAGAAGGCTTGTCGTTCACTTGGTTGGCGTATTCGGCTGCACCTACTTGGTATTGCGCTTGGCCAATGACAGAGGCGTGTTCGTTGATAGTTTGTGAGCCATTCAAACCAATACGGCCATCAAATTCGCCATTGGCATCAGCGTGTTCATCATTTTTATTTGTGACGTTAAAGCCAAGACGAGAGTAAATGTTCAAAACCGACCCGTCTTCTGCTCGGTAAAGTTGAGCGGCCATCGCTGCGTTTGATGCCATCAGAGTAGGGAGAAGTAGAGTCAAAATGTGCTTTTTCATGTGAACGACCTTTTCGTTTCTATTGTTTTTAAGCACGACAAAGCCCCTTCCGAATAACGGAATAAAATCAATGTCGTGAGAAGTAGAGAGAGGGTGCGCCCTTGAAAGCTCAAGGACGCGAGCTAGTCCATTCCTATAGGGGTTAGAATGATTTAGCTTAAATCAACGTCTTTGCAGCCAAAGAAGTAGGTAGCAAGGAAGCCAACGATGTAAGAGATAAGTAGGCCTCCGATAAACACCATCATGCCGGCAAAGATGCCGCTAGCCGAGGTCATCAGGGGGATTGCAACGATACCAGATGGGCCGAAGACGGTATTTAGACCGACAGGCAGGCCAAGATAAGAGACTAAGCCGATAAAGAAGCCACCCGCTGCGCCACCAATACAAGCGGTTACGAACGGTTTAACGCGCGGTAGCGTCACGCCGTAAATCAGTGGCTCACCGATGCCAAGTAGACCTGGAATGATGGCACCTTTTACTTGTGTGCGTAGTAGGGCGTCTTTCTTGGCTTTGAAGTACAGCGCCATAGAAGCACCTACTTGACCGCCACCAGCCATGGCTAGGATAGGAAACAGCGAGTTAAAACCTTGTGCTTCCATCAGGGCGAAGTACACCGGCACAAACCCTTGGTGGATACCAAATACCACGGAAATTAAGAACAAACCTGCCAAAATCGCGGCGCCTAATGGGTTGTCATTCAAGTTTAGGAACAACCAAGACATGCCTTTGAATAGCTCACCACCAATTGGCATGATGATCAAAAACGTTACTGCACCCATGATCAAAAGCGTGACAACTGAGGTTAAGATCATGTCCAGATCGTCAGGCATATACTGACGCACTTTTTTCTCGACCTGAGCACCAATGATCGCTGCCATCAACACGCCAATAATGTTGCCACGAGGATCAATTGCAAAACCGAAGAACTCATTCATTCCTGAATAAATGCCTGACGTCGCATCGGGGTTGTAACCCAACACAAATAGTGAAGCGAGTATGGCACCATTGACACCTGAGCCACCGAAAGCTTGTTGAGCATTGTAGCCAATTAGAATGCTTAAGAACGCGAACAGACCTTTACCAAAGACCTTCATGTAGGCAATCAAATCCAACATAAACTGGCTTGGCGTTTGGTCGAGCACGAAGATTTGTTCCAATAACGTGGCAAAACCGAGCAGCAAACCCGCAGCGATAAAGCCGGGAATGAGCGGTGTAAAGATGGTGGCAAACTTACTCAGAAAACGCTGAACCGCGCTGGTTTGCTTACTCTTTATCTGTTTTTTCTGTTCTGCAGCGACTGCAGAAAGGTCCTGTTGTGGTGCGTCAGACTCTTCGTTGTCACCAGAGATTAAGCTGTCGATCAGCTTATTCATCATATCCGCAGCTTGCTGAGCTTTACCGGGGCCAAGAATGATCTGGAATTGCTCGTCGCTTTCTACCACACCCATTACGCCGGGAATTTGTTCAATGACGGATTGATCCGCCAAGCTGTTATTCGCGAGAGATAAACGCAAACGCGTCATGCAGTTACCGCACTTACTTACGTTGTTACTGCCACCCACTGCGGCGAGCAATTGCGATACTGTGTTAGAGGTAATTTTGGCCATAGGGACTATCCTTCAGGACTAGGGCTATTTAGTTATTATTTAGTGCTGCACGAATAAAACCGTTGTGCTCGGCGAGGCGAGATTTGGCTTGCTCAGCATCCAAATCAGCCAGAATCATTAAAATTGCGGTCTTACAGTGACGCTCACACGCTTCAAGGGCTTTTTCTGCTTGTTCTTTTGTTGCACCCGTTGCTTCAATCACAATGTTAGTTTGACGCTGAATCAGTTTGGCGTTGGTGGCTTCTACATCCACCATTAAATTGCCAAACACTTTGCCGCTGCGAATCATTGCGCCAGAAGTCAGCATGTTCAGCACCAGTTTTTGTGCTGTGCCCGCTTTCATGCGTGAAGAGCCGGTGACGACTTCTGAGCCCACTACCGGAAGAATGGCGATGTCCGCCGCTTCTGCCATTGCGCATTCAGGGTTACATGCGATTGATGCCGTTGTTGCTCCGACAGATTTTGCGTACTCCAAACCACCTAAAACATAAGGCGTACGGCCACTGGCAGCGATGCCAACCACAACATCATGCTGAGTCAGATTCAGAGCTTTTAAATCGTCTTGGCCCATTTGAGCGTTGTCTTCTGCGTTTTCTACCGCTTTCAAAATCGCTTGATGACCACCAGCAATTAAACCGATAACCATATCTGGGTGTGTGCCATAAGTTGGAGGACATTCACTCGCATCAAGAATACCAAGGCGGCCAGATGTACCTGCGCCCATGTAAATCAAACGGCCACCATTGGCGAACGCTGCAGTAATGGCATCGACGGTTTGCGCGATTTGTGGCAATACGGCTTGCACTGCTAAAGCGACTTTCTGATCCTCTTGGTTAATGACTTGCAGCATCTCGATGGTAGAAAGCGTATCGATCTCTGCACTCGCTGGATTGCGGCTTTCTGTCACCAATCGGCTTAAATCAATTTTCATGTTTTGTACTCTTCGTAAATGTTCAATCTGAGGGCGATTCTATGGAATAAAATATTCAGGTATGGTGATAAAAATCACACTTGAGGTTATTCTTTGTTCAGTGAAAATTTGGAATAATGACAGAGAATACTGATGAGATAACCTACGTAGAAACAAGGGTTGTTAAGTTAATCAGGCAGTTAAAAAAAGTGTGATTATTTCTGTTTTGGAATAATTTATTTAAAGTTTTTGGAATTTTGTCGTGTCCGTTATCAATAAAATCGTCGCAAGACGTACTCAACTCTCTCAAAGTGGTCGTTTGGTTGGCGATTGGATTGTCGAAAATGCAGAAAAAGCCGCCCAATTGACCAGTCAAGAGCTTGCTGCGCAAGTGCAAGTGAGCCAATCGAGCATCGTCAAATTCACCCAGAGAATTGGCTATAAAGGCTATAGCGAGTTCAAATTGGCATTGAACGAAGAGATTGGTCGTAAACAAGCGATGCAATCCACGCCGCTACACAGTGACATTCTGGCGGATGACCCGATTGCGGTGATTTCGCAAAAACTGGTTAAAGCGAAAACCGACGCTATGTTCCAAACGACCAATGCGCTCTCTTATGAGGCGTGTCATCAGGCGGTGAAGTGGTTGAGTGAAGCACGCCGTGTACAAGTGGTGGGCATTGGCGGCTCTGCGCTTACCGCAAAAGATTTGAGTTTTAAGCTGCTTAAGCTTGGGATTACCGCATTATCAGAGCAAGACAGTCACGTACAAATTGCGGTTGCGCGTACGCTCTCTTCACAAGATGTGCAGATCGCGATTTCTTTCTCAGGAGAACGCAAAGAGATTCTGGTGGCGGCGGAAGCGGCGAAAGAGCAGGGAGCAAAAGTGATTGCTTTGTCAGCTCCGGGGAGAAGCCGATTGAGAGACATTGCCGACATCACGTTTGATACCATCGCCAATGAAACAGAGCATCGTAGTTCTTCCATTGCTTCACGTACGGCACAAAACGTGATTACGGATCTGCTGTTTATTATTTTGGTGCAACAAAGAGACGAAAGCGCGCGTCAGTTGATCAGTGATATCAGTACCGATATCAAGCAGATCCTTACTTGATCGCCCTTAAAAGATCCGGATGTTTAAATAGCAGGAGCGTGTTGTAGCAGTGCAATAAACGCATCTAAGTGTTCTTCAATCGTCAGATCCGCCGAGATCGGGGGTAATTCCACCGTAATACAAGGTAGTTGGCGTTCATTGCACCAAGTTCCGAAAGACCCCGGCGTTTCGTAATCAACATCGTCAACGATAGGTAGATTGAATTGCTTGCCGAGCCATTTGGCCAAATCAGAATGAGCGGGGTCATCGACAAACGCTAATGGCTCATGAAACGAGACCACAAATTTTGGTTTGCGGAGTTCAATCAAACTAATTAGTGCGTCAACTTCTGGCTCTAGCTGTTCTTTGCTACCCGTTTTTACTTTCACATCTCGAACAGGTGTATGTGAGCTCCAGCGATAGACTGTGCCGTGCTCTGTCCAATTCTGCGTAGGAAACGCACGGTTTAGATCGACTTGATTGGCGTTGGCTCGTGTCCCCAGTTGATTTGCGTCTGGGTTCATCGATAAAACCACATCGTGTTTCAGACACTCCGCTGGCAAGCTTCTTAACGCGCACGATAATCCGGCGATTGAAGCTGTCTCGTCACCGTGTGTTCCAGCGAGAATGAGGCCTCGCGAGTTACTTTCTACTTGTGCTGGGAAGTACAACAACGGCGCGCCCAGTACCGATTTTCCATATGATGTTGGCGTAATTAAAAATGCCGCTCTTTCCGTTCTTGGAATTAGACTCACCGTAATCTCCTGATTGTTCGAGTAGTATCTATTCATCACCCAAGCTATATATAACTCAAGTCACCGCCGTTGAACTTAGCATCTTGAGATTACTCGGATATAAACTGAACACTTAAAGTTCGTCAATGCTTGTATGATGAATTGTGGTACTTGCTTCAAAAGACGTGTTAGGAGAACGAAAAACGATATGGATTTTAAAAAGCATTCAACAGCGTTGCTGGTTTCCTCTTTATTGACCCCATTTTTATCCGCTTCAGCTTTAGCTGATTCTTTACCTGATGGTGTGCAACTCGCACCAGAACAACACTTAGTACGAGCAAACGATGCAGAAGCGGCGACGCTAGACCCTGCAAAAGCCGAAGGCTTACCAGAGATGCACGTGATTCGTGATTTGTTTGAGGGATTAGTCATTCAAGACCGCGATGGCAATATCGTTCCTGGTGTTGCGGAGTCTTGGCAAACGGAAGACAACCAAACCTTTGTGTTCCAGCTGCGTAAAGACGCAAAATGGTCGAACGGCGATCCTGTGACAGCGGATGATTTTGTTTATTCATTGCGTCGTGCAGTGGATCCGAAAACCGCTTCACCTAATGTTTGGTATCTCAAACTTACTAAGATCAAAAACATCGCCGACGTAGCAGAAGGTAAGAAGCCACTGGATGATCTCGGTATCACCGCTGTCGATAAACACACTCTGCGTTTCGAACTTGATAGTAAAGTGCCGTACTTTGTCGCAATGACAGGCCACACTTCGATGATGCCGGTACACAAAGCAACGGTTGAGAACAGCGAAAAGCCGTGGAGTGACCCACAACAGTTTGTTGGCAACGGTGCATTTGTTCTGGATAAATGGGTGGTGAATGAACGCATTGAACTGAAAAAGAACCCAAACTACTGGGATAGCGCGGATACTCATCTCACTGAAGTGACATACATTCCATTTGAGAACCAAAACGCATCGATCAATCGCTATGCGGTGGGCGAAGTGGACATCACCTCAGATGTACCAACCCACATGGCGCAAAAGCTGAAGAAAGATTACGAGCAAGCGTATACCGCGGTTCCGCTACTTTGTACTTACTATTATGCGTTTAACACCACGCGTCCTCCTTTCGATGATGTACGAGTTCGAAAAGCCGTGTCTTATTCGATGATGCGTGATGTGATCACGAATGGTGTCACACAAGTAGGTAATCTGCCTGCTTATACGTTCGCACATCAATACACCGCCGGCTTTGATGCGACTCAGCCTGAATACAGCACATGGACGCAAAAACAGCGTGATGAAAAGGCGCGTGAATTGCTGAAAGAAGCGGGATACGGTGATGGTAAGTCTCTGGATTTCAAATTGCTGTACAACACCAGTGAATCGAACAAGGCCATAGCAGTGGCGATTGCTTCTATGTTGAAGAACAACTTGGGCGCGAAAGTGGAATTAGAAAACCAAGAGTGGAAATCTTATCTCGTCGCTCGCAAACAAGGGGACTTCGATGTGATGCGCGCCTCGTGGTGCGGAGATTACAACGAAGCATCCACCTTCTTGAGTCTACTGCGCTCTGGTTCATCAGGTAACTTTGCGCGTTACAGCAGTGAAGCCTACGACAAGGCGATGAATAGTGCATTGGCCGCAACGGATGAGAAAGCGCGCCAAGGATTCTATGACCAAGCCGAGCAATTGTTGGCGGCAGATATGCCAATCGCACCGATTTACTACTACATGCAAGCGCGTTTGGTTCGTCCTACGGTTGGTGGTTTTGCCAAGAACAACGTAGAGGGTCGTATTTACTCGAAAGACCTCTACATTAAGAAGTAGCGCTAAACATAAGCGATAAATAAGAAGCCCCGAAGATGTATCTAGCGGGGCTTCTTTTTATTGCTAGCGAGCAGAGAGCTTATTAACGAGCGTTGCCACTCGTTTGCCAAGATACTCCGCCGTTACAACATCTGAGACATGCAACTGACCGTCTTCACCGCCTTGAGCAACAATGCCACCTTGCACGCCATAACGATTCAGATTCTGCTCGCCAGAATTGCTGATCTTATCCAATCCGACCCACATCATACCGTGCTGACTAGCTAGCGTTTGTAGGTACTGCAACGTCATTGACTGATCGCCATTCATTGCCCCACCACTGGTAAAGCCAGCCGCGATTTTGCCTGCCCATTTTTGGTAATACCAAGATTCACTGCTTGCATCTGCAAATGCTTTAAACTGCGCCGCTACGCCGCCCATATAGGTCGGTGAGCCAAAGATAATCGCATCGCACTCAGCAAGTTCATCCATTAGGCTAGGGTTCACAAAACGCCCCTCAATAATCTCACTGCCTTCAATACGGTGAGAGAAAATTTCAAATCCACCTTGTTGTTCAATGCCTTGTTGTTCAACGCCTGCGGCAATCGCGCGAGCTAGCTGGCCTGTAACGTCGGTTTTAGAGAAATAAATAATCGCAATTTTGGACACAATGGTTCCTTTTTCATTGTTGATGTTGAATCGTGCGAATAAGGCTAAAACCTCAAGCTTGGTTGAGGTCAAGAAGGTATTTAAAAAATGCGAGGAAACAAAAAGCCGATGTAGATACATCGGCTTTTTAGTGGATTATTTCTTTCTGCGGGTATAAATGCGTGAGGTGGTTTTTGGCTCCTCAGGCTTGGCTTTTTCTTTTGCCAGCTTTAAGACCGCTTTTTGAAGCATCAAGTTGTTTGGGTAGGTGATTAGGTTGCCGTTGTCGTGCTTGATCAGCACATGGAACATGCGGATTTCCTGAATTTCACCGCTGATGTCTTCGTCTTTATCCACGACTTTAATTCGGTCACCGACGCGGTATGGGAAGACAAAGAAGATCAGAAAGCTTGCTGTGATGTTACTTAGAATCGACCATTGCGCGATGAAAGCCACACCCAATACCGCAAAGATAGACGATAGGAAGAGTGACACATCGCCGTAGCCAATACCGGTTACGATGGCGAAAAGCGAAGCAAACAAAAACAAGAACGCGACGTTGAAGCAGCGCTGAATAAAGCTCAAGCGTGCTTTGTTTACGCCTTTAGCTTCTGCCAAATTTAGGATCGCACGGTTGGCGATTTTCTTAAGCAAGCGATAAGCGATCAGAATGATGACGCCCATCAACACTTTATAACCGATAGAGCCAGCCGTGAAATACTTACTGATTTGCTCTAAATGCATCCAATGATTCATTTCTTCAACTCGAGAATATTAAGAAGGCGCGTGTTATAGCCGATTTTGGCTTGCAAGTAATTAACTATTTTCAATGCAAAGTACGATTATTGCTGAGCAATTTTTGACCTATGTCTCAGTTCAGAATTGAGAGGGAATGAACCCTGATATCTGGTGTGTCGGCAGCTGCTAATCTAGATCAGTAGCTTGTTGATGTTACGTACAGAGAGGGGATGCAATGGAAGAAGATGAAAGGGCCATCATGGGGTTAGTGGCTATTGTTGGTTTTGTGCTGCTTTGGATATTCCTCGAAGAGTTTGGTTACTTTGGTTTATTAACCCTCTATAAATAAGCCCCGTAAAACTCTGGGTTCGACGGGGCTTTGATTTTCTGCTTATGCGGTTTTAGCTTACGGCGCGAACCTTACCTTGCTTCAAGTCATTCAGCACTTGTGCTTTCGGACCATCAGCAATCACGCTGCCTTTCTCCATCACAATCACGCGATCAACAATGTCGAGCATTGAGGTTTTGTGCGTAATCAAAATCAGCGTTTCACTTGGTTTTAGCTGTGCTAACTGGTGTTTGATGTGCATTTCTGAACGGTTATCCATTGCACTGGTTGGCTCGTCCATTAAGAGCACTGGAGGACGACCCAAGAACGCTCGTGCAATCGTCACAGCTTGGCGCTGACCACCAGAGAGCATGCCGCCGCCTTCGCCTACTTGACGCTCAAGACCCGCAGGATCTGATTGAGTGAAGGTGGTCACGCCCGCACGGTTGGCGGCGTCTAATACATCGCGATCATCGGTGAGCGGGCGACCTAGGGTTATGTTGTCGCGAATAGAACCGAAGAACAGATTCGAATCTTGCGGTACGCAGCCGATATTGCGTCGTACATCCACGTGATGAAGTTGTTCGATGTCAGTGTCATCAATACGCACGTGACCTTCTGTCGGCTTGTACAGACCCATTATCAAGCGTTCTAGCGTGGTTTTACCCGAACCAATACGACCGATGATTGCGACTTTTTCACCTGGATTAATCGTTAGGCTTAAATCACGAATCGATGCCACTGGCGCATCTGGGTAATGGAAGGTCACACGGTCAATCTCAATCTTACCTTGTACGATAGGACGGTGAATGTAGCGTTTGCCTTCTTCTTGCTCGTCTGGCATTTCCATCACTTGGTTGATGATGGTCATTGAAGATTTCGCTTGGTTGTATCGAGTTGAAAGCAAAGAAAGCTGAACCATAGGACCAATCGCTCGACCACTCAGCATGGTTGCAGCAATCAAACCACCCATGGTTAGGTCACCATTGGCAATCAAGTACACGCCTAGAATGATCATGCCGACGTTACTACTTTGCTGCACAAAGCCCGCTGCGTTTTGAATACTGTCGGTGATACGGCGGCTCTTGATGTTCCAGTTTGCCATGTGCGCAACGGCTTCTTCCCAACGGTATTGGAATTGGCTTTGTGCACTTAGCATTTTCACCGTTTCTAAGCCAGATAAGCTCTCAATCAAGTTGGCGTATTTCTGTGAAGCAAGGCGAGAACCTTCTTCAATCGAGCGGCGAAGTGGACCTTGAATCAGCGCCGAGTGAATCATCAGAATCACCACACCAATCATTGGTACGTATACCAGATCGCCCGCCATCAGCCAGATGATGACTAGGAACAAAATTGCGAAAGGTAAGTCAATTAGCGCACTTACCGTGGCCGAGGTGAAGAACTCACGAATGGATTCGAACTCTTGCAAGTGTCGAGCAAAAGCACCCACTGAAGGTGGCTTGGACTCCATTCGGATCCCCATCACTTTGCTAAACAGCTTGGAGGAAATCAGGATGTCGGATTTTTTACCCGCAACGTCGATGAAGTAGTTACGCAGCGATTTGAGTAAGAAGTCGAACAGGAACACCACGAAGATACCGCTCGCCAACACCCATAAAGTCTCAAACGCGAGGTTTGGTACTACCTTGTCGTACACCAAGCGAGTGAACATTGGTGCTGCAATGGCAAAGATGTTGATGAGGAGAGAAGCGATAAGTACATCGCGGTAGATGCGTTTCGATTGCCACAAGGTTGACCAAAACCAGTGACCTTCTTTGGTTTTGAGCACTTCGGGAGAGCGCTCGTCATAACGGAATTGCTTTTTAACTAAAAAGTAGCGACCAGTGTACTGCTCAAGTAGGTCTTCTAGCGGAATGGAGATAGGCACCATTCCGCTTTCTAGGGTCGTGATTTCAGCTTCTTGTTTCTCCACATCGATGCTATTGAGAACGCAAGAATCGCCACCCTTTAGAAGTAAGATAGCCGGCAGAATCAGGCTCGAGATCTTGTCTAATTCTGCACGGTTTTCCTTGGCAACCAATCCGGCCCTTTCCGCCGCTCGTGGTAGCAGAAACGGAGTGAGCTTGCCATCAGAGAGCGGAAGGCCGTTAATCAGCGCTTCTGGTGAGTTGGCTAGCCCGAAGTATCGGCTAACGTAAATGAGCGAATTCAGTAAAGGGTCTTTCATCCTTGGTGTACCTTCGTTATTCCTTGTCGACAATGAAGCCTTGGAAGACTTCAACGAAATGCTCGGTTAGGAAATCCAACTGAATCTGTGTTTCAACACGCGATGCAATCGTCGTAATACCCAAGTTGTGAGCGGTACGAGAAATCGATGTCAGCGTGAATTTTTGTTTCTCGTCGTGCAAGTTGTGGGTGAACAGATAATCCAGTTTTACGTAATTCGGGCGGAATTCCTGAATGTACTCAAGTGACTGGAAGTTACGGCCGTAGTTATCAACACCGAACTCCGCACCCGCTTGACGAATCGCATTACACAATAGAGCCGTGTGGTGCGGATGGTCAATGAAACACGCTTCTGGAAGCTCAAAGTGCAGCATTGGAGCCACTTTTGAGTGCTTCTCTAGCATGCTGGTGGTCCAACGAATGAACGATGGTTGAGACAAGCTACTTTGGGCAATGTTGATGGCTACTGGTTCTTTTAGTTCGCCACTTTCAAGCATCTTGATCATCGACTCGATGACGTATTGGTCGAAGATGTTGGTTGCTTCTAACTGTTCAAGAGCAAACAAGTATTGGTTCGCACGGTAGGTTTCACCATCTTTTTCGATGCTTGAGAACACCTCATTATGGAACACTTTACCCCAAGTATTCTTCGCAGACTGGAAGCGGAATTTAATCCAATCGCTGTGAATCGCTTCTTCAACCAGCGCTTTCCATTGCTGTTTACCCATTAGGTTCGAGGTGTTTTCACCACCCACGAAGCCGTAAGCTTTATCTGGCTGCGCTTTGGCTTTCGATAGGGCGTTATCCACCATCGATAGCACTTCTGTGCGTGTTTTCTGATCTTTACTGTGCGCGACACCCAGTGATGCTTTTGGTTTCGCCATGCCAGTAGGATCGGTATTAAGGCCGTTCACACAGTTGACGATGCTGTCTGCGAGAATGCGCAACTCGCTCTCATCCATGTGCGGGAATAGTAGACCAAATTCATCGCTAGACAGACGAGCAATGGTTGCTCCCGGTACATCAATGGTGTTCTTGAGACGTTGAGATAACTCTTTCACGTGGGCATCGGCGCGTTGGTAATCTTTGGTCTCGTAGATGTCACCAATGTACTCAGCATGGAGTAGCACGATACCCCCTTGCGTTTGCTCTGCCAGCCATTGATCAACTTGGTTGATGTAGAACGAACGGTTACCCAATTTGGAGATAGGGTCTAGGTAAGCTTGAGCACGCAGGCGCTGCGCTTCTTTTGCCTGCTCTTTAAATGACAGTTCGATTTGTGCCGACATCGAGTTGATGCCGTCGACGACTGCAATCAAGTCTTTGGTTTTTGGACGAGCCAGTGGGTCGCCAAATTGGTTGTTAGCAATCTCGTGCATTTTCTTCACGATGGCCGCTAAAGGTTTGAGTGAGCGACGTAGGATGTAAGAAATTGCTAAAAGGCCTGCAAGGAAGATCACGCCAAACGCAGTCAGCAGGCGAATAAAGCCTTGCCACAGCTGCTCGTATGCTGCACCTGGATGGCTGATGATTTCTACCTCTGCAAGCTGCATCCAACCGCTGGTTACCACGCGTTTATCGTGAATGGCTTTGAACAGATTTAAATCGATAAACCATTGCGGCACACTCGTCGGTTTAACCGGGTATGAACGTACGATTTGGTAATCGGAATCTAACGCGGTGAGACGTACGACAGAATAAGTGCTGCCGTCGAACAACGCATTAATCACGGATTCAACGGCGACCTTATCTTTGTCTTTTAGATACGGTGCCAGTGCCAAACCAACGGTGTTAATGGTGTTGTTGACCTCTGAACGTTGCTGCTGCTCCAAGCTGTCTCGAGTAGTGTTGAACTGGATTACGAATACTGATGCCATCAAAAGTAAAAAGACCGTAACCATTCCCACTACAAGCTTCTTATATAGGGTCATGTTTTTCACTCGTCATAGTTAATTTTAGGTTTCTTTAACTGCAACTTACGTTCGCGCGAGCGTAAGTCATTCCAAAGGCTCAAACGTGAGGCTTTTCCTGCTAGCTCTCCACTGCTGGCAGAAGACTTCATTAGCCACAAGTTTTTACCATTAAAACTGTAAATCGGTAGTAAGTCGCTACGCTTGGAAGCTCGAACAATTTCTGGGTTGAGATTGTCGAGGATGAGCGGCTCAGAGCTTGGTGTTGGGTAATACGCCAGCACCATATGAAATTGATTTAGTCTGATCGCTTTTACGTAGACCAAGCGCATTTTTGAATCTGGGATTCCGAGTTCGAGCAATGAGAAATACTTCGCTATCGTGAAGTCTTCACAATCACCGGCATTACTGCCTATAAACTCGAGTGGTGTTGCCCAATAGTCTTTTTTGCCCCACAAATTGATGTCATCGACAAAATAGAGTTGGTTAAAAAAGTTGTTCACACCGGAGAGTTTCTTTTTATTGCTCTGGACTTGTAAGGAATCCAAATTCTCTCGCCATGTTTTGACGCGCTGCCCTGCGCGTTCACCATAAACTGAAGTGACCGTATCGACCCATCGTTGCTCTTTGCTGTTGAGCGCCCCAATTTGGAACGAAAAACAACTGATGCTGATTAATAATGTAACTTTACGCTTCAATTTGGATGGCATATTCGACTCACATCACAAGTGTACCCTTGAAATGGGCTCGTTGGTGAGAAAAGTGCTTTTTATTTAACCACTTGTCATCATGTAAGAACACATTGTTTGTACCTTGCAAACACTTACTCCTTCAGTGCGTTGGTTTTGGCGCTCAAAATCGGTTTGAGTAGATATTCCAGAACCGTTCGTTTCCCTGTGATGATATCAACAGATGCTGTCATACCTGGAATGATAGGTAAGTCCGCATCTTGTCCGAAACTGGTTTTCTCTGTGCGTACACGGACGATGTAGAAGCTGTTGCCTTCTTCGTCTTGTGTGGTGTCGGCACTGATGTGTTCCAGCTCTCCTTCTAAGCCGCCGTATTTAGTGAAGTCGTACGCAGTGAATTTCACAATCGCATGAAGATCTGGACGCAAGAAAGCGATGTCCTTCGGCGCGATCTTCGCTTCCACTAATAAGGTGTCTTCGGTCGGCACGATTTCTACGATGTCCATACCCGGCTGGATAACGCCACCAACGGTGTTGACGTTCAATGTCTTGATGGTGCCCGTTACTGGAGAAACCACCACGGTTCGGTTTACTCGGTCTTCCAAGCCTACCGCTGATTCGACAAGTGCTGAGAGCTGGTCTTGCGTGCTGTTGAGTTTTTCTTGTTGCTCGGAGCGGAATTTCAATGCGACATCGATACGGTTGAGCATCGATTCACGGATGCCCGATTTGATGACAGGGATCTTCAACTCGCTAGACGTCATTTCTCGACGGGTGTCGTTCACCTGACGTTGAAGCTTTAAGAGTTCAATTCTAGGTACGACGCCTTCATCAGCCAGAGGTTTGGTGATATCCAGTTCTTTCTTTGCATAACGATAGCTTTGACGAAGGTTGCTCACACGCGCTTGAATCTCCACCAAATCCTGTTGTTTCTGCTTAACTTGTTGGTCTATGACCGAAATTTGGTTGCGCAGGTTATCCAAGTCTTCGCGGTATTCTGCTTTCTGACGTTGAGTCAGGCGAGGGCGGTTCTCTTCAAGTGTTGGTGGGAACGTCAGTTTGCCGTAGTCGATAACGACATTCTTTTCCCAGTTGCTGTCGTCAAAATCACGATTGACTTCGACACTGTTGATTGAGGCTGAAAGCTGCAGTACCGAGGCGGTTAAGTTGGCAACTTGCTGTTCGCGCTCACGAAAATCAGAGCGGAAGCGGGTATCGTCAATCAGCAGCAGTTGTTGACCTTTCTCAACTTGTTGGCCTTCTTTGACTAAGATCTCTTTGACCAAGCCGCCTTCCAAGTTTTGCACCACTTGGATTTGAGAAGATGGAATGACTTTGCCTTGGCCTACGGTCACTTTGTCGATCTCAGCCCATGATGCCCAGCCTATGGCCGCAACAAAAAACAGCACCATCACCCACAGCATTAAGCGGGCACTATTTGGCGTGTTTAAGAGCAAAGCAGCGGTTTTGTCATCAACAAAGTCTAGCTCGTCGCTGCTCAGTTTGTTGTAGTTGTCTCGGCTCATCACATTCCTTGTTCTATAAAGACGGTTTATCTTTTTGATCTTATTATTATTAACCGAGCATGTCAGCATGCTCGGTTAATAAAAATGTGTGAAAGGGTAAGCATCCCTTTGTTTACTGTGCCTTGAACTGTGTTTTGTCCAACTGATGTTTTTTTAGTTTGTCATACAAGGTTTTGCGCGACACTTGTAATTCTAGTTGAACCTCTTTGAGTCTGCCTCTGTGTCGTTGCAAGGCGTCAAACAACAAGCAGTATTCAAAGTGTTCTGTGCGTTGAGTCATACTTTGGATTTCGATGCTCTTTTCACTGCTCCAATCCTCCATACTAAACACATCGGGTTTTAGCGCTCTTAACTCCGCAAATTGCCTCAATTGTTTGATGTTTTCAGGCCAATCGAGTTCCGTAACCCGTTTTACCTCATCGAGACCAATCTGAGGAGGTTGGAGTTGATAGCGACTCGCTGCGTGACGCACAAAGTGTTTGTATAGGGGACCGATGTCTTCTTTGCGTTCATTCAAATTCGGCATCCGAATCATCTTTACTGAGCTTTCAATACCTTTGTCTACTGTGTTGGCTGCGCCAAAAACACGTTGCAGTTTTGGGTGTTCAAATAAGCATTGCCACTGTTTTGTCGAGATGTGTTCTGCACTGTGTAGGTACAAACTGCAATGACTTTTACCGTCCGTAAGATGATGTACGGTTTTGTCTAGTGCATCGAGAGAAAGCTCGTACAAATCTTCGCCAGAAGCAATGAACAATTCATTTTCCGGTGAGGCGTGAATATCGTGAGCAAACTGCGCAGCCAGCCTTCTTCCTGTTCCATCTTCACCGACAAAAATCAGCGGCTGGTGGAGCGGGGTGCTGATCAAGGTACGGCGAATGTCGACCATGGCTTGGCTGTGACCAATCATCTTGGGACCAACATGGGTTTGCATGTCGAGTTCTTTTTTAAGCCAGACGTTTTCTTGTAATAAGGCCAACTTGTCGCCAGCGTTATTAAGTGACTTAAGTAACTGTTCGGTAGAGAAGGGTTTTTCGAGAAAATCGTATGCACCACTCTTCATCGCTTCGACGGCAGTTTTCACATCGCCATGGCCGGTTAAGACGATAAATTGAAAGTGACTATTTTTGCCTAGCAGTGTGCGCATAAACTCTAGGCCATTCATCACGGGCATGTGGATATCAGTGATGATCAATGCCGGTGCGCTTGGGTCTATTTGTTGCAGCGCTTCAACTGCGTTTGGAAAGCAAGTGACGTCAATCCCTTCGATTAATAGCGCTTGAGTGACCGCATCACGGATATGGGGTTCATCATCAACAAAGAAAACGGGATTATGCATGAGAGTGTTCCTCTGCAGGATGAAGTGGGACTAAAGGCACGCTGACAATAAAGGTCATGCCGCCTGACTGCTGGGATTGCGTATCCATATCACTGAAAGCACTATGATTGTAAGCATTGTGATTGTAAGCACTGAGAGAGCCTTGATAGCTTTCTAAAATACGTTTTGAAATGGTTAAACCCAGCCCAAGTCCCTCAGGTTTCGTGGTGAAAAATGGATCGAATACTTTGGCTAATGCTTGTTCTGACATACCTGGTCCGTTGTCGGAAATCAGAATATCGCAGTTGCTTTCATTGCATTGTATCGCGATCGAAATTTGTGGCTCGACACAGTGTCCTTCCATCGCTTGGGCTGCATTATGGAAGAGATTTATCAGTACTTGCTCTAGCTCGACGCTGTGAATGGCGAGTTTCACGTCGCATTCAATGTTTGGCACTTTTAGCGTCACCCCTTGTTTGATCAGCTTGCTGCTCAGAATGCGCGTTGCGTTATGTACCGCGTCATGTAGCACGGACACCTCGTTGTGCGAATTATTGTCCGTTTTGCGCGTAAAGACTTTCAAACGAGCAATGACTTCGGCAATGGTGTCATTGAGAGAGAGCATTTTGCCGAGATTATCTGTCACCATAGGGTAGCGTTCCATCGCCATCAAACGTTGAGAGTTTTCTGTATAGGTGCGAAGTGCAGCAAGTGGTTGGTTGATTTCATGATTGATGCTGGCAGACAGCTCGCCCAGTAGTGCGAGTTTCGCGGCTTGAGTAAGCTCTTGTTGGGTTTGCTTGAGCGCTTGCTGACTCTGTTCATATTGGTGCACGGTTTGTTGCAGCTGGTGGTTGGCTTGGCTCAGTACTATGGTGCGTTCCGTGACCTTTTCTTCCAAGTTTGTATTCATATTTGCTAATCGTGCTTTGTTGACTAGCATTTGAAACCACGCTAAGGCTATTAGGCCAACGAGCGAATACAGCAAAAGGTAAATCACATCCGCTTGCAATACCGCAGCAAACACTTCTTGTTGGCTAATCAGAGCGACAACACGAAAACCTTTGTCGAATAAGTTTGTTGCGTAAGCGAGGTAGTTGGGTGAAACCAATAGCTGATTGTTCTCCAACTGCGTCGCGCCGCTTTGCCCAGTAAACTCGCCACGATATTGAGGCAAGGTATCACCGTATTGTTGAGTCTGGTTAAGCTCTCGTTTTGCCTGTTCAGACAATGGGAATAGGGCTCGGTAGCGCCAATCGGGCAAGTTGCTCATGAAGACGACATCGTGCACACCGGTAACCAGTAACCCACCATTTTCTTGGGTTAACCCTTTTTCGAGTTGCTCCAAGTTTACTTTAACCGTAATCACGCCTGCGACTTTGCCCTCAACCCAAAGAGGGGAAGAGAAGAAATAGCCGCGCTTATTTGAGCGTACGCCCAGCGCAACATACTGAGCTTTCTCTCCATTTAGGGCGTGCTGAAAGTAAGGACGAAAGGCAAAGTTAGAGCCCACAAAACTGTCGTCTTGCTGGTAGTTACTCGATGCGATAACTAAGCCGGTTTTGTCGTGCACATAGATGGTGTCAGCGAGGCTTTGTGCTAACCAATCGGCGAGCAATAAGTTGAGCGATTCTGATGGCTTACCTACTTTGACGGCTTCAAGCAATCTTGGATCATGGCTGAGTAAGTTCGGGATTTGCTCAAACTTTGCCAATTCATAATCGATTTCTTGGGCGACCTGTGAAGCTTGAGTTTGTAACTTGCTTTGCCACTGATCATGTTGATGCTGGGTTGCGTATTTATGGGTCAACATTAGCCCGACCAGACCGATGGCGAGCAAGACCAACAAAAAATGGCGCAGAGCTTTGGGGTTAAGTAGGTTCACGATTGGCTCACTGGTTTTTAACGCCATGTTATCAAAAGGCATTTAATGATGTTGTGAGCTGCTGCGACAACGTGACACAGCACAAAACTGCAATCAGGGTTCTTGCTTGCTGTCCTTGTATTTCCTTAGTATCGGGCGCACAATCGACAAAAACGAGTGAAGGAGTGAAGATGGAACTTGCTGATATTCGTCGTGAGTACACAAAAGGTGGCCTGCGTCGTAAAGATTTAAAAGCAGATCCGATTGATCAATTTAACCTATGGTTAGAGCAAGCGGTACAAGCGGGGCTAACGGATCCTACGGCGATGACGGTCGCGACTGTGGACGAAAACGGAATGCCGTTTCAACGTATCGTGCTGCTAAAAAGTGTCGATAAAGATGGCTTTGTGTTCTACACCAACTTGGGCAGCCGCAAAGCGCAGCAGCTTGGGCATAACAGCAACATCAGCCTGCATTTCCCATGGCATCCCCTTGAGCGTCAGGTTCACATCACGGGCGTGGCAGAAAAGCTAACGCCGATGGAGAACATGAAGTACTTCACTTCTCGCCCGAAAGAGAGCCAATTAGCAGCGATCGCGAGCAAGCAAAGCTGCCGTATCTCTGCACGTGGCGTATTGGAAGGTAAGTTTTTAGAGCTGAAGCAGAAGTTTGCTAAAGGTGAGATTCCTATGCCAACCTTCTGGGGTGGTTTCCGCGTTAAGCCACAAAGCATTGAGTTCTGGCAAGGTGGTGAACACCGTCTTCATGACCGCTTCTTGTTCTCAAATCAAGAAGGTGAGTGGGACATCGACCGTCTTGCGCCGTAGTCACTTCGATGACGAGATAAAAAAACACCGCCGAAATGGGCGGTGTTTTTGTTTTCTAGTTTGGAAATTCAACGTTCGCCGTTGAGAACAACAGACAACTGATGTTTAAGCAGCGTCTTTGGCACGATGGAGCCGTAACCTGCTTCCATCGCTTTATCGATAAGCTCGTTCTTACTATTGGCTTCAAATTTAGTGCGCAGACGAGCGACATGCCCTTCTACTGTCTTGGTTGAAATCCCCATCACCTGAGAGATGAATTGCGGTTTCTTACCATAGAGCAGTAAGAACAGCGTCTCTTGCTCACGGCAGGTCAGCTTTTCTGGCTCGGGTTTAAGATTAGAAAAACGGAAGATAGACTGTTGATTTGGTGCACCACCAATGGCTCGGCAAACCCAATAACCGACTTCAATCACAGCGGTATCCGTTAGCTCGCGGCCATAAAAGATGGTGCCAATGATGTTGCCGTCTTCATCTCTCCAAGGTGTCTTGGTAAAAATGTGCGCGCGCCAATGGCCATCTGGATAAGGATGTATGTCAAGGATCTTCAGCGACTCGCCGGTTTCAATCACATGCTTGTCTTGTTCTTGAAAGTCTTGGGCGCACTCAATGGTAGGGCTAGCCATTTCGAAGTCTGTCTTACCGATACAAGCTTCGGGCGAATCGTACCCAATTAACTCGGCGTATTCCTGATTCACATAGCGGAATACCGAATCTTTATCTTTGCATCCCCAACAACCCGGTAGCTGTCGAAGGAGCGACTGTTCTATGGTATTGACTGGAATATTCACAAGGGACTCACTACTGCTATATCGCCTGCATGATTACAGGTCGTTCCCTCACTTTGCTTTGCCTGCGTTTACATTATCGCATTACCTTGATCATGCTTTCGAGAATCGCGCCAGATAGAACTGGAAGAGAGAAGGTCTATCAAGATAGCTCTGCGTGATGATTAACGTCAGGATACAGTGAGATGTCCGATATATTAGCAGCTTATGCCATTGTTTTCATTGGCGATAGGCAAAAAAAAAGCCAGCCTGAAGACGGGCTGGCAACACAAGATATAATCTTGTCGACGTGTAGAAGAGGTTCTAAATTACGTAGCGAGGGTCTGCTAAGTAAGTTAGAGGTATCAAGTAGATACCGATGAGCTCAGGGTCGTATGCATCCTAGAGCTCGAGGTCTAATGTATTGAATCGAGAAGAGGTTAGTAAGGGGGGAAATCCCTCTATGCCACTGTTTTTCGGGCATTTCGTGCGCGTTCGATCGTAATTTTCATCTTACCTTTTACATTAATGTGCATTTTCATTGCTAGGATCTTTGCTAAGTGTTTGTCTCACCTTTGGTAATTTTTGCTATCTGCCCGTTTTTGTTAAAAAAATTGGTTGCACATTGACCGTAAGTTACTCTTACATGATCATCGTTCCGGAACTATGATCATGTAGAGAGCCTTGATCGTGTTGGTTTGATCTTGTGCGATTGACTCGGGGAGGAGTTGCAACCCAACCGAGAAGGTATATGATGCCAAGGTGTAAGCTGACCGTGTAAAGACGACTGTTGAAATGAGTAACCCAGATAACCCGAAAGCCCCGCTGCATAAAGAGATCATGCTGCCTAAGCCAGCAGAATTGATCACGCTTCCGTCTTATATGGAATGCCATGATCATGCTTACACTCAGATCGTGATCGGCTTGAAAGGACAAGCGGAATTTGAAGTGCGTGGACAGGGCAACCTGGTTGGTCCGGGACAAGGTTGTATCGTAACGGCGTCTTCTGATCATGCTTTCGGCGGCGTGATTCATCAATCAGATATTTTGGTGCTCAACATGCCAAAGCCAGCCAATGATGACCCCGAGATGCTGCAGAAAATCAACAATCTAGAGCGTTCTCATCTTTACTTCCAGTTGGATGGTCAAATCCAAAAGCTGATTCAGATGCTGGTGCAAGAGATGCGTAATCACCCAGATGACTTACTGCTAAGCCGTGCGTGTAACGATACCGTGATCGCTCTGATGCAGCGTCATATCTCAGCATTTGAAACGTCGAGGAAAGAGTCTCGCTTTGATCTGGATGCGATTGACCGTTACATCGAGCAGCACTTGAGCCACAAAATCAGTGTGGCGCAGCTGGCGGGCAGTGTGTTTTTGGGCGAAAGCCAGTTCCACAGTTTATTTAAAGATCAGATGGGCATTACGCCGCATCAGTATGTGTTAGGTAAACGTATTGATATGGCGCGTGACTTAATTGAACAAGGTCACCTTACGCTTGGACAAATTGCTGAATTTACTGGTTTCTCGAGCCAAAGTACCTTTACGCATACTTTTACTCGTTTACAAGGGTTATCGCCTTCTCAGTATAAGAAACAGGTTGGCTAATTATATTGGAATAGTTGCTTATCTGATGACAGCCGCGCATGAGTCGCGGCTTTTTTGTGCTTGCGTTTTGTACAGGAAAGTCGAACTTTTTTGCGTAATTCTCCGAAAGTTTTCATTGTTTTTGTCCGTTCCTCACAAAACCGCAATCTAAATCCTTCTTATTCAAACAAAAATTGCTCAAAACCTATCTGCCTTTGTTGTAAATGACGGGCAAAGATGAATTTTTACAACACAATATATTATGTAATTGCGTGTGACTATGTAGATGTTTTGTTATAAAAGCGAGTTTTTAGCAAAAAGCTCGGAGTTTTTGACAAGTATTCTTCTCGGGCTCAAAATACACTGCCAGCCATTGATGATCCTCGAAGCGGTTTTCGAGGAGAGAGATTGAGGAAAACGCATGTTTACTGCAACGAACGTGTTAACACCGGAATTTATCGAGCAGCCGCTTGATAAGTTGTGGTCACTGATCTCGCCATTGTACATGGTGGACGAGTCTCAATGGCTAGAGCAATTATTGCCACTAGCGACGCCGACAGCGGAAGAAAAATCGGCAATCACGACCCAAACAACCCAGCTTATCGAAGCCATCCGTGCGGATAAAAAGTCAATTCAGATGATTGATGCGCTACTGCTGGAATACAGCTTAGATACTCATGAAGGTATCTTGCTGATGTGTCTTGCAGAAGCACTGATGCGTATTCCTGACTCAGCAACGGCGGATGCACTGATTAAAGATAAGTTAAGCGTTGCTGACTGGAAATCTCACCTAAAGAGTTCTGATTCAGTCTTCGTAAACGCGTCAACTTGGGGCTTAATGCTAACGGGTAAAGTGATTGGTCTTGGTGAGCAAGAAACCCAGAGCCCAGGTCAGGCTGTAAACCGTCTGGTGAACAAATTCTCAGAACCTGTGATTCGTAAAGCCATGTATCAGGCCATGAAGATCATGGGTCATCAGTTTGTACGTGGTCGTACGATTGAAGAAGCACAGAAAAACGGTCGCCCAATGCGCGACAAAGGCTTCACTTACTCCTTTGATATGTTGGGTGAAGCGGCGCTGACTACGGCAGACGCAAGCAAGTACTTCAAAGACTACCTAATGGCGATTGAAGCCGTTGGTCGCGAAACGTACGGTAGCGATACAAGCCCTGCACCTTCTGTTTCTATCAAGCTTTCTGCACTTCACCCACGTTATGAAGTGGCGAATGAAGAACGCGTGATGACAGAGCTTTATGACACCTTAACGCAGCTGCTTAAACGCGCTATCGAGGTGGATGTTGCCATTACGATTGATGCAGAGGAAGCGGACCGCTTAGAGCTGTCACTAAAACTTTTTGAAAAACTGTACCGCAGCGACCTTTTGAAAGGCTGGGGTAAGTTTGGTCTGGTGGTTCAAGCCTACTCGAAACGTGCACTGCCAGTATTGGTATGGCTAAACGGTCTAGCGAAAGAGCAGGGTGATCTGATCCCACTGCGTCTAGTAAAAGGCGCGTACTGGGACAGCGAAATCAAGTGGTCGCAACAAGCGGGTTACGAGAACTACCCTGTTTACACGCGCAAAGAAGCGACGGATGTTGCTTACCTAGCGTGTGCTCGCTTCCTACTAAGTGAAGGCGTTCGTGGCAATATCTTCCCGCAGTTTGCTAGTCACAACGCGCACACTGTTACGGCGATTGCTGTAATGGCAGAGCACAAAGATTACGAATTCCAACGTCTGCATGGTATGGGCGATTCGCTTTATAACCATGTGATGGACACTTATGGTCAGCCAGTACGTATTTACGCGCCAGTCGGTAGCCATGCGGATCTACTGCCTTACTTGGTTCGTCGCTTACTAGAAAACGGCGCGAACAGTTCGTTTGTGCATCGTTTGGTGGACGCGCGCTGTCCGATTTCAGAGCTGACGCATCACCCTGTTGATATGTTGACCTCGTTTGAGACCTTGCACAACGGCCAAATTCCAATGCCAACCGGCATCTTCCCAGAGCGCAAAAACTCGTACGGTGTGAACGTTGATATCGATAGCGAAGCGAAGCCGTTTGAAGCGCAGGTTGAAAGCTTTCTAACCCAGAAGTGGACTGCGGGTCCGATCATCAACGGCGAAAAACATGCCGAAAGCATGATCAAGGAAAACTCCGCAGAGATCATTACTGCCCCTTACGATCGTCGTATTGAAGTGGGTCAGGTGGCTTTCGCAAGCCTTGATCATGTTTCCGCTGCAATCGAAGCGGCTGATGCTGCATTCCCAGAGTGGAAAGGCACCGCGATTGAACAAAAAGCAGTGTGCCTAGATAAGCTTGCGGATCTGATGGAAGAAAACTTGGCTGAGCTGGTGGCGATTTGTCACCAAGAAGCGGGTAAGACGATTCACGATAGCATTGATGAAGTGCGTGAAGCGGTCGACTTCTGTCGTTACTACGCGAAACAAGCGCAAAACCTTCAACCGTTCGAATTAGAGGGCTTTGATGGCGTAAAACGTATTTCTAGCCGCGAAGGGCTTGGCGTATTCGTTTGTATCAGCCCATGGAACTTCCCATTAGCGATCTTCCTTGGTCAAGTCACAGCGGCATTGGTTGCAGGTAACACAGTTGTGGCTAAGCCAGCTGAGCAAACCAGCTTAATTGCGGCGCGTGCGATTGAATTGATGCTAGAAGCCGGTTTCCCGGCAGGTGTGATTCAGCTATTGCCAGGTCGTGGTGGTGAAATCGGTCATGCATTGACATCTCACGATGCGATTGCAGGCGTGGCATTTACTGGTTCGACAGCAACGGCGCAGCGCATCAACGTGACGCTTGCCGAGCGTAGCGCGAAGCCAGTACCGTTTATCGCTGAAACTGGCGGTCAAAACGCCATGATTGTGGATAGTACGGCACTACCAGAACAAGTTGTGCGTGACGTGATTCGTTCCGCTTTCGCTTCTGCTGGTCAACGTTGTTCTGCTCTGCGCGTTCTGTTCGTTCAAGAAGACGTTGCGGATCGCATCATCAACCTTATCCAAGGTGCGATGAATGAACTGCATGTTGGTATTCCGCACCTACACAAAACGGATGTGGGTCCGGTTATCGACAGCAATGCAAAGAACAAACTCCTTGCTCACCTAGAGCACATGACAAGTACGCAAACCAAAGTTGCTCAATTGCAGTTGGATGAAGCGTGTCAGCACGGTGATTTTGTATCACCAAGTGCGTTCGAAATCTCGGGCATTGATGTTCTGAAAGAAGAGCAATTCGGTCCTATCTTGCACATTGTTCGCTTTAAAGCGTCTGAGTTGCCAAACGTGGTTGAGCAAATCAACCAAACCGGTTTTGGTCTCACAATGGGCATTCACAGCCGTAACGAAACCACTTACCGTTGGATTGAAAAACACGCTCGTGTGGGTAACTGCTACATCAACCGCGATCAGGTCGGTGCGGTCGTTGGCGTTCAGCCATTCGGTGGTCAAGGTTTGTCGGGTACGGGTCCGAAGGCCGGTGGTCCTCACTACCTATACCGCTTTACTAAACAACATCTTGTTCAAGCAGAGAAGGCGTAAGGAGTCGCATTATGGTTCATCAGATCACGTTTTTTAAAGATGCATTCTCTGCGTGGGAGCAGTGGAATCTGACCGATTTTGATTACAAATGCGAGCATTTGCTGGCATTTAAATCTGCCATTGAAGAGCAGCATAGCGTGGTTGGCAAAGTGGTGTCTTACCACTTACAGCAAGCGTCGTCTCTGTTGGCAGAAACTCATCAGTTAGTGGGTCCTACGGGCGAAACTAACGAGCTGTACACAGCGGGTCGCGGTGTGGCTTTGGTCGTTTGTGAAAACAACCTAGAACACACAGAGAACGCACTGTACAGCACATTTGCAATGATCACCTGTGCTTTGATTGCAGGCAACAGTGTGGTGATTTGCAGTGACAATGCAGAGCTTAATCAATTGGTTAAGCATGCTGTGGCGTCAGCAAACTTCCCATCTAACTTAGTCCAAGTGGTTGCGTACGATGCGTCTTCCCCGTTGTTAGACAGTGACGTACGTAGTGTGGGTTATGTTGGGCATTCACAGGTTGAGCACGCGCTTAACCTGCAACTGGCTAAGCGTGACGGTGCCATCGTCGGCTTAGTTTCTGAAACGGATTTAGAGTCACCGACATTGACTCATGATCCTCATCTGTCGTTGCGCTTCATTACCGAGCGTACTCGAACGATAAATATTACAGCAGTGGGCGGTAACGCGACTCTACTCGAGTTGGGAAGCGACTCCCACTAACCTGACTTGTGATACCAATCTGAATCAAAAGAGCCTGAGAGCTTACTCGGGTTGGTATCTCTTGCTTTGATGTATTGCTGCGATGGCAAAATATCAAAGAGGGCAAGGAAGGAAATAATTATAACGAGGACTATCAAATGATAGAAAATAGCTTTGCTATCACGACCACTTTCGTGGCGTACTTACTAATTATGGTTGCCATTGGCGTTTACGCGTATAAGAGGACTTCCAATTCATCTGACTACTTCCTAGGTGGTCGTAGCCTTGGTCCATGGCCAGCGGCACTTTCTGCGGGCGCATCAGACATGAGTGGCTGGTTGCTACTTGGTCTTCCGGGGTATGCGTATGCAGCAGGTATTGAAGCATTCTGGCTAGCAGGTGGTCTGCTTGTGGGTACATGGCTAAACTGGTTAATCAGTGCAAAACGCCTACGTACGTACAGCATTCAAACGGATGCACTAACGCTGCCTGAATTCCTGTCGCGTCGCTTTAACGATAAGTCGAAACTGATTCAGACAATCTCTGCGTTCTTCATTCTTCTATTCTTCCTTTTCTACACCAGCTCAGGCTTGGTAGCAGGTGGTAAACTGTTTGAGACCGTATTCGGCTTGGATTACAGCATTGCCGTTATCGTTGGTACGGTGTGTGTGGTTTCATACACGCTATTTGGTGGTTTCCTAGCGGTATCTTGGACGGACTTGGTACAAGGTCTATTGATGGCGGCGGCGCTAATGATCGTGCCTGTTGCCGTTATGGATGGTGGCCTAGGCCAACTAGCGACGGATATGCACAACATCAACCCAGAGCTATTAACGCTATGGAACGACGTAAAAGGTGAGCCTCTATCGGCTGTCGCGATCATCTCTTTGGTGGCATGGGGTCTTGGTTACTTTGGTCAGCCGCACATCCTAGCGCGTTTTAAAGCTTCTCGTTCAAACAAAGACCTAACAACAGCGCGTCGTATCGCTGTGGGTTGGACTGCGCTTTCTATGGCGGGTGCAATGCTAGTTGGTCTTGTTGGTCTAGTGTGGGTAACTGGTCACCCTGGTATGCAGGTTGATGATGGTGAGAAAATCTTCATGCTATTGGTGAACACGGTATTCCACCCAGTGATTGCAGGTATCCTATTGGCGGCAATCCTAGCGGCGGTAATGAGTACTGCGGATTCACAGCTTCTAGTATCTTCATCTGCTCTAGCAGAAGACTTCTACAAGCAAGTGATTAAGCCAGATGCAACGTCTGAAGAAGTGGTCATGATTGGTCGTGTGGGCGTTATCGTGATTTCTCTTATCGCGCTATTCCTAGCAATGACGCCAGACAGCTCTGTTCTTGGTCTTGTATCTTACGCTTGGGCAGGCTTTGGTGCTGCGTTTGGTCCAGCAGTTGTGCTTAGCCTTTACTGGAGTGGTATGAACCGTAACGGCGCACTAGCAGGTATCCTAATTGGTGGCGTGACTATCGTGGTTTGGAAACAGCTAACAGGCGGTTGGTTCGACGTTTACGAAATCGTACCGGGCATCATCTTCTCTACCATCGCTATCGTGGTGGTGAGCAAAATGACCGGTGGTGCAGCGCAAGAAGTACTTGAGCAACACAAAGAATACGAGAAGAAATTGGTTGAGCTAGACTAATCATTCTCAAGTGAAAACAAAGCCCGCGACTATCGCGGGCTTTTTTGCTTTTAGTGACGGATTTTGGCGTAAACCACCGTGTTACTCAGTTCCCCTGAGGTAGAAACACGATCGTGTCTAAGCTCACCTTCAAAGTCATAACCGCAACGCTCTGCGACCGCACGGCTTTTAGCATTGCTTGCATCTGCGGTAATCGCAATGCGTCTCGCACCAAGGTCCTCGAACGCGTAGCGCTCTAGTTCAAGCACTGCTTCGGAAATGTAGCCATTACCTACAGCGCTATCATCCTGCCAGTAACCGATTTCAAATGAGGGTACTTCCTGATCTTTAATCATTAAGCCAACGGCACCAATTAAGCGATCACTCTCTTTTTCAATGATGAAATAACGTAATTCCTCTTCGAAATTTTCAAAGTTCGCGATGGCTTTTTCTGTTCCCTCAATCATGGCCTCTAGTGTGAGCACATGTGGTACCCAAGGAAGATACACTTCGAGTGTCTTTTGGCTTCGTAATACCGCTTGATGTGCCTCTTCTGCACGCTCTAAACAAGCGGGAATTAGCTTAAGACGTTTCGTTTCCATTCCGGCTCTCCTTTGGGTGAAAAATAAACGAAAAATCATTTAAACAGATGTACTTAGAATGATCTAGTTGTTCGCACAATATTATTCACTTGGTTTGCTTGGAAGAACCTGAGAGAATTGTATGGTTATTCAAATCACTAGGTTCATTATGAAACTTTTAGTAAGAAACTTGGCTCGTCAAACGACTGAGCAAGACATGCGTGCACTGTTCTCTGAGCACGGCAAAGTGGAACTTTGTACATTGGTTCTTGATCAAGAAACCGGTTTATCAAAAGGCTTCGGCTTTGTGATCATGCCAGATGAAGCAGAAGCGATTGCTGCACTGGAAGCGCTGAACATGACCAGCGTAGCGAAAAGCAAGATTCGCGTGAAAGTCGCTCAAGACTAAGAGAGAGAAAAGCCAGCATCACTGCTGGCTTTTTTGTATTAAGCATTCTCAGTTATCACTCTTATGTTCAAGTTATTTTATTTATTGCGCTAACCACTTTTATCGGAGTAAGTGTGAGGAAACTGATAGGGCTCCTTCGTGGTGTAGCGTATCAATGACTATTCTCCACCTCTTCTAAGCCTATATTCGATAGTTGTTGTAAGTTTCGTTTAAGTGGAAGCGTTTTTACTTCGATTAAGATTAGGTTGATTAAGCCGCCAAGAGAAATCGCTGCAATCACCGCACTAAGAGCACTTCCTTGAGCAGCCAAACCATATAAGCCAACACCAAACATTAAAACAAAGCTTATCAGTTGTATGGTTACGTGACTTTGAACGATATAACAACCGCGTTGGTAATCTTTTACAATGTAAACAAACTGCCCGAAGCTACCGAGTTCTACTTTGACCTTTCGATCTAGCGCATGACAGCGGAACCCTTGTTGATTGAGATATTTTGCGAGGCTTTCCATGCCAATGACTCCATGTTCCATCTAGTTATCTTTTGCACATCATAATGTCACGATGAGAGCCGCTTAGTTTCGCTGAACAACAAATCTAAGAGGCAAGTCCCACCGTACACTCAATGCTTTCTTTAGTTTGCGGAACGCTTTCAGGTTTAGTTATTCGCATCAAATCTGCATTGGTAGACGCAAACTTCGCGTTCTACGCCTTGCATACCAAGGATTTTGTTTCCTATATAAGGCACATTTAGTTTCTTTATCACTGACTTTGAGCGTTGATTCTCTGCTAAGTGCATCACACGAATACCGACGAGTTCGAAATATGATTGAGCAAACTCAACTAGGGTTTTAGATGCTTCAAAAGCATAACCCTTTCCCCAGTAAGGCACGCCAATCCAATATCCCAATGTACCGTACCCGTCTTCTATTCTCGGTAAACTCACCGCACCAAGCAGTTCCCCTGTGCTACGTGATGTAATGGCATAGACGACACCTCTGCGCTCATAGAACATAGGGCCATGCCCATCTATCCATGTTTTTGCCATTGGTGGTTCGTAAGGGTGTGGGACGTTAGCGGTCATATCTGCGATGATTTTTTCACCAGCGAGCAAAGCTACACGCTCACAATCGTTGTGATGAAATGGGCGAAGAATAAGTCGTTCGGTGAAGAGAGTGGGTTGTGCTGGCATCTTGGTTTTACCTCACGGATTGGGTGCTCCAGACATCAAGATCTGGTCAGAAGTAGCATCCAAGTATCTTAAATCGCTAAATGGGAATTGAACACCCGCTTCATTGGTTCTGGGTTGGGCACCGCGAATCACGTTAAACACCGCGCTAAGAGGGAGCGATTGTGAGACACTACTAAGTCGCGACCACTAACGCGTCTGGTGATGGTTTGATGAAGTCTAGCATGTGTTTTGAAATTACATTCTGCACATGAAATTTGACCTGATTAGGACATAATTCACACTGTAAATTGCTTAAATTCGCATAACGACCCCCTTATTTCTATTTCAATCCAATGTGTGAAGTTTTCTGTAGAGAAATGTAAAGATAAGCACTCAATAATATGTAATGTGTGATGGTTCATTGTATTGCATACATAGGTGTTATTTTTCGTTGTTCGGTCCGAAAGCAGGCGGACTGACCAAGGTCTCAGTTTTCGGGTGCGTGTACGGGAATTTTTGGAGTTAGGACACAAAAAAGAGAAGGGGCTTTTTTATTGTGGAATTATTTTGAACAAAATATGTCAATTGTCAGTAGTAACGAAAAATACAGGGAGAGATTGTAATGCCGGATATCTATTGCTCAGCTTGTAGAAGAGCAACGCAGCACAAAGTGATCATGAAGCGTTGTGAACCAGAGCAAATCCAAACACTGACAGGGAAAGTGGTGAGCTTCACACAATTAATGGCCAAGTTCGTGACTGGTGAACATTATTACGAGATGGAACCACAATACTACTGTCGCTGTTGTAACCATCGCGCTATTGGTGAAGTGGTTCAGCATCCAGCGCGACAGACATCAGCGATCATGTAATCGGCGTTTAAGCAGCCAGCTCTTTTTCTGTTGCGAAAGGTAATCCATCGATCATGACTGGCCAGCCATAAGAGGCATATTCAGACGCCAGTGACTTTGCGACCTCGTGCGAAACGGTCGTGTACGTCCATTCGCCAACACCAAACGGCTTGTACGCGAGTTGTAGGGTTAACATTGCTTTCTCCTTGATATTTTTGCCTATTATTGCCTTACAATTTGGCTCAATTCTTTTCTTAAAAGCTCATATTTTTCTCTTCAAAGTTCACCATTCCATTTTTTTGTTAACAAATTTATCTAATAAATAAAGTTACCTAGTTTGCTCAATGTATTTATAAATTACACACATAAAAGTTTTCATTTTTGGAACGGTTGGTGCTTTTTTGTACGGGGCAATCGTTAAATTCATATGGGTTTCACACGATGTATATTTCACTATTTGCAAACTGAATAGTTACTATTAATCTGGTGGCTCCTGGGTTGTTACAAGGATGTGGTTAATGAGTTATCAACTAGATAGAATTGATTTACAAATTTTGAGAGTGTTGCATTCTCGAGGGCGAATTCCAGTGGTGGAATTAGCAAAGCAAGTGAACTTGACCACATCACCATGCTCTGAACGCGTAAAAAGGCTGGAGAAAGAAGGCTACATAAATGGCTATCATGCAGAGCTCAATGCAGAGAAGCTTGGCCTAGATGTACAGGTGTTTATTCATATTCGTCTTGATCAAACCAGCTTCTCGATTTTCGAGAAATTTGCCAAAGCGGTAGAGCTCATGCCTGAAATTGAAGAGTGTTATTCGTTGTCAGGTGATTTCGACACCATGATTAAAGTTCGAGTAAAGAACATGAAGGCTTATCAGGAATTTATGTCGAGTAAGCTTGGGACACTACCGGGCGTGATCCAAACTCGAAGTGAAGTTGTTATCGAAGAACATAAGACGGGATTTGGTGTGAACCCTGAATTACTCGGTTAATAAGAGTGGGGATACGTCGATATCAGACACAAAAAAGGAGCCATGAGGCTCCTTTCGTATATCAAGTTCTGGTTAGTTTTTTATGCGCTTACGAATGTGGTTAGTACACCGATAAGGCCACCAAACACACCGCCCCAAACCACGAGCCAACCAAGGTGCTCTTTAATCATCTTCTGCACGATTTCTTTAACCAAAGCGGGTGTCAGCTCACTCAGGCGCTGGTCAATGATGCTTTCAATGTTCTGCTTGATTTCATCCATCATTGCAGGCGATTCCATTTGCTCTTTTAGTGCTTCCTTAATGGTGTCGCTCTTACTTAGCTCAATAATCGACTCTTGCATCTTTTCCACGAACGGTTGGCGCATGGGTTGCAGTGCTTCTGCACCGCCAAACATTGCAAGCATGCCACCAAACTGAGAGCCTTCGATGACTTCGACCAATGAATCAAAGGCTGGGTTTAAATCGACTTTCTCGATCACAGGCTCAAGGTTAATTTTCATGCCGCCTGCCATTTCTTTATTTAGGAAACGGTCGATGTTTGCTTCAGTAAAGAATTGCTCCATCATCAAGTTTTTGATGGCCAATTTAAATTCTTCAAAACGTGCTGGAATGACGCCTGATCCGTATAAGCCGGGTACTTTTTCAAATAGCATATGAATGGCTAGCCAGTTAGTGATAGCGCCAGAAAAAGCGAACAGACCCGCGTACCAAAGGTAATCATTTTGAATGTGATATCCCGCACCCATCATGGCGATAGCAAGGATATTAGTCAGCAAACTTTTGTTCATAGTGACCGATTATTTATGAATTGATGAAGTAATAAGTGGGCATGATTTTATACCTAAGCGATAGGTAGATGCTAGGTTGAGCTCACTTGGATTTATTTGGGGAGGGAGAATTGGAATGCGCCAAAAAACAAAACCCGACAATCATTGTCGGGCCACTGCTTTTTCTTAGAAACTCTAAGATTATTTTTTATTGTGCTTTTAGAAGCGGAAGACCTTACGGCAAAGTTGGCATTTCCAGCGCTCTGAGTAGCCGAATAATTTATCCGCCCAACTTTGTTTTACTTGTACGATCTGCATTGAACCACATTTACACATAAGCTAATTACCTTATTATTAGATTAATAACTAAGCCATCGATTGAGTATAGCTGTTTCTCAAAAAGTGAAATTACAAATGAATCCAGCTTGCTACTCTGCGTTGTGTCCACTGCTAACGATTACGCAACGGGGCGCTATACTACCAGAAATTTTGTGACTTGCACCCATAAAAGTGTTTCATAAGTGAGATTTTTAGTGATCTTGATCACTAAATGTGTGTGGTGAAATATTGGATGGCTTAAGTGGATATAGCAAAATCGTATAAAAAACGGCGCTTAGAGCGCCGCTTTTGTTGGGGTATTTATTGGTATTGAAGCGCATTAACTCTCTAACTCTTCGCCAAGGAAACCACCCGTTTGGTGTGCCCAAAGCTGAGCATAAATGCCATTGTTGGCAATAAGCTCTTTGTGCGTACCTTGCTCCACGATGTTGCCTTTATCAAGCACAATCAAGCGATCCATCTGCGCAATGGTCGACAAACGGTGTGCAATGGCGATAACGGTTTTACCTTGCATTAGCTCGTTCAAGCTTTCTTGAATGGCCGCTTCAACTTCTGAATCTAGTGCTGAAGTCGCTTCATCAAGCACCAGTAAAGGTGCGTCTTTTAGCAGCACGCGTGAAATCGCAATACGCTGGCGTTGACCGCCAGACAGTTTCACACCACGCTCACCCACTTGTGCGTCATAACCCACGTTACCAAACGGGTCGGTTAGGGTTTCGATAAACTCGTGTGCGTGCGCTTGCTTGGTCGCTTTAATCAGGTCTTCTTCACTTGCATCTGGATTGCCATACAAGATGTTATCGCGGATTGAGCGATGCAGCAGGGAAGTATCTTGTGTCACCATACCAATCTTCGAGCGCAGAGAATCTTGCGTGACGCTTGAGATTTCTTGCCCATCAATTTTGATGCAGCCTTCTTCCACATCGTGGAAACGCAATAACAAGTTTACTAAGGTTGATTTACCTGCGCCAGAGCGCCCAACTAAGCCCACTTTCTCACCCGGTTTGATATTAAGGTCGAGGTTGTTAATCACGCCTTTTTTCTCACCATAATGGAAGCTCACGTTGTCGAAGTGAATACCACCTTGAGGCACTTGCAGATCTTTTGCATCGGCTTTGTCTTTGATGTCGATAGGTTTAGACAGCGTCTTCATGCCATCTACGACGGTACCCAAGTTTTCAAATAGGGCACCGACTTCCCACATAATCCACATCGACATGCCGTTGATACGCAAAGCTAAGCTGACAGCAATCGCAATGGCACCAACGCTAATCGCGCTATCCAGCCACAAATAAATCGACAGCGCAGCCACTGAGAACACCAATAGATAGTTGGAGATCTCCACCGCAACGTCGAAGCCGGTTACCAAGCGCATTTGGCGATACACAGTACTCAAGAAGCCTTTCATGCCTTCTTCGGCGTACTCGGTCTCTCGTTTACTGTGCGAGAACAGCTTAACGGTTTGAATGTTGGTGTAGCTGTCTACAATGCGACCTGTCATGGTTGAACGTGCATCTGCTTGCTCGGTAGCCACGGCCTTTAGCTTCGGAACGAAGTGGATCTGAATCGCGATGTACGCCATTAGCCAAACCAACATTGGGATCATCAAGCGCCAGTCAGCGGCGGCCAACATCACGATGATGCTGGTGAAGTAAACCAAGACGTAGACGAAAACATCCATCGTCTTCATGACGGTTTCTCGCACCGCCAGAGAGGTTTGCATCACCTTAGTCGCAACACGACCTGCAAAATCATCCTGATAGAAGTTCAGACTTTGATTGAGCAAGTAACGGTGCGCAAGCCAGCGAACCGACATTGGGTAGTTACCCAGCAGAGTTTGGTGGATCAGCAGCGAGTAAACCACCACCAAAATCGGCATGATAACCAGCAGTAAGGTGCCGTAGAAAATAAGGTCCGCTTTGTTGTCTTGCAAAAAGGTTTCTGGGTTGCTGGTGGACAGCCAATCAACCAACTGACCCATGGCACCAAACAGAGAGACTTCTACGATAGCCACAATCGTCGACATGATCGACATGATGATCAGCGGTTTCTCAAAGCCACGAGTGTAATGGCGCAAGAAGGCGTAAATCCCGGTTGGGGGTTGGTCAGGCTGTGATTTGGGGAACGGCTCAGTAAAGCCTTCAAATCGTTTAAACATAACTCATCCTAAAGTTAATAGTTGCCATCTCAGTAATTGAATCCATCAATTCTTCCTGCCTTGGACGAAGCAGTTAATACCGAGTATGAGATAAGACATATTGTGGTCTGCTAGCCAGAAAAGCAGACGTTTTTGCGTATGTGTGAGAGGCGAAAAAATAGTCTAACCGATTGCTTTTTAAATGTAACTAGTTGGTTATAAAGAATTCGCTAGTGCATTATTCTTGAGATGACCATTCACGCGTCACAAAACAGTAAATCGGCAAAGTGACAATAAAAAGTCGGGTTAATGGTGGCTTTTCCAGTAATTATTACTTCTGCGTGAGGGAATTATTATTAAAAACAGCAAAACTGAAGTTAACAATAAATTTACAATCTCATCATTCTAGTGAAAAGGAATGTATTGGATGCTATTACACGAATCAGTGCCTCAGAATGCACATGGAAAAGAAGAAAGCACGCAAAGTGCTCTGCATCATACCGCGAACTGCGTTGTGATGGTGCCGCCGAAAGAGTTTCGTTTTAACGAAGAAACTGCGCAAGACAACGAGTTTCAACACCAAGTATCGCTAACCCAAGAAGAAGTCTCACGTAATACCATGGCTGAATTTGTTGCGATGGTTGAGAGCTTGCGAAACGAAGGCGTGCAAGTGGTTGAGTTTGATTACCCTCAATCTGATATCGCTACGCCAGATGCAGTGTTCCCGAATAACTGGTTTAGCACTACCCCAGAAGGTACTTTGTATACCTTCCCGATGGCGTGTGAAAACCGTCAGCATGAGGTTCGCCCAGATGCGTTGGTCGCTGCATTAGCGCACGCGGGTCGAGAAGTGCATCAACAAGACTCACTGACCGAATATCTAGATGAAGAAGCCTACCTAGAAAGTACGGGCGTGATGGTGTTCGACCACTTCAACAAAACCGTTTATGCCGCGCTCTCACAGCGTTGCGATCGTCTGGTTTTAGAAGATTACGCCAAGCGTATTGGTTACGATCGCGTGATTTCTTTCCAAACTCGTTTGCCTTCTGGCGCGCCGATTTACCACACTAACGTGATGATGGCAGTGGGTGAGCAGTTCTGCGTGATTTGTGATGAAGTGATCCCTGAGTTTGAGCGCCGCTTTGTGCTTAAATCGTTGGCGAAAGACAAGCAGGTTATCTCGATTTCACTTGAGCAGATGAACCAGTTCTGCGGCAACATTCTACAACTGGAAACGGTACGCGGCGATAAGGTCATTGCTATGTCTCAATCAGCTTACGATGCGTTCTCTCCAGCACAAAGAAATCAACTAGCGACACACGGTAAATTACTGCCATTTGACGTTTCTACCATAGAGTCGATTGGTGGTGGCTCTGTACGCTGTATGTTAGGCGAAGTGTTCCTACCAAGCCGCAAAGCCGTGCTATAGACCGCCCCTGAATTTCCCCCAAAAAGCACCATGTTGAAAGATGTGGTGTTTTTTTATTCGTTTTATCTAAGTAAGACGCTGAGAATGAATACCAAACCATTCGTTTCATCTTAATGTGCTCTGAGTATGATTTTATCCATACATCCTGCAGGTGCACTAGTTAGTTGCTATTTATATGTATTGTGTTTCATATAAATATAAAGGCTAGTTTATGGTTACGATCAACACGTGCAGAAGGGCGTGGTTGTATTGTTTGATAGGAGTAATGTCATTATTTACCGTCTTTGGCTGTAATGACTCTATCACTGAAACGACCACCTCATTAACATCTCAAATTTCTCACCAACAAAGCTTATCACTTAACGTCTCTAATCGAGTCGATGAGACAGAAATGTCCAATCTAGAACTGCTGTTTGTTTTTGATGTTGCTAATCAGGATGAGACGTTTGCCGTTCGAGTGCAAGATGTTCTAGGAAGAGAAGTGGCTGGTTTCCATCAAGGTGAAGCATTTCAAAGTAATGTCGTGGTGGTTCCTGAGTCTGGAATTGTGCCATTCACCTTTGACGTCGATAACGCCAGCGATGTGAATGGTGGAGTGGCTAAGATGACGGTGATTGTAAGAGGTGATGGCTTCTTCTCTAACTCTCAAGTGTTTGATCTTACCCAAACCACCATGTCGGATAATTACTGGATTGAGATTGTCCCTAAGTCAGAAAAAGCGGAGGAGGCGACCACATTTGTTGAAGAACGTGTTGAGCTAGATGGGCACGTGACCCGCTCTTCCGTTGATGTTGCAACAGTGACCAAAGATGACAGCACGGACGGAGGTAAAATCCTTGATGGTGCGACCGCTAAGTTGTCGATTCCTGCAGGAACAGGATTCATCGGTGAAGATGGACAGCCTTTTACGCCTGTAGGAAAGGTTTCTGTTTCGATGATGCTATTTTCAGCGGATCCAAAAGGCCTAGCTGACGATGAGAATAACCCGCTATACCTTTTCCCTGGTGGTTTATCGCCGGACGGGTTTGATGGCGAGCTCCCAAGCGATATCACCTCACCTGACAGCGTGACCTTTATTTCTGCCGGTTTTGTGGCGATTGAAATTGGCGATGAAAGCGGTAACAAAGTGTCTTCATTCGATGGAGAAGGCGTCAATTTGGAGTTTGAAGTGCCAAAATCCACGGTGAACCCGCAAACGGGCGAGCCTTTGGCGTTAGACGATGGCACGATCCCTATTTGGAGTTACACCGACTCAACGGGTAAATGGCGCTACGAAGGTGATGCCGTTATAGAGCAAGAAAACGAAAACACCTTTACCGTCTCGAAACCAATCACTCACCTCTCATACTACAATCTGGATTGGTACGGACAAGATCGCTGTCAACTTGATGTCGATGTTGTGGATGCAAATGGTGACCCCAATAATCAAAAACTGCGCCTTTCCTTTGCCAAAGCTGGCGGCGGTTGGGCTTACAAACCTTCGGGTTGGGGTGATAACCCTGAGAAGCTAAATATCAATCGAGTGCCTGCCTTCGCTGGTCACTTTGATTTGCTGGATAGCCAAGGCAACAGTTTATTAGCGTCGATTGAAGTGGACGGTGAGGTCATTGAAGTAGCCGATGGAACAGAGGGGCTCGATCTCGATGACTTCTGTTTTGGTGTATCGAGTGATTCGACTAAATCCTTCAAGGCGACCTTAAATATTGTAAACCCTCCTCGTATTGATATCGAAACCGGACTATCGTTAGTTTGTCCAATCGATGAAACGAAAACTCAAACCGTCGACTCAGGTTACTACTACCTTTACTCTGGTTATTCTTACGAAACTTCGGGCCAAATGAATGGAGATACCATCACTTTCTCCAACTTGGTCGAAGACGGGTTATATCGTCTCTACTACTACGGAGGACAAACTTGGGCCCAAGTGGAGTTTACTGCCAAAGCAGATACCACCAACATTTCTCTTATGTCGCTGCAGCTTTGTGACAAAATTGAACAAGCCATCAAGACCCGTTTGGTATGTACCGGCGATGATATGGCTGTCACGCGCTTTAAAGCAGCACCTGAGGCGTATTTTTGGATGTACAACCAAGACTATTCTCACTATTTATGGGGGAGAACAGACTCTGATGGTAACGCCACGCAAAGTGATGCGGTCGAGTCGATTGAATACATGGGCTCAGCCTATTCTTATTTTGAGAACCGTTATTACTGGGGTGAACGTACAACCGCCACGACGAGCGCCGATAATGCGATCACTTTTGATATTCAGTTACCAAGCTCCAATGAATATTGTCTTGCCGAATTACCGATTGATTACCTTCAAACGTTCGTTTTTGCTGAGAACACAGAAGCGCTGGCAGACGGTGTCGCAGAAATCAATATTACTGTTCAGGAACGTGATGAGTTTGGTACGGCTCGCGAATCAAACTCCGGCACTCTTACATTGACGGCTGAGCCATCTGAAGGGGTAGTCATCTCAGATATCACCTCCAATGGTGATGGAACATACAGCGCTAAAGTAACCTCAACAAAAGCGCAAGAAGTGGTTATCTCCGGAGAGATTGATGGCAATGCATTAGGAGGTTCTGCTACGGTGGAATTTGTGGCTGTGGTCGATTTCTCAAATGCCGTGTTTAGCCGAGATAAAGTGTCCGCCAATGCTGATGGAAGTGAGCAAATAACGGTCACTGTTCAGCTCAAAGATGCGGATGGAAATGACTATGCATCGTCTGGTGGTGACATTACGTTTGGCGAGCACACAGGGCTAACTTTGGTGTCTTCTCAAGATAATGGTGACGGCACTTACACCGCAGTCTTCACTAGTAAAACGTCACAAACCTTCAATATCACGGCTTCCATTGCCGGCAGTGCGTTATCTAATAACATCGATATCGAGTTTACTCCGGTGTTAGATACCGACAGCGCAGATCTATCAGTTGATAAGAGTTCAGCTAGTGCAGATGGCGTTGACGTTATCACTGTCACCTTGCAGCTAAAAGACAAAGAAGGGAATGATTACATCAGCTCTGGCGGTACAGTCACATTCGATACACCAACTGGGTTAACTCAGGTTGATAGCCAAGATAATGGGGATGGCTCTTACACAGTGAAATACAAGAGTTCGACTTCAGGATCTTACACTGTCGGGGCATCACTGGATGGCAGTGAATTTGCTGAATCCATTTCCTTTGAATTTACTCCAGTTCTTGACCTCAGCAACACTGAATTTACTCGTGATAAAAGTTCTGCAAATGCCGACGGTAGTGAAGTGATCACGGTGACGGTTCAACTGAAAGACTCTGAAGAGCAAAGCTACACGAGCTCCGCAGGTACTTTATCGTTTGATGAACCTTCAGGGTTGACTCTGATCTCTTCGACAGATAACGGCGATGGAAGCTATACGGCGAAGTATTCAAGTACGACTTCAGGGAGCTTTACTATTGGTGCCTCTTTAGCTGGCGACAGATTGAGTAATTCAATCGACATCGTATTTTCTCCTGTCCTTGAGCTAGCAAATACAGCGTTCAGCGCGGACAAAAGTTCTGCAAATGCCGACGGATCCGATGTGATCACAGTAACCATTCAATTGAAAGATACGGAAGGTAACAACTACACAAGTTCAGGCGGTACTCTTGAGCTCTCATTACCAGCAGGCGTGAGTGTCGTTACTTCTCAAGATAATAGTGATGGTACTTATACTGTGAGTTTCTCTAGTTCGAGCTCCGGTACTAAATCAGCAGGAGTATCTATTGGGGGAACCCAGTTATCCAGCTCTATTTCTTTGTCCTATGCTCAAGTCTTAAATCTATCTGCAGCAGCGTTCAGCCGTGATAAAGACTCCGCGAATGCAGATGGTAGTGACCAGATCACCGTAACGGTTCAGCTAAAAGACACCAATGGTGCTGATTACACATCGTCTGCGGGGGAGGTTTCATTCTCTGTGCCTAGTGGGGTAACGGAAGAATCAAAAACAGACAACGGTGATGGTTCGTATACGGCTGTCTTTACAACAGTGAACGCAGGTACTTATACCCTTGGTGCGAGCATAGGTGGCACTGAGTTGGCTAACGATATTGAGCTTACTTTTAATGCCGTCATTGATTTATCACAGTCGACATTGCAAGCCGATATCACTACCATCGCGGCAGATGGCAGTAGTACTGCTCAATTGACCATCACGCTGCAAGACTACGCTGGAAATGCGTTTGTTCCAGCACCGAACAGTCCTGAGCTCACGATTACAGCGGGCTCTGCTGATATGACTGATTTAGTGAATACTAGCGATGGGGTGTACACAAGCAACATTAGCTCTAGTGTTGTTGGTGAGGTCACTGTTACTGCGACCTATGACTCAGGAACCGTTGGCATTCTAAACCTCACATTTGAGGCTTTACCGCCAAGTGATTCTCAGTCTACCATCACAAGTGATATTTCTACCTTTGGTGTGGGTGGCGATCATAGTGCAGTTATCACGGTTGCTTTAAAGAAAGCTGATGGCAGTGCTTACACAGAAAGCTACGGTGATTTGGTGTTGAGCCCGGAAGGTACGGGGCTAAGCTATGGTACTCCTGCAGATAATGGTGATGGTACGTACACGGTGTCAGTTACTGCAGATACTGCTGGCAGTTATGTCGTGAGTGCTACCGTTGGGGATTTAGTACTGACAAATACGGTGTCGCTCACTGTTACTCAAGTCGATGTTGCTCAAAGTGGCGCGACTCCTGCCTCGATAACAGATTCAACAACGATAACTGTTACCTTACGAGACAGCTCTGGCAACATCATTACGCATGGAGGGCATAATATTAGTGTTCGCTTTGCGAGTAGCATTATCAATCAGTTGGGCATTGCAACATTCGGTGATGCTCAGTTCAATAGTCTAGACGGTACGTATGATGTATCGGTTACATGTAATACTCCGACTGAGGGCGATAGTTATAACGTGTCGGTTAAGGTAGATGATTATAGTGATGTAGTGGCTACTATCCCGTTGAGTTGTCCTTAATTAAATCAGCTACGCTTTGATATTAAAAATGCCACTCAACAATGAGTTAATGCCGATCGGTTT